>NZ_JBVVPS010000015.1:0-118495 GCF_055811355.1 Bradyrhizobium sp. WSM4873 | reverse complement strand
CCCCGGCCCCGCCGCCGCGCGGCGGGCCGGCGCTCTCCACCCAAAAAAACCCCACCCACACCATCCTGGCGCTGTCCCCCAACCCCCCCACCCCCCCGGCACGCGGCCCGCGCTTCTGGCCCCGCGCGCCCCTCTTGTTTTGGCGTGACGTCGCGCGCCGCAATTTCGGCCGCCTTGTTGCGGCAAAGACACAGAGCCACAAGCCTCGCACAAGCTTCACGGGCTATCGTCGCCGTTACGACAGGTTGGGCCTTGACGCTTTTGCGCAGCCCAAAGGCATGACGCCGCCCTGCCGTACCGGTGCAAGTCCGGTATGTCCCCAAATTTAATTCAATCTCCAAAGGGACATCAAAATGGGTTCTAGCCTCCTCACCAACTCGTCTGCAATGACCGCGCTGCAGACCCTTCGCAACGTCAGCTCGCAGCTCGCGACGACGCAGAACCGGATATCGACCGGCATGCGCGTCTCCACGGCCTCGGACAACGCTGCCTATTGGTCGATCGCGACGTCGATGCGCTCAGACAACGCCGCGCTCTCCGCGGTCTCCGACTCGCTCGGTCTGTCGGCTGCGACCGTCGACACCGAATATACCGCGCTGACCTCGGTCATCGGCGACAAGGACTCCGGCCTGACCAAGCTCCAGGCGCTGCTGGTCGAAGCCAAGACCGCCGGTATCGACCGCACCAAGATCCAGGCTGACATCACCCAGATCCAGCAGGACATGAAGCTCAAGGCCAACTCTGCGACCTTCAACGGCATCAACTGGCTGAGCACGACCGCCACCACGCCGACGACCTTCAACCTGGTGTCGTCGTACTCACGTGTCGGCGGTACGCCCACCATCGGCTCCATCACCGTGACCACCGCCAACTACTCGCTCTACACCTCGGCGCAGGGCGGCATTCTGGACACGGCCGGTTCGACCTCTCCGTCGATCGACACGATGAGCATCTCCGCGCTGACCGACTCGGCAGTTGACCAGACCACGCTCGATGGTTACATCGCGCAGGTCACCACTGGCATCAACTCGGTGGCCTCGGCCGCCGCCAATCTCGGTGCCGTCAAGAACCGCCTCGCGACCAACACTGAGTTCGTCAAGACCCTGATGGACTCCGTGGACCGCGGTGTCGGCCAGCTCGTCGACGCCGACATGAACGCGGAATCGACCCGCCTTCAGGCGCTCCAGACCCAGCAGCAGCTCGGCGTTCAGGCGCTCTCGATCGCCAACCAGAACAGCCAGAGCATCCTGTCGCTGTTCCGCTAAGTCGCGGCTTCGAAAACGACCGTGCTCCCCAGGGGGCACGGTCTCCGCTATGAACGGCGGATCTGACGGCACACGACGTGCCCCCATCGATCTCCTGACGCCACATCCCAGGCAACATGCCGTCGCCGATCGCACCGCAACCGGCCGTCCGCCTGTTGCCGATGCGCGCGATTGCGTCACTCAGTCTCTTGTAAAATTGCAACGCCTCGCCGGCGAACCGACACATTCGTGGTCTCGCACAACCTTCAGACAAGGTTGGCAGCAGAGTGTCCTCTACGTTCGCATTGGTACGAGGTCACATGCTGCTCAGTCGTGCGCAGGTACAGCAACTGCTCAACAATCTGCTCGAGCTTGGGCCGCGACGCCTGATGGCCTTGGGATTGATCGGTTTCGCCGTTCTCGTCACCGTCGTGGGCGGCGCCTATTATCTGAGCCGGCCTGAATTCGAAACGCTCTATACCGGCCTTTCCCGCGAAGACGTGACGCGCATGGGTGCAGCGCTGCGCGAGCAAAACATCACCTTCGACGTCAACACTGCCGGCGACGCAGTCTCGGTGCGTCCGAGCCAGACCATGCAGGCGCGGATGCTGCTCGCCGAGAAGGGGCTGCCGACCAGCGCCAATTCCGGCTACGAGCTGTTCGACAAGATTGGCTCGCTCGGTTTGACCTCGTTCATGCAGGAGGTCACCAAGCTCCGGGCGCTGGAAGGCGAGATCGCGCGCACGGTGCAGTTGATGAAGGGCGTGAAGGCGGCGCGGGTGCATATCGTGATGCCGGTGCGCGGGTCGTTCCGCGCGACGCAGCAGCCGCCTTCGGCATCGGTCGTGCTGCGCACCGACGGCGCGATCGAAGCACGCACGGCGCAGTCGATCCGTCATCTCGTCGCGGCGGCCATTCCGGGCATGAGCCGCGACAAGGTCACGGTGCTGGACGCCGACGGTTCGATGCTGCTTGCCGAAGAGGACGAGGCCACTGCCGCTCCGACTAAAATGGCGAGCCTGCAGAAGACGGTCGGCGGAATGGTTCAGGAGAACATCCGCAAGGCGCTGACGCCGTATCTGGGCCTCGACAATTTCGAAGTGAGCGTTGCATCGCAGCTCTCCACCGACAAGCGGCAGATCAACGAAACCGTCTACGATCCCGAAAGCCGCGCCGAGCGCTCGGTCCGGAACGTCCGCGAGAACGAGAAGTCACAGAACGCAGACCGTTCGCAGCCGACCACGGTGCAGCAGAATCTTCCCGACCAGCAGGTGAACGCCGGCGGCACCAAGAACTCCAGCGAGGACAAGACCCGCCGCGAGGACGTCACCAATTTCGAGGTCTCGTCCAAGACCACGACGACGGTGAGCGACGGCTATTCGGTGAAGAAGCTGTTCATTGCCGTGCTGGTGAACCGCGGGCGGCTCATTGCCGACCTGGGCGACAAGAGCAACCAGGCCATCCTCGACAGCAAGCTCGCCGAGATCAGCCAACTCGCGGCCACGGCCGGCGGGCTGGACAAGGCGCGCGGCGACCAGATCCAGGTGACGGCCGTCGATTTCATCGAAGGCTCGCGCGAACTGGCACCGGTGCCGCCAATCAGCTTCGTCGAGATGATCAACAAGCAGCTCGGCAGCGTCATCAACGCAGTCACGATCCTGGCCGTAGCTTCGATGCTGGTGTGGTTCGGACTTCGTCCTGCGGTCAACGGCATTCTGACCCACCGCGCGGCGCAGGAGCAGACCGAGGCGGCGGAAGCTGCCCAGCTCGAGTCGGCCGCCGGCGCCCTTGCATTGGCGGACAGCGAGGAGGCCGAGCTCAACCTGGTCGAAGACCTCGAAGGCAAGATGCAGCGAACGCCGCAGAAGCGCTTGGAGCAGATCGTCCGTCTCGATCAGATGCAGGCGGCAGCAATCCTTAAAGACTGGATGCGACGCGAGGAGGCGGCATGAACGCGGCAATCGGAAAGCTCCTGACGCAGTTCGACGCGAACGGGCGGGTCAAATCGCCTCCGCCTCCACCGCCGCCCAAAATCCAGGATGTGCTGACGAGGCCCAAGGAAGCCCGGCGCGAGCCTCAGCCGCAGCCTCAGACCCATTCGCAACCGCAGTCGCAGCCGCAGCTTCAGTCGCCGCCTCCGGCGCCGAAGGCGGAACCCCCGGCGGTCAATCTGCTGGACGACGCCTTTCGGCGCGGCCATGCGGCCGGCGTCGCGGAGGGCGAGTCCAGGATCGCCGAAGAAAGAGTTCGCAGTGCGATCCGGCTCGGCGAAGAGCGGGCCAAGTGGTCCGACCAGCAGGCGGTGGCGGTCGTCAGCGGCTTCGAGACGGCTTGCCGCGAAATCGAGACCAACATCGCGAGCTCCGTTGCGCGGATATTGCTGCCGTTCCTCGCCGATGCGGTCCGCGACAAGGCGATCGGGTCGCTGGTCGAGCAGATTGCGGCGCTGACCGGCAATTCGCCGGTGCCGGTATTCAAGGTCACCGGCCCGAGCGAACTGCTCGACCTGGTGAAGACGCAGCTCGGGACGGCGCGGCGAACGGGTTTCGAGTATGAGGCCGCCGATACTTTTGAGGTTCGCGTCGTGGCCGACCAGACGGTGATAGAGACGCAGATCTCGGCCTGGAGCGAGCGCCTGAAAGAGGCGCGCCGGTAGTCCGTCATGAATGAGGTCAAGTCAGAACTCGTCATCATCCGCCGGCGCAGCGCCTTCGACGACGAGAAGCCGCACGGCGGCGTCTGGAAGATCGCCTATGCGGACTTCATGACCGCGATGATGGCGTTCTTCCTGGTGATGTGGCTGATCAATGCGCTCAACCAGGATCAGAAGCAGGTGGTCGCGAGCTATTTCAATCCGATCAAGCTCGCGGAAAACGCACCTGCCCCGAAGGGTCTCAAGGATCTCTCCAAGAAAGAGCCGTCGTCGTTCGACGGCCAGGACGGCAGGCGCCAGCCGGGAGGACCGAGCGAGGAACGTCGCGGTGACTCTCCCACGGCCGAGAAGCCGCCCTTCTACGAGGAGAAGGTCCTGTTCCGTGATCCCTATACGACGCTTGCCGAGATCGCCAGCAGCGCGAACCAGGCCTCGGGGCAGCGGCGCGCCGGCGCTCTGACGTCCGCCGAGGAGGATGGCCTCAAGGGAGGCGACGCTTACCGCGACCCGTTCGATCCAGGCTATTGGAAGCTTGCGCCGCAGGCAGCCAAAGATGCCGATCGCATCATCGAGGCCGAGCCCAAGCCCAAGCCAGAGCTCGAGCCTAAGCCGAATTCACTCGCGCGTGACACTGCGTCCGGCACGGGCCAGGTCGAGCCGCAGGCACGCCGACCCAGGCAGGACGATGCCGGCGGAAGTGTCGCTGCGAACGCCGATGCGTCGTCCGCAAGCCTGTCGCCTCTGCTGCCGCCGGGGCCCGCGGCGTCGCAGGCCTCACGCGAAGGGAGCGCGCAGCCGGGCGCCCAGGCTGGTAATCAAGCCAATGCCGCCGCGCAGCCGCGTCCCAACGACACGACGAAGGAATCCGAGCCGCGCGACGCGGCTCAGGCCCAGCAACTAGCGCTCAAGCAGCTTCAATTGGCGATCGCGGATGCGCTGTCGGACGTCAAGGCCGGCGCGGGACCGGTGGCCGAGGTGCGTCAGGTCGAGGAAGGCCTGCTGATCAGCCTGACCGACGATGCGAATTTCGGCATGTTCGCGGTCGGCTCGGCCGAGCCGCGGCCCGAGCTCATCCGTGTGATCGACAAGATCGGCCCGCTGCTGACAAAGCGTCCCGGCCTGATCATCGTCCGCGGCCACACCGACAACCGGCCGTACCGTTCGGAGACCTACGACAACTGGCGGCTGTCGACGGCCCGTGCGCAGATGGCCTATTACATGCTGGTCCGCTCCGGCGTCGATGCGCAGCGGATCGAGCATGTCGAGGGTTACGCCGACCGGCGGCCGAAACTTCAAGACGATCCCGCGGCCGCGCAGAATCGTCGGATCGAGATCATGGTCCGGGAGAAGCGTCCTTGACCAGGCCTCTTCTCCGCGCCGCGCTGCTGATGCTGCTGCCGTTCACGGCGGCAGGTGCATTCGCCGAACCGGCACCGGCGTCGGTCGAGCCATATGAGCTCGTTCGGGCGTTGCAGGCCGTGCAAGACGGCATCGCCAATGGCGATACCGCAGCACACGGTAGCCACGGCGCATTGATCCGGCAGATCGGCGAAAAATTTCTTGCCGCCGATCCGGGCGTGTGGAGCAACCCGCAGAACGGCCAGGCCGCTGTCATCTACCTGCTCAGCGGCGGCGCGCCGCAAATCATCCGCAAGCTGCCGCGCGACAAGCTGAACGTCGATGGACGGCTGTTCGATGGCGCGCTTGCCTATGTCGAGGGTCGTCAGGACGAAGCGCGCGAGCTGCTCAAGGACGTCAAGCCGCGGACGATTCCGTCGGGCCTGGGCGGGCAGGTCGCGCTGGTCCAGGGCGCGCTGTTCGCACGCGCCGAGGCATCGCTTGCAATCGAGCGCCTGGATGACGCGCGCCTGCTCTTGCCGGGCACATTGGTGGAGGAGGCAGCGCTGCGGCGCGAGATCCTGTTGGTCGGGCAAGCCGAGGATTTCGACAAGTTCGAGTTCCTGGCGCTGGCTTATATCAGGCACTACCACAACTCGGTCTATGCCGGGGACTTCTGGCAGCGTTTTTCCACGGGCCTGACGCAGTCGACCCTCGCGCTCGACGAGCGCCGGTTTGCGCGGATCACCACCCTGCTGGAGCAGATCGACCGCGCGAGCCGCCTCAAGCTCTATCTCGTGATTGCGCGGACCGCGATGGTGCGGGGAGGGCTGGCCGTGACCCGGCTTGCCGGCGAGCGTGCCCTGACTCTCAGCGCCGACGCCTCGGCGGAGCGCGAGCGGGCGCATTTGTTCCGCGGCGTGGCGCGGGCGCTCGCCGACGAATATGACGGCGGTCTCGCCGAGTTGAAGGCGCTCGACCGGTCGAAGCTGCCCGAGCGCGACATTCCCTTTCTGAATGCAACGGTGCAGCTCGCACTCGACGTTCGCAAGCCGTTCGCCGGCGGATCCGCCGCCGCAGCCGACAAGCCTCCGGTCACGCCGGCGCGTGTCGATCTGGCGTCGTCGACTGCAACGCTTGCGCGCGCGCAGAGGCAGCTCGGCGAGCTCGAACTTCTCACCAGGGATCGCCGCCCATGACGAAGCTCAGTGGAACCTCCGGACAGGTCTTTTCGAGTCTCGCCGAAAGCCTCAACATGCGGGGCACATCGCGCTCCGGCAAGAGCGCCGGGACGAAAGCGCAGGCGGACTCGTCCTTCAACGATCTGCTGCATACCGTCTCGAATCTTGCGAAGCGCGCGCTCAACGACGAGGGCAGCGACACGGCCGTGAAAGCCGGAACGCTGCGGACGCGCCCGGCGCATCAGAGCGGGAAGGACAACGCGAGCGACGAGACGGTGCACCAACGTATCGCGGCGGTCGAAGAGCCCAGATCCAGCGAAGAGACCACCGAAAAACCTTCCGACAAAAAGACCGACAAGTCGTCCGGGAAACATGGACCCCTCGATCATACCGAGCAGGCCGACGTCCAGAGCCGATCGAGCATCGCCGGGATCATCGGGCAGGAGATCGTCGCCGGGCCGCCGGTCGTGCAGCCGCAGATGCAAGCCCCGGCCGGCGACAAGAAGGATGCGTCCGGGCGCGACGAGCGGTCTTCCACGACGAAGCGCGACGTTCAGGCCATTGGTACGGCGAAGGCGACGACAGCCGAGCCCCCATCTCTCGTGGCTCCGACCGGCGCGCATTCGCAGGCCGCGGATTCGCACGCGGCGACCAGCGCCCGGGCGACATCGACGGACGGCAGTGAGCCATCGCCGAAAGCAACGGCACCCGGCTTTGAGACCGTCGCGGCCAATGTCGAGCGTGCCGCCAAGGCTTCGGCGCGGGACCCATTGCCCGAGACGACTAAGGTCACCGTGGTCCAGCAAGAAACCCATCTGCCGCCGGCGCAATTCAATGCGCCGCAACAAGTTGCCAACGCCGTCGTCGTCGAGCTGAAGGAATCTGCGGCACCGGCGGCGTCCGCGGCCCCGGATCTTGCAGCGTCCCAAGTCAATGCGCCGGATCAGCCGCTCAAGATCCTGACCATCAATCTCGAGCCGCCCGCGCTCGGCAATGTCACCGTGCGCCTTCGTCTCGTCGGCAACGAGGTGTCCGTCCACCTCGCCGCCGAGCGCAAGGACACGAGCCAGATGCTGGATCAGCAGCGCGATTCGATCCGCGATCTGATGCAGTCGGCGGGCTACGTCGCCGACGTCGCGCCCGTCCAGCACGGCTCGCTGGATGGATTCCAGAGCGGCTCCGGTCAGTCGCAGCCGCAGCTCTCGAGCCAGCAACAGCCATCGCCGCAGTCGCAAGGCACGTTCGACGGTACGAGCAATTCGTCGGGACAAGCGGACGGCGGCGCGAAGCAGGCCCGACAGGAGCGCCGGTCCAACGAGGAGACGCGTCATGACCAGGACGTGGCGCCGCAGCTTCGTCGCGGCCCTGTTTATCTGTAACGCCGGCGTCGCGACCGCTGCGACCGACAATTCGCGCCCGTGCGAGCGCGAGATGGCGCGTGCGTCCCGGCAGCACGGAATTCCGCTCGGCATTCTCTACGCGGTCGGCCTGACCGAGACGGGGCGGCGCGGCGCACTTCATCCTTACGCGCTCGGCGCCGAAGGACAGACCGTGTTCGCCAAGGACATGAACGACGCGATCGCCAACTTCGAGGCCATGCGAGCCAAGGGGATCAAGCTGATCGACCTCGGCTGCATGCAGATCAATCATTACTATCACGGCGACAAGTTCGCCTCGGTCCGGGCGATGTTCGATCCCGCAGGGAATGTCGACTACGCCGCGCGCTTCCTGAAGGAGCTGAAGCAGCGCGAGGGCAGTTGGACCATGGCAGTCGCCCGCTACAATGCAGGCCCCAACAACCAGCCGGCACAGAAGCGCTACGTCTGCCACATCGTTGCGCATCTCGTCTCCAGCGGCTTCGGCGCGTGGACCGACAAGGCGCGCTCGTTCTGTCAGCCCAAGACGACCTAAGGAGCCGACATCAAATTGTGTATCGCTCCCAATCATCAGCCCCGCGCAAGCAACAGCCTCCATTGTAACCGCAACCTACCAAAGGAGCCCAATTCATGAGCCTGTATGGTGTTATGCGCACCGGCGTTTCCGGGATGAGCGCGCAGTCCAACAAGCTGTCGACGGTTTCGGACAACATCGCGAACGTCAACACCACCGGCTACAAGCGGGCTTCGACCGAGTTTTCCTCGCTGATCCTGAAGAGCGGCTCGGGCAATTACGATTCCGGCGCGGTCGAGACCACGGTGCGCTACGCGATCAGCGATGCCGGCAATTACCAATTTACGACCTCGGCGACGGATCTCGCGGTCCAGGGCAACGGCTTCTTCGTCGTGCAGGATCCGAACGGCAACAACTTCCTGACGCGCGCCGGTGCGTTCGTGCCAGACAACACGGGCAACCTCGTCAACGCCGCCGGCTTCCAGCTGATGGGCTACAACATCCAGAACGGCGCCGTGCCCAACACTTCCGCCAACGGTTTCGGCAACCTGCAGGTCATCAACGTCAATCAGATGGCGCTGCAGGCGTCACCCTCGACCAAGGCCACCGTGGCCGCCAACCTGGATCCGAGTGCGGCAATCGTTGCTGCACCGGCCGCTGCGGCGGGCCCGGGTAACTACACGTCGAAGACGTCGATGGTGACCTACGACAACATCGGCAACGCCGTGACGCTCGACGTCTATGCGGCCAAGACCGGCGCGAATACGTGGGACGTCGAGGTCTACGATCCCGCGGGCAACGTGCTTACAGTGCACGGCGCTGCCACGACGTTCAAGTTCGACGTAAGCTCGACCGGAAAAGGCAAGCTCGATCTGGTCGGCCCGCCGCCGAGCGCGACATCGCTTACGGTGGCGATCCCCGGTGGTTCGGCTGCCTTCAACATCGACCTTTCGGCCATGACCCAGGTCGCCTCCAGTTTCGACTTCAAGGCGACCGTCGACGGCAACGCGCCCTCCGCTGTCGAGAAGGTCAACATCGACGACAAGGGTGTGGTCACCGCCGTCCTGAAGAACGGCACCACGCTGCCGAGCTTCCAGATCGCGCTCGCCACCGTTCCGAGTCCCGACCGTCTGACGCCCGAAGTCGGCAACGTCTACTCGCCGAACCTGGATTCTGGAAACGTGCAGGTCGATGTGTCTGGCAAGAGCGGGCTCGGCACCATCCAGTCGGGTGCTCTGGAAGATTCCAACGTCGATCTCGCGGACGAGTTGACCTCGATGATTGAGGCGCAGCGCGGCTTCACCGCGAACTCGAAATCGTTCCAGACCGGCGCCGATCTGCTGGACGTGGTCGTTAACCTGAAGCGCTGATTTCTTCAGCGCCCGTCCCCGGCAAGAGCAGATCATGAACCTTACCGCCGCTCTCGAATCCGCCCGCTCCTCGTTGATGGCGTCGGGCATCCAGTCGTCGGTCATCTCGCGCAACATCGCCGGTGCCAGCTCCACCGGCTATTCGCGCAAGATTGCCGTCCTGGACAATCTCCCGGGAACCGGCGTCTACGTGGCGGCGATCCAGCGCGCCGCCAGCTCGGGTCTTTACACCAACGTGCTGACCGCAACCTCGACGTCGGCCAAGCAGAGCGCGATCCTTGACGGTCTCCAGAAGATCGCATCTGCCACGGTGGACGATCCGGAACTCGACCAGTCGCCGACGGCGCAGCTCAATGCGCTGAAGAAGGCGCTCCAGCAATATGCCAACGCGCCGGACAACACCACGCTGGCGCAGGCGGCGGTCACGTCTGCCAAGGACATGGCGACCGCGCTCAACCAGGCGACCCAGACCGTGCAGTCGGTCCGGGAGGGCGCAGATGCTGACATGAATACGTCGGTTCAAAACATCAATCGGCTGCTCTCCCAGTTCCAGACCGTGAACACCGCGATCGTGAAGGGGACGATCTCCGGCGACGACATCACCGACTACCTCGACCAGCGCGACAGCATCGTCTCGCAGCTGTCGCAGGAGCTCGGCGTGACGATGTCGACCCGTCCCAACGGAGACGCGGCGCTCTATACGGACAGCGGCGTCGTGCTGTTCGACAAGACGGCGCGAACGGTGAGCTTTGCGCCGACGAACGCCTATACGGCCGGCACCACCGGCAATGCCGTCTATATCGACGGCGTTCCGGTGACCGGCGCCAATTCAGCGATGTCGCTCAAGTCCGGCAAGCTTGCTGGCCTGGCGCAGCTGCGCGACAATGATACGGTTACTTACCAGAGCCAGCTCGACGAAATCGCGCGCGGCCTGGTCGATGCCTTCAAGGAAAGTGACCAGTCGCCTGTTCCGACACTGCCCGACGTCCCCGGTCTCTTCACCTATCCCGGCGCACCGGCGATGCCGGCGAGCGCCACCGTCCTGGTGGGCCTCGCTGGTACGATTTCCGTCGCCGCATCGGTCGATCCCGCCCAAGGCGGCAATCCTAATCTGCTGCGCGATGGCGCGATCAGCGGCAACGCCGCATACCAATACAATACCGCCGGCAACGGCGGTTATTCGGCCCGGCTGCAGCAGCTCATCGGCGCCATGGATGCGTCGCAACCGTTCGATGCGACCACGCAAGGCAAGCCGAACGGCAGCTTGATCGACTTCGCGTCGTCGTCGACGAGCTGGATCGAAAACCAGCGCAAGACCGCCGACTCCAACGTCACCTATCAAAAAACGCTGCTCGACCGCAGCACGGCGGCGCTGTCGAACGTCAGCGGCGTCAACATGGACGACGAGATGTCGTTGATGCTTCAGGTCGAACGCACCTATTCGGCCTCGTCGAAGATCATCTCGACCGTCGACGAAATGTTGCAGAGCCTGCTGGCCGCCGTGGGAAATTAAGTCATGATGAGCGCAAACTACATCTCGACCTTGATGCTGTCTTCGTCCTTGAGGTCCTCGATTACCAACAATCAGGCCGCACTGGCCAAGGCCTCGAAGGAAGCCACCACTGGCCGTTTCGCCGATGTCGGCCTCGAGCTTGGTGCCACGACGGGAGGCGACGTCACCCTGCGGGCGGATTTGAGCTTCGCCGATCAGCTCGTCGATACCAACGGGCTGGTCTCGGGACGCCTGGACATCACGCAGAGCCGCATCACCCAGCTTGGTTCGACCGCAACGGACTTCCTCAAGGACCTGATCGCGGCGCGCAGCACCGACGGCGGTGGGCGGATCATCCTGCCGCCTGCGTCCTCAAACCTCCAGGATCTGATTGGCGCGCTGAACGTCTCCTATAACGGCTCGTCTCTCTTCTCGGGCATCAACACGCAGAACACGCCGATCACGGCCTACACCGCGGGCTCGGCCAGCAAGAACCAGGTCGACGCCGACTTTCTTGCGACCTTCGGCTTCTCGCAATCATCGCCCAGCGTGAACACCATCACCCCGGCCCAGATGCAGACCTTCCTCGACACCACCTTCGATGCGGAGTTCGCGAGCCCGGCCTGGAACACCAATTGGTCATCGGCTACCGACCAGGTCATGCAAAGCCGGATCTCCACGACCGAGATCGCCGATACCTCCGTCAGCGCCAATCAGACAGGCTTCCGCAAGCTCGCCGAGGCCTACACCATGATGGCAGATCTCGGGAACGCGAACCTGGACCAAGCGACGTTCCAGGTTGTCGTGGACAAGGCCATCGGCCTTGTCGGAAACGCCATCACTGACCTTGCTACCCTCGGCGGCGACATCGGCACGGTCCAGCAGCGGATCACCTCCGCAACCGACAAGCTCAAGACGCAGCAGGATATTCTGAACAATCAGATCGTCGGTATAGAGAAGGTCGATCCGACGGAAGCATCGGTCAGGGTCAACACCTTGCAGACGCAGATCCAGACGGCACTTGCGCTCACCTCGCAGCTCCAGAAGATCAGCCTCATCAACTATCTCTAAGTCCAGCTCCTTCGTAAGGCGCGTAACCCTTGTCTTGTTGTTCGGTCTCCTGCGCAGAGTTGTCCTGATGACGTTTGAAGCCTATGAAGCGGTCGTCGACGAGAGCGGCTATGAAGCGCGGGGCCGCGAGCGGCAGGCGCTCAGCCTCGGCATCGACCGGCTCGAGCGGATCCAGGAGGACCGCTTCAGCCTCGAGGATCTGGTCGAGAGCCTGCTCTATGTGCGGCGGCTGTGGACGATCTTCATCGAGGATCTCGCGCACCCGGAAAACGGGCTTCCGGAGAAGCTGCGCGCCGACATCATCTCGATCGGGCTGTGGGTGGTCAAGGAAGCCGACCGCCTTCGCGAAGAAAAGTCGAATGACGTGATCCAGCTCATCGAAATCAATCGCCTGATCCGAGACGCACTTTGATGAAGATATCCTTGCGTGCGGGCGAACGGGTCTACATCAACGGCGCGGTGCTGCGCGTGGACCGCAAGGTCTCCGTCGAGCTCGTCAATGACGTGATGTTCCTGCTCGAAGGGCAGATCATGCAGGCCTCGGACGCCACCACGGCGCTGCGGCAGCTCTATTTCATCGTCCAGCTCATGCTGATGAATCCGACCGATGTCCGGGATGCTTCGGCTCTCTACGGGCAGCATCACGCAGCTCTGCTCGCGGTGTGCGAGAGCCAGGAGATGCTGGTTGGGCTTGGCGCGGTCGACGACCTGGTCGGGGCGACCCGTTATTTCGAGGCGCTCAAGCGGATCCGGGCATTGTTTCCGGTGGAGCAGGCCATCCTGGCCGGCGCCAAGATCGATTCCCCATTCGAGGCTGCCTGACAGCGGAGAGCGACATGAACGTCACCAGCGCGACCGATAGCACCAGCAAGTCGACCAGCACGACGACGACGACGTCGAGCACGGGCGTCGATTACAACACATTTCTTCAGCTCCTCATCGCGGAGATGAAGAATCAGGATCCGACCAATCCGATGGATACCTCGCAATATATGAGCCAGTTTGCGCAGCTCTCGTCGGTCGAGCAGGCAATGCAGACCAATAACAAGCTCGACGCTCTGCTGTCTTCGCAATCGCTGTCGCAGGCCAATGGGCTGATTGGAAAGACCGTCAGCTTCACGGACTCGACCGGAGCGAGCTTCAGCGGCAAGGTCGCTTCGGTTTCCATCAACAGCGACGGCTCCATCGCAACACTCGAGAACGGCACGAAGGTCGCGATCGGCCCCGGTCTCACGATCAGCCAGTCATGAACGAACGGGATGCTCTCGACATCGTCCAGGCGGCGATCTGGACCATCATCGTCGCCTCCGGGCCTGCCGTCGGTGCCGCGATGCTGGTCGGCACCATCATCGCGCTGATCCAGGCGCTGACCCAGATCCAGGAGGTGACGCTGACCTTCGTTCCGAAGATCATCGTCATTCTCGTGGTCGTCGCCGTCTCTGGCTCCTTCATCGGAGCCCATCTCTCCACCTTCACCGAGATGGTCTATTCGCACATCGAGCGCGGCTTCTGATCCGGGCGGTCCCGGCCGCCTCTGCCCCCCTGCCACCACCCCCGCGTAAGCTTTGCACGGCAGATTACGGGCCGGATCCTCTGCCGGTGACCCATGTCCGATACGTTAGCTGCTAGCCTGCCGACCCCGCGACGATTGGGCGCCGACGCCTTTTTCGCCGGCGGCATCGTGGCCATGCTCACGATCCTGTTCCTGCCCATACCGCCGATCCTGATCGATCTCGGCCTCGCATTCTCGATCGCGCTCTCGGCGTTGATCCTGATGGTCGCGCTCTGGATCCAGCGCCCGCTCGATTTCTCGGCCTTTCCGACCGTGCTCCTGATCGCGACGATCCTGCGGCTTGCGCTCAACGTCGCAACGACCCGCCTGATCCTGTCGCGCGGCGGGGAGGGGGAAAACGCCGCGGGCCATGTCGTCGCCGGCTTCTCGAAGTTCGTCATGGGCGGTGACTTCGTCATCGGCCTGATCATCTTCGCGATTCTGGTCACGGTGAATTTCGTCGTGATCACCAAGGGCGCAACGCGTATCGCCGAAGTCGGCGCCCGTTTCACTCTGGATGCCATCCCCGGCAAGCAGATGGCGATCGACGCGGATCTGTCCGCGGGCCTGATCGACGACAAGGAAGCCCAGCGCCGGCGGCGCGAGCTGGAAGAGGAGAGCGCGTTCTTCGGCGCCATGGACGGCGCCTCGAAATTCGTTCGTGGCGACGCTGTCGCCGGCCTGATCATCACCGCGATCAACATTTTCGGCGGTATCATCATCGGCGTGACGCATCACGGATTGACGCTGGCACGCGCCGCCGACGTCTACACCAAGCTCTCCGTGGGCGACGGTCTGGTAACGCAGATGCCGGCGCTGATCGTGTCGCTGTCGGCGGGCTTGCTCGTCTCGAAGGGCGGCACCCGGGGGTCGGCTGAGCAGGCGGTGTTGCGGCAGCTCGGCGGCTATCCGCGCGCGGTGTCGGCCGCCGCGCTGATGATGTTCGTGCTCGCCCTGATGCCGGGGCTGCCGACGGCGCCCTTCCTGCTGCTCGGCGGCGTCATGGCCTTCGTCGGGTATTCGCTGCCGAGGCGGCAGGCAGCCCTGAAGCAGAAGGAAGATGCGCGCAAGGCCGACGAACGTGCCCAGGTCGATGCCAAGGAATCCGTCAAGGAATCGCTCAAGACCGCGGAGATCGAGCTAGCGCTCGGCGGGCACCTCTCGGTCCATCTGCTGGGCTCGCGCAACGAACTGGCGCACCGCGTGGCCAAGATCCGCAAGAAGTTCGCCAAGCAGTACGGCTTCGTGGTTCCCGAGATCAAGCTCACCGACAATCTGTCGATCGATCCCAAGGGATACCAGATCCGGATCCACGACACCCGTGTCGCCCAGGGCGAGCTCCGGCTCGGCGAAGTGCTGGTGCTGGTCGACAAGGACGGCAAGCCCGACGTGCCCGGCGAAGAGGTGATCGAGCCGGCTTTCGGCATGAAGGCGCTGTGGGTGACGGACGCGTTCACCGACGAGGTCAAGCGTCAGGGCTGCAAGCCGGTCGACAATCTGTCGGTGCTGCTCACGCATCTGAGCGAAGTGATCAGGGCCAACCTCGCCCAGCTCCTGTCCTACAAGGACATGCGCGGCCTGCTCGACAGGCTCGATCCCGAATACAAGCGCCTGGTCGAGGATCTCTGCCCGTCGCAGATATCGTATTCGGGGCTGCTGGCGATCCTGAAGATCCTGCTGGCCGAGCGCGTGTCGATCCGCAACCTGCATCTGATCCTCGAAGCCATCGCCGAGATCGCGCCCCATGTTCGCCGCTCCGAGCAGGTGGCAGAACATGTGCGTACACGTCTTGCCCAGCAGATTTGCGGCGATCTCTCCGACAACGGCGTGCTCAACGTCGTCCGTCTCGGCAACCGTTGGGACTTGGCGTTCCACCAGAGCCTGAAGCGCGACGCTAAGGGCGACGTCGTCGAATTCGACGCCGATCCGCGCCTGATTGAGCAGTTTGCGACCGAAGCCAGCGCCGCGATCCGCAAGTTCACCGAGAACGGCACCAGCGTGGTGCTGGCGGTGACCCCGGAAGCGCGTCCCTACGTCCGGATGATCCTGGAGCGGGTCTTCCCGACACTGCCGATCCTGTCGCATGTCGAAGTCGCGCGCAGCACCGAGATCAGGGCCCTCGGAGCCATATCGTGATCAGCGGCCTCACCGACAGCGTGCTGGTGACGTTCATCGTGTTCTGCCGCATCGGTGCCTGCCTGATGCTGGTGCCTGGCTATTCCAGCGTCAACGTTCCGGCCCAGGTCCGCTTGTTCGTCGCGCTCGTCACGACATTCGCGCTGACGCCGATCCTGATTGCTGTCCTGAAACCTCTCACGGAGAACGCGGCGCCGCTGACCCTCGTGCTGCTGATCTGTTCCGAGCTCGTGGTCGGCAGCGTCATCGGCCTCGGCGGTCGCGTGTTCTTTCTCGCACTCCAGACCATGGCCACTGTAATGGCGAGTGCGATCGGGCTGAGCAACATCCCGGGGACGCCGGTCGGCGACACCGATCCGGCGCCGGCCCTGGTGCCGTTGATCATGACGTCCGTCACCACGCTGTTCTTCATGACCGACCAGCACTGGCAGGTCCTGCGCGGGCTGATGAACTCCTACGACGTCTGGCATCCGGGCGACCGGCTCGGCGGCAGCATGCCGCTCGACCAGCTCGTCGGCCGGCTGTCGGAGGCATTCGTGCTGACTCTGCGGATCGCGAGCCCTTTCATCGTCTATTCGGTCGTCGTCAACCTGGCGGTCGGCCTGATCAACAAGCTGACGCCGGCGATTCCGGTCTATTTCATCTCCGTGCCCTTCGTGCTGTTCGGCGGCTTCCTGCTGCTCTACCTCACCAGCGACGAGCTCCTGACGCAATTCATGCTCGGCGTCTCCTCGTGGCTGGCGGAGTGATCGGTCATGACGTCGCGCGCGGACAAGCTCGGCCGCATGGTCTCGCTCGTGAAGCTCCAGCTTCGGCTGTCCGAGTGGCAGCTCGCGCAGCTGCGGCAGCAGGAGCGCAGCTTGCAGGACGAGCAGGAATGGTTGGTCGGGACTCTCAACGAGGGGAAGCCGCCGGCGGGATCATCGAGCGAATCGATCGCGCGGCGTCTGACCAGAACCAGCGTCGGCGCGCGCACCATTCAGGCCCAGGCCTCGCAGCAGCTCGACCAGGTTCGCGCGGAGAGCCGCCGTGTGAAGCAGTTCGAGCAGGTCGCGAAGGCGGCGCTTGCGGACAAGCTTCGCGACGCCGAGAAGCGATCGCTCGAGGAGATGACGGGAACAAGCCTCACCGTGCGCGAGTGGACGCCACGGCCAGCCAACCGGACCAAGACATGATCGTGACAGCGACACCCGACCTCGTTCTCGACGTCCTCGACGCCGCCGATCCCGCGACGCAGCGCGCGGCCACCGCGAAGCTCGACGCGTTGAAATCATCGGATACGGATTTCGCCGCCACGATGGACGCGGAGGTCGGCAAGGCCAAGGCTGCGGCCGCCGCCGAACAATCCGCGGCGAAGGCTTCGGAACCGCAGTCGGGTGCGGTGAACGGCGCGCCGGTGCAGGTGATCAAGGCGCCGGCATCCGGCGAGGTGTACCGCAAGTTCGAAGCTTTCATCCTCCAGACCTTCGTCGAGACGATGCTGCCCAAGGAATCGGAGGAGGTCTTTGGAAAAGGCACGGCCGGCGGCGTCTGGAAGTCGATGCTGGCGGAGCAACTTGGTGCTCAGCTGGCAAAGGGCAAGGGCATCGGCATTGCCAAGCAGCTCGCTGCCGCGCATCCGGCGGGGCCGGACACTATGGGCAAGGCCGGATGACGTTCCGGGAATGGATCACAGAAGTTGAAGGGTGAATTTCATATGCAGGCACAAGAAGGCGCGGCGGCCATGGTGATGGAACAGCCGGCCGTGGACACCGGGGCGATGACGACGGCCGCCGCGTCGGGGGATGCCCTGTTGCCCGTGCTGTTGCCGAATGTCGGCGGCGAGGTGGCGAACGACGGCGGGGACGCGGCGAGATCGGACGAGGTACGCGGCCTCCTGGCTGCGATCCGCCGGCTCGAAAGCATCGTGGAAGAGGAGACGGCCGCGCTCGCGACGGGCAAGAAGGTCGACTTCGACGAGTTCAGCGCCCGGAAGAGCCGGAGCATGCTGGAATTCGTCCGCCTGATGCGGGCGCGAATGCACCTCGGCGGCGAGGTCGAAATCACCGAGGAGATTCAGCGGCTGCGCGAGAAGCTCGAGCGCAACCGTTCCATCCTGGAAATGCATTACGATGCGGTGCGCGAGGTCGCGACCATCATCGTCAAGGCCATCAAGGATGCCGAGTCGGATGGCACCTATACCGGTCGCGCCGCACAGGATGGAACATGATCAGACTCGTGCTGGCCGGGCTCTGGGTATGCATCCTCACCGCGGGAACGAGCTATGCCGTGGCCTATTGGAAGGAAAATGGCAGCCTGCTGCCGGCAAAGGACGAATACCTTGACGGGCTGCAGTACCAGAAGACGCGGGCGCTGAGCGTGCCGATGGTCGAGAGTGGCAACGTGCAGGGCTACATCGTCGCGCGCTTCGTCTATACGGTGGAGGCGCGGACCATGCACCAGCTCAGCGTTCCGCCCGAGCCGTTCGTCGTCGATGAAGCCTTCCGCAGGATCTATGCCGACGACCGCCTCGATTTCAGAAAACTCGCCCGTTACGACCTCTCCATCCTCACGACGGCCATCAAGCAGCGTGTCAACGAACGAATGCAGGCCGAAGTCGTCCAGGACGTCCTTGTCGAGGACTTCAATTACGTGTCGAAGGAAGAATTCCAGCAGAAGCCCTAGGGTATTACCGGTTTCTGAGTGAATCAGAAGCGAGCCTCTAGAATCGCACTTAGACGCGAGCCGCAGCGCCGGTACTGCCGCGCCTCTGTTCGCGGTCGACGTCGCTGAAAATACAACGGCCTCTGCGAAGGTGGTTCGCAGAGGCCGTTGTCGGTTTAGTGGCAGCGCTCTGCCGATCAGTTTCCGGCCGGATACGCCACTGGGGCGGTATGCGCCCTGTTCAGCAGGATGCCGACTTCGTCGAGCTCCTGCATCGGCACGTCGATGGTCTCGCCGTCCGGGATGTCGAGGCGGTATCCGACGTAACGCCGGGCCACGATTGCATCGAAGCCGAGGCGGTCGCGGAGCTTCTTGCGCAGTTTGCTGACGTGACTCTCGATCACGCTCTCGTCGAATGTCGCTTCGAAGATACCGTAGACCGCGTTGAAGATCTGCGTCTTGGTAACCCACTTGCCGTGGTTGCTGACCATATATTCGAGAATGCGCAGTTCGCGGCGGGGCAGGGTGAGGGCGTGGCCAGCGATCTCGGGGTCACGTCCGTTGAAGAAGACCTGGATCCTGGTCTCGCAGGGCCTCGGCAGTTCCCCGACCCGGCGACGCGCAATCGCGGCCGTTCGGGCGAGGATCTCGCGGAGGTGAATCGGCACGTGGACGACGTCATCGACGCCCGATTCGAAGAGCTCCAGCGTGTTCTTGAGCATCTTCTGGCCGCTCATGGCGATAATCGGTGCCGAGGAGCGCTTGCGCATTGCCCGCGGCAGGCTTCCGCGGGTGTCGCAATCCCCGAGGAGGAAGGCGTCCACCGCGGCCAGATCCGATTCACTCGCAGATTGCAGCCAGTCCCAGAATTCTCCGGAGGAGAAGCCGATCGACGATACACCTTCGCGAACGAGCCCTCCGACATAGCTGTTCGTGACGCTCTCGCGATCATCAACGATAATATACATCAGTTTTTCGCCCCTGTTTCGCACTTGTTTCGGCCGGTTGTTTGTTGTGATGCCCGGCTCGGCAACTGTGCTGTTTGACGATATTCCATCCCGCGAACCGTTATTATGGTTTCGATATTCGCGGGCAGCCCTACGCATTCAGTGCCTGCGTCTCGCAGGCCTGCTACTTCGACTCGATACTGAACGCTTACTGCGTGAGGCTCGGCGGGTGTCTTGCGGATCACCTCGCGGAGCGGATTGAGAAAGCGACCTAGAACAGTTGCGCCAAGTTGCTCATTGCGTCCGAACGCCACTGTACTGTGTCGATCTCCTCGCCAACTGGCGAGAATCACTTGAGTAGGACCGTAACAATTGCCGATTTCCGATCAAGCGTGCGCAACTAAGCGTTTGCTATAGGTGCTTGATACTCTTGATTCGTTTCGAGTTGTTTCTTTGTATATTCAATCGTATCAGTTGATTTAGAATTCGAACTAGTTTTGCACCGTGGCGGTTCTAAAGTTCCGCATCCCCGTATGATTACAGCCATTTCGCGTGGTGCTTCGCTTCAGGCACATTGATGGGTTTTCAACCCGGGATTGACTCTCGCTATCGCCTTTCCACATGCGACAATTCGACTCATGTATGGCGAGGCGACTCCAGCTTGGCGAAATCTTGGCGAGGGTGTGTCTTTCGAGTCGCACTCTCGCCACGTGCGTGACGCGTTTGACTCATGTGACGTCGCATCGCGCGGGATGAAAAGTTTTCGATGCGCACGTTTCAGGCAAGCTTCGGCAAATAATGTAACGTTCGAAAGATCGAACCGAACGGAGCATTCTCGCATGTTGTCCGATGGACCAGCTCGTCCCAACGCGACCGCCGATGTTTCCGCAGCGGCGAAACCTGCTGCGGAGACGCGCGATGCCAGAGACAATGCGGCACCGACGGTGATGCCCTCTGCAAATGCCAAGCCTTTTGCAAACACCAAGCCTGCTGCGAACACCAAGCCTGCGTCGGCAGCAGCGAGCGATGAGACTCTGGCGAAAGAGGCGCTCGAGGGCCTGAAGCGTATTCGCGCCAAGGCGCGCCTCGACAAGATGGCAATCCCCAAGCCTACGCCCACCGTGATCAAGCCGGCCGTGATCGTGGCCAAGCCGCCGCCGCCGCGTCCGACATGGGTCGTGCCGCTCGCGACATTGGCAGTCGCTGCGATCCTGGTCGTCTGCGCCTGCACCGGCGTGATCGCCTATTTCACCACGCAGCCCGCCCAGAGCAACGTCGCAGCCAATACTGAGATCAGGAATCTGCGCGAGACGGTGGCGCAACTGCGCAGGCAGGTGTCGGGCGTGTCCGACAATCTCGACGGCCTGCGCACCGCGGTCGATCAATCGAGCAAGGCGACCAATGACCGTTTTGGCCGTTTTGGCGAGAATCTGGATCGCATCGAACGGGTGAGCTCGTCCTCTACGGTGAAGCTCGACAAGCTTGCCCAGGTGCAGGCTCAAGTGCAGGCCCAGGCTCCGGCGCCCGTAGCCTCACAGCCAATGCCAATGATGGCCTCGGCCGCGACGCCCGAGATCACGGGATCGGTAGCACCGTCCGAGCGCATTTCGGCTCCGCGCAAGACGGTCAAGGGCTGGTCGGTCCGCCAGGCCTATGAAGGGATTGCGATCCTGCAAGGCCCGAACGGCGTCGTCGAGGCGGTGCTGGGACAGCAGGTGCCCGGCCTTGGCCGCATCGAGGAGATCAAAAACGAGAACGGACGCCTGGTGGTCGAGTCCAGCGGGGGCGTCATCTATTCGTCACGCAAGGCGACGCCCTGATCGAGGGCCGCCTTCTATTTGCGGTGATGCTCGAAGCTGGTGCATAGCAGATCGACCTCCGCCTCCGCGATCGGCGCCCGAAACAGGCGGCAGCTGAACTCGGCCGTCGTCCTGCTGTCCGTGGTGGTGCGATCTTCGCGGAGGAAGATGCATCGCTTGCAGACGTCGGTATGGTGCCGCTGTTCGGCTGCGTCCGACTGATCCAGCACGTGGCGGAGCGCGTCGCGGAAGCTGACTTTCGCCTCGTCCTCCAGCACGGTGATGGCCTCGACGAGGACGTTGACGGGGTCGCGCACCAGGAACTTCTTGCCCTGTTGTGTCACGCTCAGCATCACCGAACGCTTGTCCTGGGCCGAGCGCTTTCGCTCGAGATAGCCGAGCCGCTCCAGCTCGCCGATGATGAACGAGGCGGTGCCGCGGGTAGTGCCGACGTAACTCGCGAGCGCCGACGGCGTCCGGGAAAACCGGTTGGCGCGGGAAAGGAACCGCAGCGCCATCCACTCGCGGTCGCGCAAGCCGTGCTTGGCGCCTTCGAACCACAGGATCCGGGCGACCTGTTCCAGCAGTTCAATCGATTCGCGAGCCAAGTTCATTTCAATTCCAGGTCGGTAAATCTTAATTCAATTGAGCTTTGGTAGCGCAATCCGGGCAGCTGATAATGAGGATCCCGAAAGAGGTGGAACCTTCCGGTCGTGGAACTAGAGCGTAACGAAGAAAGTTCGAGTAAATCGCGCGGTTCAACTCTTCTGAAAATTTCCGTCAAATGACCGCGGTGTACGCGCCAATTCCGATGGCGCGGGATGTGCGTGCAACATGATGTGTCGTTGAGACCACCGCAAAGCCCATTTGTTGCGCGGGGCGCTTCGAATTGCGCGAGCAGGCGGATCGGCCGCAACTCGGGGAGCGGAAAAGAGGACGGGGGAACCACCGTTTTCGGTTAATGAATGTTGCGTCGCAATGCGGCCAGGCGGTTAAATCGAAATAGGATAGAGCCCGGGAATGCCAGAGTGTCGTCCGTCATCGAGCAAGTGAAGCCGTTCAGCGTCAAGCGCGCAGCATTGGCCGCCACAGTCGGCAACATGCTCGAATTCTACGACTTCATCACCTACAGCTTCTTCGCGATCCAGATCGGCCATACCTTCTTCCCGACGGGAAGCGAGTACGGCAGCCTGATGCTGTCGCTGGCGACCTTCGGCGCCGGCTTCGTGACGCGGCCGATCGGCGGAATCGTGCTCGGGATCTATTCCGACCGGATCGGCCGGCGGCCTGCCATGCTGCTGAGCTTCGCACTCATGGGGCTATCGATCCTGACCATCGCGCTCACGCCGGCCTATCAATCGATCGGCCTTGCAGCGCCCGTCATCGTGATCGCAGCGCGTATGGCGCAAGGCTTTGCTCTGGGCGGGGAGGTTGGACCGACCACCGCCTATCTGATCGAGATCGCCCCGCCTCAGCATCGCGCGCTGGTGGTGGCCTGGCAACCGGCGAGCCAGGAGATCGCCGCGACCGCGGGCGCGCTTGTCGGCGTCATCCTGAGCAGGACGATGGCGCCGGAGATGCTCGACGCCTATGGCTGGCGGGTGGCGTTTCTGATCGGAGCGGTGTGCCTGCCGTTCGGGTTCTGGATGCGCCGGACGCTGCCCGAGACGATCCCGCAGGCCGAAGCCGGTGCCCGCACTGTCGAGCACACAGGTCATCTCTCGCAGGCGAAACGGCACCTTGGCATCATTGGACTCGCGCTGATGATCCTGGCGAGCGGTACGATCTCGACCTACGTCACCCAATACATGACGACCTATGCGCAGAACACGCTGCATGTGTCGTCGACACTGGCTTTCACCGTGTCGCTGGTCAGCAACGGCATCCAGTTTGTCGGTGCGCTGGTCGGGGGCTGGCTGGCAGATCGTCTCGGTCGCAAGCCGGTGATGATCTGGCCGCAGCTCGCCACGCTGCTGCTGACCTACCCGACCTTCCTGTGGATTGTCCATGCGCCCGGCGCGTTGTCGCTCCTGGTCGGTTTCGGTGTCCTGTCCGTCATCGGCTCGCTGCCGTTCACTGCGTTCTACGCGACCTTCACCGAGGCACTGCCCCAGAACATCCGCGGCGGTGTATTCGCGACCGTCTATGCGGTCGCGATCGCCAGCTTCGGCGGCACGGCGCAGCTCGTGGTCACCTGGCTCCTCCACGTCACCGGCAATCCGCTGGCGCCGGCCTGGTACCTCCTGCTTGCAGCGATCGTTGGACTTATCGCGATGAGCCTCATGCCCGAGACTGCGCCGGTGAAACAACGTCAGAACAAGATCTGAAAACAAGGCTGAAGGCGGCGCACTCGCAGGCTGGTGATTTGCCTTTCGCCGGCAACTATGGCGAATGCGTCGCCTGAAGGATCAGGGGCACGCATCAGGAAGGACGAACCGATGAAGATCGAGACCACCATGACATCCGACGTCGTCGGGCTGACCAAGGTTGCCCCGGTCTCGCGCCGCGGATTCATGAGCGCGACCGCGGCGGTCGCGGCCGGCTACACGCTTGCGGCCGGGCCCGTGCGCGCCGAGGCGATCACGACCGACACCAGCGGCCTCCAGACCGGGGACGTCAAGATCAAGGTCGGCTCCGAGGAGATGCCTGCGTATTTCGCCCGCCCCGCCGGCAACACCAAGGCGCCGGTGATCATCGTGGCGATGGAGATTTTCGGGCTGCACGAATACATCAAGGACGTGACACGGCGCCTCGCCAAGCGCGGCGCGTTCGCGATCGCGCCGGACTATTATTTTCGGAAGGGCGTCGATTTGACCAAGGTCACCGAAATCAAGGACCTGCTGCCAATCGTCAATGCCAAGCCGGACGCGGAGCTGCTGTCCGATCTCGATGCGACGGTGGCGTGGGCGGGATCGCAAGGCGGCGACACCGGCAAGCTCGGCATCATCGGCTTCTGCCGCGGCGGGCGCACCGTCTGGGAATATGCCGCCCACAGCGGCAGCCTCAAGGCTGGTGTTGCGTTCTACGGCACCGTGGTCGATCCCGCCAATCCGCTGTGGCCGAAGAGCCCGATGCAGCTCGCGCCCGAGATGAAGGCACCGGTGCTCGGCCTCTATGGCGGCGCCGATACCGGCATTCCCGTCACTCAGGTCGAGCAGATGAAAGCCGCGCTCGAGCAGCACAAGAAGACGGCCGAGTTCAAGATCTATCCGGAAGCGCCGCACGGCTTTCATGCCGACTACCGCGGCAGCTACCGCAAGGACGCCGCAGAAGATGCCTGGAAGCAGGCCCAGGCCTGGTTCAAGAAGTATGGCGTGTTGAGCTGACGCTTGATCATGATCCTCCTTCCCCCGCTTGCCACAACGCATCCAGGGCCTGACGGTAGGTCGGATACGCAAGTGTGACGCCGAGCTCGCGCTCCAATTTCGCGTTGGAAACACGGGCGCTGCTGGCATAGAAGCTGCGGGCCATCGCCGACATCTCGGCGGTCTCGAACGGCTCTTCCGGCGGCGGCGTAACATTCATCAGCTTCGCCGCGTAAGCGATCACGTCCTGCGGCGGCGCCGGCTCGTCGTCGCAGACATTCCACGTACCGCCGCTCGGGTAATGAACCGCGGCCATGATCGCGCTCGCGATGTCGTCGACGTGGATGCGATTGAACACCTGTCCCGGCTTGATGATGCGCCGGGCCGTTCCAGCGCGGAGCGTCACCAGCGCGTTACGGCTGGGGCCATAGATACCCGCAAGCCGCAGGATCGCGGCGTTGCCACCGGTCGTGTCGGTCCAGGCCTGTTCCGCCGCGACCCGCATGCGCGTCCGGTCGAGGTCCGCCTTCGGCGGCGTGCTCTCGTCGACCCATCCACCGGCGTGGTCACCGTACACGCCGATCGTGGACAAATAGACGATCTTGCGGTTTCCGCCCGCCGCCAGCAGGCCGGAGAAGGCCGTGATTGCGGGATCGCCGCTGCCGCCGGGCGGGATCGATATGAGAAGGACATCCGCATCTCTCATGCGTTCGACTGTCTCGCGTGCCGGACTGCTGTCGGAGAAGGCGTGCACCTCGATGCCGGCGAGGTCGCCCCGCTGCGCGGGATCGCGCACCGTGCCGGCGATATGCGAGAAGCGGCCACCGAACAGGCGGACGAAGTGCCGGGCACTGTAGCCGAGACCAAGGATAAAGAGCCGCATACGTCTTCCTTGCAGGTCGGAGTTCCCGTTCGCGCGGCAGCGCGTTCTCCGCTCATAAGAGATTTTTGGGTCCAGCAAAAGATATTGCGATTTGTCCCGCCCGGCGGTGCAGGCGATGGTCGCCCGTCAGGAGGGACGCATCGATCATGCAGGCAGAAGCGCCAGCCATAATGCTATCTGACGCCGCTGAGCTGGTCTGCCGCGCCGCCGCGCTGATCTTCGACGTCGACGGCACCTTGGCCGAGACCGAGGAACTGCATCGGCGGGCCTTCAACCATGCCTTCGCCCGCCAGGGTCTCGACTGGCAGTGGGACCGGGCCGTCTACAAGGACCTGCTGCGGGTCACCGGCGGCAAGGAACGGATCCGGGCTCACCATGACAGGCTGAGGATCGCCGCGCCATTGTCCGATGTGGACATCGCGGAACTCCACCGCATCAAGACTGCGCATTATGCCGAACTGGTCGAGACCGGCTGCTGCCCCTTGCGGCCCGGAGTGATGGATCTGCTCGCTGCTGCCAAGGCGCGCGGCCAGCGGCTCGCGATCGCGACGACCACGTCGCACGCCAACATCGATGCGCTGCTGTCGCGGGCGCTGGGAAAGGGCTGGGCCGCGGATTTTGATGCGATCGTCGCCGGGGATGACGTGCGGCATAAAAAGCCTGCGCCGGATGTCTATGTCGAGATCCTGGCGCGGCTGAAGCTCAACGCGTCCGACTGCGTCGCGATCGAGGATTCCGCCAACGGCCTGATCGCGGCCTCAAGGGCGAATATTCCCGTGCTCATCACCAGGAGCATGTTCTTCCGGGACGACGATTTTAGCCAGGCGCGGGTCGTGCTGGATGATCTGTCCGGGTTAGGGTGAGGCGCAAAACAAAAACTGAAAAACAACCCCATGCACAGTAGAATGTGCCTGCGGGCCGGCCGCTCTCAATGGACGCGGTGGCTCGCTCTATCGTCCTCAGCTTGCTCGACAATCTGCGCGATCGGGCTCGACTGGTGGTGCACCAGGCGCCAGTCGTCGCCGACGCGCCGAAAATGGTTGGCCGCGGCCAATGCCGTGCCGTCGACGATCTCGATGCAGAGCACGCGCGCGCTGTCGCCATCGACGATGGCCTGCGGTTCCGCGCAGACGATCTGCGGCCGTTCCGGATTCTGCAGGATGTCGCGCCAGCTTCCGATGACCGTGGCCCGGCCGATGATGGCCGGCCAGCCGGGATGAATGCAGGAAATGGCGTCATCGTCCGCCCACATCCGCTCCATTTCGTCGAAATCGCCGCTCGAAAAGGCGGCGTAGAACGCTGCGTTCGCGGCGATCACCTTGCTGTCCTTTGCCATGCCTCTCGGGTGGGGCAATGACAGGCAAAAATCAAGCAAGACTTCCGTCGACTTTCCGTTCGATCTGGACCGCAACGCAGCATTGCTGCCCGTTTTGTGGTCACGCCGCGATCAGCGTCTCCACCGCACGCCGCGCGCCATCCTTGTAGAGTCGGCCGAGCGCCGCGGTCACGGCCTCGCGCAGGCGCGGTTCCGCGCCCAGCGGCCCGAACACTTTTCCGACGCCGAGCAGCGCGGGCGCCAATCGTTCGGCGAGGGGACCTGCCTCGCGCGCCAAGCCAGCGAACTCGGCGGCGAGCGGATCGCGCACGTCGATGGTGCGGCCTTTCTCGTCGAGGCCGGTGACATAGCGCATCCAGCCGGCCACCGCGAGGGCATGCGTCGCGATCGGAAGGTTGCTGGCGAGACGATCCTGCATCGCGCCAAGCAGCCGCTGCGGCAGCTTTTGCGAGCCGTCCATCGCGATCTGCCAGGTGCGGTGATGCAGTGCCGGATTGGCGAAGCGCTTGAGCAGCGAGGCGCGATAGGCGGCGAGATCGGTGCCCGCGGGCATCGTAAGCGTCACCGCGGCCTCTTCCATCACTTGCGCGGCGAGGCGCGCGAATTGCGGATCCTGCATGGTGTCGGCGATAGTCTCGTAGCCGGCGAGATAGCCGAGATAGGCCAGCGCCGAATGGCTGGCGTTGAGCAGACGCAGCTTCATCAGCTCGAACGGCTTGACGTCGTTCACCAGCTCGACACCCGCCGCGGCAAGATCGGGCCGGCCCGCTGAAAAACGGTCCTCGACCACCCATTGCGTGAACGGCTCGGTCATGACGGGCCATGCGTCACGCAAACCGAGCGCCGATGAAACCGCATCGCGGTCACCATCCGTCGTCTCCGGCACGATGCGGTCGACCATGGTCGAGGGGAAGGCCGCCGTATCCGCGATCCACTTGCCGAGATCCTTCGAGCGCAGCGCGGCGAATTGCGTCACGATCCGCTGCACGGTGTGGCCGTTGGCGGCGAGGTTGTCGCAGCTCAGCACGGTGAAGGGCGGGACGCCCAGGGCCCGTCGGCGCGCCAGCGCTGCGACGATGACGCCGGGAGCCGAGCGCGGCGCGTCGAAATTGTTGAGGTCGTGCACGACATCAGGATGCCGTTCGTCGAGATCGCCGGTCTGCGGCGTGTGGCAATAGCCCTTCTCGGTGACGGTGAGGGAGACGATGCGAATGGCGGGATCGGCCATTCGCTCGACCAATCGTGCCGGGCTCTCGCGCGCCACCACGCTGTCCAGTAGCGCACCGATGATGCGGTGTTTGGTGCCTTCGGCTGCACGGACGGCAACCGTGTAGAGATGATCCTGCGGGGCGAGGGCGTCGCGTGTGTCAGGGCTGCGCAGGCTGGCGCCGACGATGCCCCACGACGTCGCGCCGGCGGCAAGGCAATCGTCGATGACGACGGCCTGGTGGGCGCGATGAAACGCGCCAAGGCCGAGATGCACGATGCCGGGCGTGACGCGCGAACGGTCGTAGGCCGGGCGGCGGATGCCTGGTGGCAGCCGGTCGAGATTGGCGCGGCCAAGGCGCGTTGGATCAAGGCGCATGGTCGTCTCTCCCCTTGTTTGGCCGCTGCTTGACATGGCGCCCGTCCTCGGTCAATGCTGCGGTCAATTGGTAAGACCAATTTTCCAAAATTGGCGGGCCACGGGCAGCGAGAGCTGCCGGCATGACCCTTTCGGGAGGACCAGCGTGCCGCTGGAAGCTGTGGAGGCGAGACGGCTTTATCGCCAGGTCGCCGATCAATTGCGAAGCTTGATCGACAGCGGCGAGTACGCGGTCGGCAGCCGCTTGCCGACCGAGCGCGAACTCGCCGAGCAGCTCAAGATATCCAGGCCGACGGTGCGCGAAGCCCTGATCGCGCTCGAAGTCGAAGGCCGCCTCCGCATCCGCGTCGGTTCCGGCATCTATGTGATCGAGCCCGCGGCGGTTGCGGCGACCGCGCCTGCTTCCGTCATCGAGGGCCCGTTCGAGCTGTTGCGTGCCCGCGAGTTCCTGGAAAGTGCCATCGCCGAAGAAGCCGCGCGCGTGGCGACGAAGGATGACGTTGCCCGCATCGATGCGTCCCTTGTCGCGATGGAGAGCGTCGAACACCCTGGCGAAGCCTCGATGGTCCACGACCGCGCCTTCCACGTCGCGATCGCCGGAAGCCTCGGCAATGCCGTTCTGGTGCGTGTGGTCGGCGAGTTGTTCGACCAGCGCCTCAACCCCTATTTCGCGCAGCTTGCGCATTATTTCGAGAGCCCGGGCACGTGGCGCACCGCGCTCGACGAGCATCGCGCGGTGCGCGACGCGATCGCCGCGCATGATCCCCGGGCGGCGCGCGAAGCCATGCGCGATCATCTCGCACGATCCCAGGAGCGCTTTGCGCAGAATTTTGGCCCCGAGACCGCGGCAGGATCGTCTTCGGCACGCGGCCGATCGGCAGGCTCGCCGGTAACGCCGGCAAAACCGGAGCGAGCGCTGAAGAAGCGGTCCAAAAGCGGCAGCGCGCGGCGGCGATGAGATTGGGCGGCCCGCGTCCACTTCAGGCGGGCGAACAAGAAGCAGACTTGAAAAAATGGAGGAAAAGTCAGTGTTGAAAAAGATGACAATGGTGCTGGCGGTCTCGGCCGCGGCGATGTTTGCTACGACCAATGCCGGCATGGCGCAGACCAAGCTGAAATGGGCCCATGTCTACGAGACCTCGGAGCCCTTCCACACCGCCTCAGTGTGGGCCGCGCAGGAGATCGGCAAGCGCACCAACGGGCGCTATGCGATCGACGTCTATCCGGCCTCGCAGCTCGGCAAGGAAGCCGACATCAACCAGGGCCTCTCGCTCGGCTCGGTCGACATCATCATCTCCGGCTCGAGCTTCGCGGCCAAGAGCTTTCCGCCGATCGGCGTGACCTACTATCCCTACACCTTCCGTGATGCCGATCATCTGCTCGCCTACACCAAGAGCGACATCTTCAAGGAGCTCACCAAGGGTTATGAGGACAAGAGCGGACACCACATCGTCGCCGTGACCTATTACGGGGTGCGCCAGACCTCGTCGAACAAGCCGATCAAGACCTGCGCCGACCTCAAGGGTCTGAAGATGCGCGTGCCCGACGTTCCCGCCTATCTGGCGATGCCGCGCGCCTGCGGCGCCAACACCGCGCCGATCGCGTTCGCCGAGGTCTATCTCGCGCTCCAGAACGGCACCGTCGAGGCCCAGGAGAACCCGCTCACCACGATCGAAGCCAAGAAGTTCTACGAGGTGCAGAAGCACATCGTGCTGACCGGCCACATCGTCGACCATCTCAACACGGTGGTAGCGGGCGCGCTCTGGAAGAAGCTCAGCGACGAGGACAAGAAGATATTCACCGACGTCGCGCAGGAAGCCGCCGCCAAGGCGACCGCGGAGATCAAGCAGAACGAGGCCAAGCTGGTCGCCTTCTTCAAGGAGAAGGGCCTGACCGTCACCGAGGTCGACAAGAACGAGTTCCGCGACACAGTGCTGAAGAACGTCGCGTTCGAGACGTTTGGCTATCGCAAGGCTGACTGGGAACGGATTCAGGCGGTGAAGTAACGGACGCTTGCTGCGCTATCAATCCTCATGGTGAGGAGCGCGAAGCGCGTCTCGAACCACGAAGGCCCCGGTGTCGCCGGGGGCCATCCTTCGAGACGCTTGCTTCGCAAGCTCCTCAGGATGAGGAGCGGAGCAAGTTCGACGCAGTCAAACTAACTTGTCATTCCGGGTTCTACGCTCAAGCGTTGCCCCGGAATGACGCCCGCTACTTCCTAGGAGTAACCCATGTCCACCGCCGAAACGCACCGGCAGATCACCGCGGACGAGATCGCCCACACCTTCGAGGAAGAGGCGGCACCCAAGGTCGATCTCGGAATCTACGCTTTCGAGGACTGGGTCGCGCTGGCGATCTTCTGGGTGATGGCGCTCGCCGTCTTCCTCCAGTTCTTCACCCGCTACGTGCTCAACGACAGCTACGCCTGGACCGAGGAGATCGCGACCTACTGCCTGATCGGCGTGGTCTTCATCGGCTCCTCGATGTGCGTGCGGCTGTCCCGGCACATCCAGGTCGACCTGCTCTATCGCTATCTGCCGCACCTCGTGGCCCGCGCGTTGTCGACGGTGATCGACCTGATCCGGATCGTCTTCTTCGGCTACGCCATCAAGCTGGTCTGGGTCTACATCCAGATCATCGGCGACGAATCCATGACCACGATCAATCTTCCCAAGGACTACGTCTACTATTCGGTGCTGCTCGGCTTCGTGCTGATGTTCGTGCGCTCTCTGCAGGTGGCGGTGCAACATTTGCGACAGGGTTATTCGATCCTCGAACGTCCCGGCGCCTACGACGGTTTTGAAGGGTAATTTCATGCTGCTGTTGCTTGGAGGCTTTCTCGTCCTGATGCTGCTCGGTGTTCCCGTGGCCATCGCGATGGCCGCGTCGTCGCTGCTCTACATCCTGGTCAGCGGGGTAACTCCCGACGTCACGCTGGCGCAGCGCATGATCGCCGGGGTGGAGAGCTTTCCGCTGCTCGCCGTGCCGTTCTTCATCCTGGCCGGCAATCTCATGAACATCGCGGGCGTCACCGGGCGCATCTACAAATTCGCCGTCGCGCTGGTCGGCTGGATGCGCGGCGGCCTCGGCCACGTCAACATCATCGGCTCGGTGATCTTCTCCGGCATGTCGGGCACCGCGATCGCGGATGCCGCCGGTCTCGGCACCATCGAGATCAAGGCGATGAAGGACCACGGCTACTCCACGGAATTCTCCGTGGGCGTCACCGCGGCGTCCGCCACGCTCGGGCCGATCATCCCGCCCTCGCTGCCTTTCGTGATCTACGGCATGATGGCCAACGTCTCGATCGGCGCGCTGTTTCTGGGGGGCGTCATTCCAGGCGTCGTCCTGACGCTACTGATGATGGCCACCGTCACCTACTTCGCGCACAAGAACAAATGGGGCAGCGATACGCCGTTCTCCTGGCCGCAATTGGGATCGGCGGGGCTCGAGATCCTCGTCGTACTGAGCTTCCCGATGGCTGTCTGGCTTCTGACGGTCGCCGGTCTCTCAACCAATTGGGCAGTTGGGCTTGGCCTGGTCGTGCTGCTCGCGATGGACTGGTACTTCGACTTCTCTGCGGTGATGGCGCTGATGGCGCCGGTGATCCTGATCGGAGGCATGACGCTCGGCTGGTTCACCCCGACGGAAGCCGCCGTCGCCGCCGTGATCTGGTCGCTGTTCCTCGGCCTGGTGCGCTACCGCACCATGACGATGAAAACGGTCGCGAAGGCGACTTTCGACACCATCGAGACCACGGCTTCGGTGCTGTTCATCGTCACGGCAGCCTCGATCTTCGCCTGGCTGCTGACGGTGTCGCAGGCAGCCCAACTGCTGTCGGACTGGATGCTCAGCATCACCCACAACAAATGGGTGTTCCTGGCGCTCGCCAACGTCCTGATCCTGTTCGTCGGCTGCTTCATCGACACCACGGCGGCGATCACCATCCTGGTGCCGATCCTGTTGCCGATCGTGCTCAAGCTCGGCATCGACCCGATCCATTTCGGTCTGATCATGACGCTGAACTTGATGATCGGCCTGTTGCATCCGCCGCTCGGCATGGTCTTGTTCGTGCTCGCGCGCGTCGCAAAGCTGTCGGTCGAGCGCACGACGGTGGCGATCCTGCCCTGGCTGGTGCCATTGATGCTCGCACTGATCGCGATCACCTACATCCCCGAATTGACCCTCTGGCTGCCGAAATACATGGGACTTTCCAAATGACATCCACAGCTCTCGCCGCAACCCTGTTTGGCCCCGAAGATCTGCGCATGGTCGAGCATCCGCTCGACAAGCTCGCGGAAGGCATGGTCCGCCTCCGTTTCGGCGCCGGCGGCATCTGCGGCTCGGACATGCATTATTTCCGTCATGCCCGCACCGGCGATTTCGTGGTGAAATCGCCGCTGGTGCTCGGCCACGAAATTTCGGGCGAGGTCGTGGAGATCGCGGGATCCGCGGCGAACCTGAAGGTCGGCGACCGCGTTGCCGTCAACCCATCGCGCTGGTGCGGCCGTTGCGTCGCTTGCCGCCAAGGCCGGCAAAACCTCTGCGAAAATATCTACTTCATGGGCTCGGCCTCGAAGACGCCGCACATGCAGGGCGGCTTTGCCAATTATTTCGACGCGATCCCGGCGCAGTGCGTGAAGATCCCCGATCATGTGTCCTATCAGGCCGCGGCGCTCGCCGAGCCGCTCGCAGTCTGCCTGCACGCCGTCGCGCGTGCCGGCAACATCGAAGGCAAGCGCGGCATCGTTTTTGGTGCCGGTCCGATCGGGCTTCTGACCATGCTCGCTGCGCACCGCGCCGGCATGACCGACATCACGGTGGCCGACATCGCGCCGGCGCCGCTGGCCTTTGCGACCCGGCTCGGCGCCTCACACGTCGAGAATGTCGCAGCCGGCGAGGAAGGCCTGAAGGCGCAGGCCGCCTCGCGCCCCTACGATGTCGCGTTCGAAGTCTCGGGCACGGCTGCAGGCCTTGCCAGTGCGATCGGTATAATCAGGCGCGGCGGCATTCTGGTGCAGATCGGCAATCTGCCGGGCGGCCAGATTCCGGTGCCGGCCAATGCGGTGATGGCCAAGGAGATCGACCTGCGCGGCTCGTTCCGTTTCGGGCTCGAGTTCATGACGGCGGTGGAGCTGATTGCGGACGGCAGCGTGGACGTGCTGTCGCTGGTCACCGCCGAGCGGCCGCTGTCCACCGCGCCGGACGCGCTGCGGCTGGCGCTCGACCGCTCGCGGAGCGTCAAGGTCGTGCTGACCGCGAACTGATCGGAGAGAATTCCTATGATGCTCGAGGGATGGCGCTGGTACGGGCCGGATGATCCCGTGTCGCTGGATGATGTGAGGCAGGCCGGCGCGACCGATATCGTCTCGGCACTGCATCAGGTGCCGATCGGCGAAGCCTGGACACGCAAGGCGGTCGAGGAGCGCAAGAACTTCATCGAGAACGGCCAACCCGGCCGTTCGCAGCTGACATGGTCGGTGGTGGAATCGATTCCGATCCCCGACGACGTCAAGCGTCTCGGGGCCAAGGCGACGCGCTCGATCGAGACGTGGATCGCGAGCCTGGAGGCGGTTGCCGCTTCCGGCATCAAGATCATCTGCTACAACTTCATGCCCGTCGTGGACTGGTGCCGCACCGATCTCGAATGGGAGCTGCCGAACGGCGCCCGTGCCATGCGCTTCGACCAGGACCGTTTTGCCGCCTTCGAGCTGCACATTCTGAAGCGCCCCGCCGCCGTCCAGGAGTATTCGCCGGAGCAGCAGGCTCGCGCGAAAAAGCTGTTCGACCAGATGAGCCAGGCCGATATCGACTATCTCGTCATGGTCATCGCCAGCGCGCTGCCGGGCTCGACTACCGAGCCAATGACCATCCCGCAATTCCGCGCCCGGCTCGAAACATATCGCGACGTCACACCAAAAATCCTGCGGCAGCATCTCGCCGAGTTTTTGGGCCGCGTCACACCCGTCGCCGAGCAGCTCGGGGTCTCATTGACACTGCATCCGGACGACCCGCCGCGCCCGCTGTTCGGCCTGCCGCGCGTCGCCTCCAGCGCCGATGACTATCAGGCGTTGTTCGATGCCGTGCCGTCAAAGGCGAATGGTATCTGCCTGTGCACGGGGTCGCTGGGCGTGCGCGCCGAGAACAACCTGCCCGCGATGGCCGAACGCTTCGGTCCGCGCATTGCCTTTGCGCATCTGCGCGCGACCAAGCGCGAGGTCGACGGCCTGTCGTTCTACGAGTCCGATCATCTCGACGGTGACGTCGACATGGTCGCGGTGCTGAAGGCGCTGCTGAAGGAGAACACGCGGCGTTCGCCCGACCGGCAGATCGTGTTCCGGCCGGATCACGGCCACCGCATGCTCGACGATCTCGCGGCGACCAAGCGCACCAATCCGGGCTACACCGCCATCGGCCGCCTCCGCGGCCTCGCCGAGCTCCGTGGCGCGATCCGCGCGATCGAGCATCGGTAGCTCGCCGCCATCGCGCCGAGCTTCGGATAGAGCCGGTCGATCGCGGCGCGGCGCTCCGCGTCGTCGCGAATGGGCTGCAGTGCAACCAGCAGGGGCGGGCATGACGCCTGCGCAGGGTGCGAGAAGCCTTTCGATCTTGCGCGCCCTGTCGGCCTGTCCTACGCCAGCTCCGAGCAAAATTTTCGCGAAGCTGCGAAATGCATCGCCAAAGCCTTGAGGAGCCGTCATGACCATTCGCAACACCCGCACCGGGGGCCAGATCCTGATCGATCAGCTGGTCGCGCAAGGCGTCGAGCGCGTCACCTGCGTACCGGGCGAGAGCTACCTTGCGGCGCTCGATGCGCTGCACGACAGCCCGATCGACGTCATGATCTGCCGTGCCGAGGGCGGTGCGGCGATGATGGCGGAGGCCTATGGCAAGCTCACGGGCCGCCCCGGAATCTGCTTCGTCACCCGCGGCCCCGGCGCCACCAATGCGAGCCACGGCGTCCACATCGCGATGCAGGATTCCACGCCGATGATCCTGTTCGTGGGTCAGGTCGACACCGGCATACGCGAGCGCGAGGCGTTCCAGGAGCTCGACTACAAGGCGGTGTTCGGCACCATGGCGAAATGGGCGGTCGAGATCGATCGTCCCGACCGCATTCCCGAGCTGGTCGCGCGCGCCTTCCGCGTCGCCATGCAGGGCCGGCCCGGTCCCGTCGTGATCTCGCTGCCGGAGAACATGCTGACCGAGACCGCGGCCGTCGCCGACGCGACGCGAATCGAGCCGGCGGTGAGCTGGCCCGCGCCTGCCGATATCGAGCGCGTTGGCGCCATGCTTGCAAGCGCCAAGGCGCCGCTTGTCATCCTCGGCGGCTCGCGGTGGACCGATGAGGCGACCAGGAGCATCGCGCGCTTTGCCGAGCGCTTCGACCTGCCGGTCGCGACCTCGTTCCGCCGCGCGTCGCTGATCGACGCCGATCATTCGCATTATGCCGGCGATCTCGGCATCGGGCCGAGCCCGGGCCTGAAGGCGCGCATCGACAACGCCGACGTCGCTCTCCTCATCGGCGGCCGCATGTCGGAGATGCCGTCCTCATCCTACACGCTGCTCGACATTCCGACCCCGCGGCAGAAGCTGATCCACGTTCATCCCGGCTCGGAAGAGCTAGGCCGCATCTATCAGCCTGAGCTCGCGATCCAGGCCACGCCCGCCGCGTTCGCGGCCGCGGTCGAGACGCTGAAGCCGGCAGGCGCCGTTGCCTGGAAGGGCGAAGCCGCCAAGGCACATGCCGATTACCTCGCATGGACCGACAAGGCACGCGAGTTGCCGGGCACGTTCCAGTATGGCCAGGTGATGACCTGGCTGCGCGATCGCCTGCCCAAGGACGCGATCGTCTGCAACGGCGCCGGCAACTATGCCGGCTGGATCCATCGCCATCACCGCTTCCACAGCTTTGCTTCACAGCTTGCGCCGACGTCGGGCTCGATGGGCTATGGCGTGCCGGCCGCGGTGCTCGCCAAGCGACAATATCCGGACCGTACCGTAATAGCCTTCGCCGGCGACGGCTGCTTCCTGATGAACGGGCAGGAATTCGCGACCGCCGTGCAGTATGACGCAGCCCTCGTCGTCATCGTCGTCGACAATGCGCAATACGGTACCATTCGCATGCACCAGGAGCGCGACTATCCCGGACGCGTGGTCGGCACCCAGCTCAAGAACCCGGATTTCGCGATGTACGCAAAAGCGTTCGGCGGCCATGGCGAGCGTGTCGAGCGCACCGAAGAGTTCGCGCCGGCGTTCGAGCGTGCGCTCGCCTCGGGCAAGCCGTCGATCCTCCACTGCATCATCGATCCGCGGGCGATGTCGGTCGGCAAGGACTTTGCCCCTGCGGTGAAGGCTTAGGCGATGTCGCAAAGCCGCCACGTCGCCATCATCGGTGCCGGCGCGGTCGGCGTGATCAGCGCGATCGAGGCGCTGCGCGAGGGCCATCGCGTCACGCTGATCGATCCGGGCGAGCCCGGTGGCGAACAGGCGGCGAGCTACGGCAATGCCGGGTGGCTCTCCTCGCATTCGGTGATCCCGCCGGCCGAGCCCGGCGTTTGGAAGAAGGTGCCTGGCTATCTGATGGATCCGCTCGGACCGCTCGCGATCCGCTGGTCTTATCTGCCGAAGGCGCTGCCCTGGTTGATCAAATATCTGCTCTCGGGCTGGACCGAGGCGCGGGTCGAGACGACGGCCTTTGCGCTGCGCGACCTCCTGAAGGACGCGCCGCTGTTGCACAGGAAGCTCGCGGAGGAGGCGGGCGTCCCTGAATTGATCGAGCGTAATGGCGTGATGCATGTCTTCCCGTCACGCGGCAATTTCGACAATGATCTCGGCTGGCGCGTGCGCAAGCGCGTCGGTGTCGAATGGCTGGAGCTTTCGCCCGACGAGATGCGTCAGCGCGAGCCCGATCTGCATCCGCGCTACACTTTTGGCGTGGTGGTGGAGGAAGCCGGGCGCTGCCGCGACCCCGGTGCCTATGTCGCGGCCCTCGCGCAACATGCGCTGGCAAGCGGCGCCGAGCTCGTGCGGGCCAAGGCAATTGGGCTGAAGCTTTCCGGCAACAAGCTCGTGGCTGTTCGGACCGAGACCGGCGAGATTGCCTGCGAAGCCGCGGTGATTGCCGCCGGCGCGCATTCGAAGCGGCTCACGGCGTCCATCGGCGATCCGCTGCCGCTGGAGACCGAGCGCGGCTATCACGTCATGATCGAGAATCCGGAATCGGGGCCACGCAGCTCGATGATGGCCTCGGATGCGAAGATGGTGGTGAACTGGACCGACAAGGGTTTGCGCGCCGCCGGCACGGTCGAGATCGCAGGCCTCGCGGCCGAACCGAACTGGAAGCGCGCCGAGATTTTGCGCAACTACCTCTTCAGCATGTTCCCGAAACTGCCGACGGACATTCCGGCTTCGCGTATCAAGACCTGGTTTGGCCATCGGCCCAGCATGCCGGACGGACGTCCCTGCATCGGCTACGCGCGGGCATCGCGCGACATCGTCTATGCCTTCGGCCACGGCCATATCGGCCTCGTCGGTTCGGCCCGCACCGGCCGTCTCGTCGCCCAGCTTCTGAGCGGCAAGCCGCCGGAAATTCCGCTCGCACCGTTTTCGCCCGATCGTTTTCTCTGAGATCGCATCATGACCGCTCCAGCCAGCTCGTCCCCCCGAATCGCCCGCGGCGGCAAAGCCATTTATGGGGCGCCGCTCGGCATCTTGATGCTGGAGGCGCGCTTTCCCCGCATTCCCGGCGACATGGGCAACGGCACCACCTGGCCTTTCCCCGTGCTCTATCGCGTGGTGGGTGGGGCTTCGCCGGAGAAGGTGGTGCTGAAGGGTGCGGCCGGTCTGCTGCCTGACTTCATCGATGCGGCAAAGGATCTGGTGCGGCTCGGGGCCGAAGCCATCACCACCAATTGCGGCTTCCTCTCACTGTTCCAGAAGGAGATCGCAGCCGCGGTCGGCGTTCCCGTCGCAACCTCGTCACTGATGCAGGTGCCGTGGGTGCAGGCGACCTTGCCGCCCGGCAAGCGCGTCGGCCTTGTCACCGTGTCGGGCTCGACCTTGACGCCGGCCCATCTCGAAGGCGCCGGCGTGCCGCTCGACGCGCCGCTGGTCGGCACCGAGAACGGCAAGGAGTTCTTCCGCGTCCTGATCAAAGCCGAGAAGGACGACATGGATATCGCGCAGGCGGAACGTGACGTGGTCGAGGCCGGCAAGGAGCTGGTCGCCAGGAACCCGGATGTCGGCGCGATCGTGCTCGAATGCACCAACATGCCGCCTTATGCAGCGGCGCTTCAGGCCGAGGTCGGATTGCCCGTCTATGACATCTATTCCATGATTACGTGGTTTCATGCCGGACTGCGCCCGCGTCAGTTTGGCTAGAGGTCGAGAAGTTGTCTATGGGCTCCTCTTCCTTCTCCCCTTGTGGGAGAAGGTGGCGCGCAGCGCCGGATGAGGGGTATCTCTCCGCGCATACAGATGCGGATGAGTGCACGGAGAGATACCCCTCACCCAAATGAGTTTGTATCTATCAGCGGTGATGCCCTCTCCCGCAAGGGGAGAGGGCGCAGCCATGCGCATCGTGCGCTGTGCCACCGGCAGCGGAAGAGCAGCTATACAATCCCTCGATACCTGATTGCGCCGGACGGTCAGAGCTTTCGGGCCTGAACATCGCTAGAATGCCGCTCGAATCCACGGAGACAAGCGGTGCACAGCCTTCAATCCAATCCCGACACGCGCGCAGACGATTGGCCGTCCGAGCTCTACCGCATCCTGAAAGTCGCGGACGTGCGGCAGATGTCCTACGTCCCCGATGCCGGCCACAGCCAGCTCATCCGCCTGTTCTCGGCCGACCGCGACGTCACCACCAACGTGCTGACGACGGAAGAGGAGGGCATTGCCATCGCCGCGGGCGCCTGGCTCGGCGGCCAACGTAGCGTGCTCTTGATGCAGTCGAGCGGGGTCGGCAATTGCATCAACATGCTGTCGCTGTCGGCGATCGGACGATTTCCACTGCTGATGCTGGTGACGATGCGTGGCGAATGGGCCGAGTTCAATCCCTGGCAGGTGCCGATGAGCCGGGCGACGCAGCCCTCGCTGGAGGCGATCGGCCTGAAGGTGATGCGGGCGGAAACGGCGGAGGATCTGGTCGAGACGGTGGAATCGGCCGCAGCGCTCGCCTACGATTCCGATCAGCAGATCGCGGTGCTGATCGGGCAACGTCTGATCGGCAAGAAGAAGTGGTGATGCCAATGCAAGCTCAACTCGATCGCCGCGCCGCCGTTGCCGCGCTCTTGAAAAATCGCAAGGACACGCTGGTCGTGTCCGGCCTCGGCTCGCCGACCTATGACCTTCATTCGGTCGGCGACCACGACGGCAATTTCTATCTCTGGGGCGCCATGGGCGGCGCCGCGCTGATCGGGCTTGGCCTCGCGCAGGCCCAGCCGGGAAAGCGCGTCCTCGCCTTGACCGGGGATGGCGAGCAGTTGATGGGCCTCGGCGGCATCGCCACCATCGGCGTCGCACGCCCGCGCAATCTCGACATCGTCGTGATCGACAATCAGCATTTTGGCGAGACCGGAATGCAGGCGAGCCACACCGGGCGCGGCGTCGATCTCACCGCAATCGCCGTGGCTTGCGGCTTTGCCGCGAGCGGAACCGTGCGGACGATCGAGGAGGTGCAGCGCCTCGCAACTGAAATCGCCGGGCCGGCCGATGGCCCGCGACTCTTCGTGATCAAGGTTCTGGCCGAAAATCCGCCGCGCTCGCTGCCCTCGCGCGATGCTGTCTTTATCAAGAACCGGTTCCGTGCTCATCTCGGCTTCGCGGCGGCCTGAGCCGGGTTTCTCACCCGGCGACAGTCTGCTGTCGAAGCAGCTACTCTGGAGTGAGACCATGAAACTATCCGGCAAGGTCGCCGCCATCACCGGCGCGGCGCGCGGTATCGGCAAGGCTTGCGCGAAACGATTCCTGGACGACGGCGTCAAAGTCGTCATCTCCGACGTCGATGCCGAGGGCTTGGCCGCGACGGCTGCCGAGCTAGGACGGCCGGAGGCCTTGCGCACTGTCGTCGGCAATGTCGCCAAGTGCGCCGATGTCGACCAGCTCGTCGCAACCGCCGTGAAGGACTTCGGCCGACTCGACATCATGGTCAACAATGCCGGGGTCGCTCGCAACCGGGACCTCCTGGAGATTTCGGAAGAAGAGTTCGACGAGATCATCGGCATCAATCTGAAGGGCGCGTTCTTCGGCGTGCAGGCGGCGGCGAAGCAGATGATCGCGCAAGGTAGCGGCGGCGGGGTCATCATCAACATGTCGTCGGTGAACGCGCTGCTGGCGATCCCGGCGCTTGCGACCTACGCCATGTCCAAGGGCGGCATGAAGCAGCTCACATCAGTGGCCGCCGTCGCGCTCGCTCCGCACAACATTCGCGTGGTGGCCGTCGGACCGGGCACGATCCTGACCGATATGGTGGCGTCGTCCATCTACACCTCGGAGGACGCCCGCAAGACCGTGATGTCACGCACGCCGGCCGGCCGTGGCGGCGAGCCGAGCGAAGTTGCCTCTGTCGTCGCGTTTCTTGCGAGTGACGATGCCTCCTACATCACGGGGCAGACGATCTACCCGGATGGTGGGCGGTTGATCCTGAATTACACGGTGCCGGTGAAGTAGATCACTCCGCCGCAGCCGTCATCCCGTGGCCCAGCCGTTTCGAAATGCCGCCGGCGCAGTCGCGTAGCGCGTGGGCGATGGCGCTGTCCCAGCGGGCATCGAACGTGCCTTCCGGCCCCATCGCGGTGATCACCAGCGCGACATGGCCGGAATGGTCGAACACCGGTGCGGAGAATGCGTTGACGCCGGGCAGGGGGTCGCCCAGCGCGCGGGCGAGGCCGTGCTTGCGGACCTCGGTGAGCATGTCGGCGAGCTTCGCGCCTTTCATGGTGCGCTTCGGATTGTAGCCGACGCCGTGACGATCGAGGCCGCTTTCGAGTGCGGCGTTGATCGTCTTCTCCGGCAGGAAGGCCGCAAAGGCGCGGCCCGTGGCCGTCTCCAGCAGCGCCATCACCGAACCGGCCCGCATCACGATGTGCACCGGCTGGCCGGGTTCTTCGAGCTGCACCACGGTCGGGCCGTGCGTGCCCCAGACCGCGAGCGAGACCGCGTGTCCGATCTGGCTCGCAAGCGCGGCGATCTTCGGTCCGGCGATACGCACGCCGGAGAGGCGGCGCAGGCTGATCAGGCCGAGCTCCAGCGCGAGTGCGCCGATCTCGTAGCGGCCGGTGGTCTCGTCCTGCTCGATCAGGCCGATGCGGGAGAAGCTGGCGAGATAGGGATGCGCCTTGGCCGGCGTCATGCCGGCCTCGCGCGCGAGATCGCGCAGCATCATCGGCTCGCCGCTGCGGGCGAGGGCGCGGAGCAATTCGCCGCCGACCTCGATCGACTGAATGCCGCGGCTTTCTCTCTTCATGCGCCTCCTGGCGTGGCTTACGCCGCGTTGCGCTTGGCGGCGCTGTCGGCGAGATGACGGCCGGCAATGTAGCCGAAGGTCAGCGCCGGCCCAAGCGTGATGCCGGCGCCGGGATAATTGCCGCCCATGATGCTCGCCATGTCGTTGCCGGCGGCGTAAAGGCCGGGAATCACCCGTCCTTCCGCATCGAGCGCCCGCGCGTTCTCGTCGGTGACGATTCCGGCATAGGTGCCGAGATCGCCGACCACCATCTTGATCGCGTAGAACGGGCCGTTCTCGATCGGAGCGACGCAGGGGTTCGGGCCGTGCAGCGCATCGCCCTGGTAGCGGTTATAGGCCTTTGAGCCCTTGCCGAAGGCGGCGTCGTGTCCCTGTGGTGCGGTCGCATTGAACTGCTTGACGGTCTCGACGAACGCCATGCTGTCGATGCCCGCCTTTGTCGCAAGCGCCTCCAGCGTCTCGCCGCGCATAAGATAGCCGGTCTCGAGATGATGCCCCAGCGGCATCGGGAATGGCGGCACGCAGCCGAGGCCGTATTTGCGCAGGGTCGGGTGGTCGCAAACCAGGTAGGCCGCGATCTCCTCGCCGGGCTTCGCAGCCTTCACCATGGCCTGGACGAAGTCGTGATAGGAATTGCCCTCGTTGGCAAAGCGCTTGCCGTCACGCATCACCGCGATCACGCCGGGTTTGGCGCGGTCGATGAAATGCGGCATCACACCTTGTGAGCCGTCCTTGCGCTTGGTGACCGAAACCGGGACCCAGGCTGCCGCGTTCGGCAGCCGGTCCTCGACATGCCCGCCAGCGCTTTCCGCAAGCCGCAGGCCGTCGCCGGTGTTGCCGGTCGGTCCCGGCGAAAAATGCTCGTTCCCAGTCGGCGCGTGCGGGAACAGCTTTTTGCGCCGTTCGACGTCGTGCGGAAAGCCGCCGCAGGCGAGCACGACGCCTTGTCTGGCACGAATGCGGACGTCGCGTCCCTCGCGGGCGACAATGGCGCCGGTGACAGTGCCGTTCTCGACCGTCAGCTCGCGTACCGGCGCGGACAGCCACATCGCAATCTGCAAATCCTGTGCGGATTTCGCGAGGCGCCCGGCCAATGCATTGCCATTGGTCAGCGTCATGCCGCGGCCATAGCGCAGCACGTCCATCAGATGCCGCGACAGGCGCTTTGCGACATAGACCGCCGAGGTCAGCGACTTCGTCGCGCGCATGAAATGGACGATGTCCTTGCCGGATCCGAGCATCATGCCGAATACGGTGAGCTCGGGCAGGGGCGTGCCAAGGGTCTTGATCTGGTCGCCGAGCTCGCGGCCGTCGAACGGGCGCGCCACCATCGAACGGCCACCCTGCGCGCCGCCGGGGGCCTCGGCGTGATAATCCGGGAATACCAGCGGCATGTCGAAACGGAGCGCCGTCTTGTTGGTGAAAAAATCGACCGCCTCGGGCCCGGCGCTCAGGAATGCATCGACGCGTGCGGCGTCAAAGTTGTTGCCGGCTTCGTGCCGCAGGTAAGTCCGCGCCTGTTCCTGTGTCTCCTCGATGCCGTAGGCCTTTGCCAGCGAGGTGCCGGGAATCCACAACCAGCCGCCGGACCGCGCGGTGGTGCCGCCGAAGCGCGGCTCCTTCTCGACGATCAGGACGTCGAGGCCGCGATACCGCGCGGTGATCGCGGCCGACATGCCGGAGCAGCCCGATCCGGCCACGAGCACATCGCACTCGTAAGTCTCAATTGCGTTGCGCTCGTTGCCGGTCATGCTGGCCTCACTTCTTGAGCAGCGGACATTTGGACTCGGAGATCGGGCGGAAGGCGTCCTCGCCCTTCACCGTCTTGATGATCTCCAGGTAATCCCAGGGTTCCTTGGACTGCTCGGGTGTTTTGACCTTGGCGAGATACATGTCGCGAATGACGCGGCCGTCCTCGCGCAACTTGCCGCCATGGACGAATGTATCCTCGATTGGCAGCTCGCGCATCTTGGCCATCGCCTTGGCGGGATCATCGGTGCCGGCGGCCTTGATGGCCTTGAGGTAATGCAGCACCGAGCCGTAGACGCCGGTCTGGATCATGGTCGGCATCACCTTGGTGCGCTCGTAGAACTTCCGCGACCATGCGCGGGTCGCCTCGTCCATGTTCCAGTACGAGGCCGTGGTCATGTAGGTGCCCTGCGCGGATTTGAGGCCGATCGCATGCACGTCGGTGTCGAACATCAGGAGGCCGACCAGCTTCTGGCCGCCCTGGACCAGGCCGAACTCGCCCGACTGCTTGATCGCATTGTCGGTGTCCTGGCCGGCATTGGCGAAGGCGACGACGTCCGATTTCGAGCTTTGCGCCTGGAGCGCGAAGGAGGAGAAATCCGCGGTGTTGGTCGGATGCTTCACGCCACCCAAAACCTTGCCGCCCATCTCGTTGATGAAGCGCGTGGCGTCCTTCTCGAGCTGCTGGCCGAAGGCGTAGTCGGCGGTGATGAAGTACCAGGATTTTCCGCCTTCCTTGATCACGGCGGAGGCCGTCACCTTCGACAGCGCGTAGGTATCGTAGGTGAAGTGCACGGTGTTGGGACTGCAAAGCTCGTCGGTCAGCGAACTCGCGCCGGGGCCGGAGAGCAGCGCGATCTTGTTGCGTTCGCGCACCATGTTGTGGACGGCGATCGCGATGCCGGAATTGGGGATGTCAACGACGGCATCGACCTTGCCGTTGTCGAACCAGCCGCGCACGATCTGCACGCCGACGTCGGTCTTCATCTGGTGATCGGCGCTGATGATCTCGATCGGCTTGCCGAGCACGGTGGGCCCGAATTCCTCCACCGCCATTTTCGCGGCCTCCACGGAGCCCGGCCCGCTATTGTCGCGGCCCCAGCTCGACAGATCCGTCAGCACGCCGATCCGCACGGCGTCGTCGGAGATTTGCGCGTTCGCAACGGTGGTCATGGCAGCCGAAGTCATGGCCGCGAGCATCGCGCAGGCCAAAAGCCCTCTCATCTCGTTCCCTCTCTTTCTGGGCCGCTTGGCGCGGCTGGTTGTTCTGGCTGTAATTAGATAATGGTTAATGAGTTTGTCAATGGCGAATAACGGGCGTGGCTCGGTTCCGCTTCCCCGCGGACGGCGCTGCCGCCAGCGCACAACGGCTCGTACATCCGTCATTGCGAGCGGAGCGAAGCAATCCAGAATCCTTCCGCGGGGGCACTCTGGATTGCTTCGTCGCAAGTGCTCCTCGCAATCACGGGTGTTGAAGCAGCGACGCGTAAATCACGCGTCCGAATCCTGGGAAGCCCACGCCCGTAGGTTGCAACCGGCATCGCGATTGGCCAAGATGCCCTCTGGAATTTTGGGGCGAATGGCAATGACGGCAGCATCGGGGGTCTCCACTGCGGCGGAGAAATCGACGACGGCGCATGTGGTGTGGGCGAGCGCGCTCGGCACCGCGATCGAGTGGTACGATTTCCTGATCTACGGCACGGCGGCGGCGCTGGTGCTGAACAAGCTGTTCTTCCCGAGCTTCGATCCCTTCGTCGGCACACTGGCGGCGTTCTCGACCTATGCGGTCGGCTTTGTCGCGCGGCCGATCGGCGGCGCGATCATCGGGCATTATGGCGACCGGCTCGGCCGCAAGAAGATGCTGGTCGCTACCATGATCGCGATGGGACTGGGCACGTTCCTGATCGGCTGCTTGCCGACCTACAGTCAGATCGGCGTCTGGGCGCCGATCTTCCTCGTCATTTTGCGCTTCGTCCAGGGCATCGGGCTCGGTGGCGAGTGGAGCGGGGCGGTGGTCATGGTGGCCGAGCACGCCGGCAACCGCCGCGGCTTCTACGGCAGCCTGGTGCAGATCGGTTTCCCCGTCGGCGTCGCCGCGTCCACCGGCATTTTCGGTCTGATGACGCAGCTGCCCGAAGCGGACTTCCTGAGCTGGGGCTGGCGCGTGCCGTTTCTGATCAGCATCCTGCTCGTCGGCGTCGGCTTCATCGTAAGGCTGAAACTTGCGGAGACGCCGCACTTCAAGGAGGTGCTCGAGCGCAAGGAGGTGCTGGCGCAGCCGGTATGGGAAGTCCTGCGCCGCGACTGGCGCAGCTTCCTGCTGGCGATCGGCATCACGGTGTCCGAAGTCGGGCTCGCTTATCTCCTCACGGTTTTCACCGTGGTCTATGCCACGACGCAGCTCGGCTTGCCGCGGCAGGTGATCCTCAATGCGGTGGTCTATGCCGCGCTCGTCGAGCTCGCGACGCTGCCTCTCGCCGGCTGGCTGTCCGACATCTTCGGCCGTAAGGCGCTGTATCTCGCCGGCGGCGTGTTCTCGGTGGCGCTGGCGTTTCCGTTGTTCTGGTTCCTCGACACCAGGGAGCCGGCGCTGATCACGCTCGCGCTCGTCGTGACGATGACACTGACGCATGCGCTGCTGTTCGGGCCGAAGGCGGCCTTCATGCCGGAGCTGTTCCGCACCCAGGTGCGCTACAGCGGCGCATCGCTGGGAGCCAACGTCGCCGCCGCGCTGAGCGGCGGATTCTCGCCGCTGATCGCGACGGCATTGCTGGCATGGGCCGGCTCTTATTGGGCCGTCTCGGTCTACATCATCGCCCTGTCGATCGTCACCATCATCGCGACACTCATGGCGCCAGAGACGGCGCGGGACCAGCTCAGGTCCTGAGGACCGCCTTCATCACGTCTGCCGCGCGAACGGGCTCGCACGTTCGAAGCTATCGTTTTTGTATGCACGTCCTGACGCCTTCTTATGCGCGCTGCCAAAAGCCGATGCAGCGGGGCGAACCATTAGCCGCGTTTATGCGGCGAATTTTTACTTCCAATTTTACTTCACAACATACCGCCCATAGCCTCCCTCGCAATTGATCACATCCGTAGCCGGTCAATGGCGACCGGTGCGCAGCGTTCATCGTAGCCAACGAGGGTTGCCATGCTTGACAGGGACAAGGGGACATCCACTGCCAATCCGGCGGGGACGAGCGACAAGTCTGCGAAAAAGCTGAGCAGGCGCACGCTGTTGAAGGGCGCTGCGGCGGTGGCCGGCGCGGCCGCAGGATCGGACGCGATCCGCGGATTCCCGACCATCTGGGCGCAGGAGATCAAGGACATCGAGCTGCGCCATGTCGGCGTGTCCTATTCGGTGGTGAAGGCGATCGGCGACCAGGCGGCCAAGGATCTCGGCTTCAAGGTGACGATGCAGAACCTCGACACCTCTGCCGCCATCAACCGCTTCATAAGCCAGCCTAATACGGTCGACATCGCCGATCTCGAGGGCTGGCAGGCCAAGCTCGCTGCCAAGCGCGGCGTCATCCAGGGCATCGAGGTCAAGAAGGTCAAGGAGTTCGACAACATCCTGCCGATCTTCACCAAGGGCGAGATCGACGGTCACAAGATCCCGCGCCAGGGCATCTCGCCCTACGAGGCCATGTATATCGCCAAGCCCGATTCGACCGATCTGAACGACGGCGTGACCGAATGGGCGACCTTCCTGCCGCAGGTCTACAACGCCGACTCCATCGGCTACCGCCCCGACCTCGTCGGCCATGAAGTCACGGAATGGAAGGATCTGATCGATCCGAAATTCAAAGGCAAGGCCGCGATCCTCGACGTGCCCGCGATCGGCATCATGGACGCCGCGCTCTGCTTCGAAAGCGCCGGGCTGATCAAGTACGGCAACAAGGGCAACATGACCAAGGAGGAGATCGACTTCACCTGCAACAAGCTGATCGAGCTCAAGAAGCAGGGCCAGTTCCGCGCGACCTGGACCACCTTCGATCAGTCGGTGCAGCTGATGGCGGCGGGCGAAGTGGTGATCCAGTCGATGTGGTCGCCGGCGGTTGCCGCGGTGCGCGTGAAAGAAATCCCCTGCGTCTACGCGCCGGTCAACATCAAGAACGGCAAGGAAGGCTATCGCGGCTGGTGCAACGGCATGGGCCTGATGAAGCATCTCTCCGGCAAGAAGCTGGACGCAGCCTATGAATATCTCAACTGGTATCTCTCGGGATGGCAGGGCGGCTTCGTCGCGCGCTACGGCTATTACAGCCCGGTCCCTTCGACCGCCAAGAAATTCCTCACGCCGGCCGAATGGGCGTTCTGGTACGAGGGCCAGCCCGCGCCCGAGGTGGTCAACGACCCCTATGGCGTGCCGATGGAGAAGACCGGCACCAAGCGTGATGGCGGCTCGTTCCTCGACCGCGTCAAGAACATCTCGTGCTGGAACACGCTGATGGACGAAGCCGCGTACATGAACAAGCGCTGGAACGACTTCAAGGTGGCCTGAAACCTGCTTTCCCTGACGTGAACGAAGCGCCGGCGCGGCAATGCGCCGGTGCCAAATGATCGAGTTCGAGGCGTTTGCCGACATGCAGCCAAACCTTAGTCCAGCTCTTAGTCCAGCTCAAACCCCACGACGCGCAAATCTCGCCGGCTGGCTCTACGTGTCGCCGCTCGTGCTGGTGCTCGTGCCGTTCTTCGTGGCGCCGATCCTGGTCGTGCTGGCCGCGAGCTTCTTCGCTACCGACGGCTTTGGCGGGCTGACCCCGGGATTCACGCTCGCAAGCTATGTCGAGGTGCTGCATTCGGCACTGACGCTGAAGCTGTATCTGGCCACGATCAAGTTCACGGTGCTGACCTGGATCTTCACGCTGATCATCGGCTTCTTCGTCGCCTACTTCCTGGTTTTCCACGTCCGCAACCAACTGCTGGCGATCGGTCTGTTCCTGCTCTGCACGGTGCCGTTCTGGACCTCGAACATCATTCGGATGATTTCCTGGATTCCGCTGCTCGGCAAGGAAGGCCTGATCAACCAGGCGCTGCTGGGGCTCGGCGTGATCCGCCAGCCGCTGGAAGTGCTGCTGTTCTCGGACCTGGCGGTCGTCATCGCCTATGTCCATCAGCTCACCATTTTCATGATCGTGCCGATCTTCAATTCCATGGCACGGATCGACAAGAAGCTGATCGAGGCCGCGATCGATGCCGGCGCCAGCCGTTTCGACATCATGCACCTGATCGTGGTGCCGATGTCCAAGAGCGGCATCGCCCTCGGCACCATCTTCGTCGTCTCAATCGTGATGGGCGATTTCTTCGTGGTCAAGGTGATGTCCGGCGGCGGCTCGGCCTCGGTGGTGAGCGCCTTCTACGAGGACGTCGGCGTGCTGCAATATCCGACCGCGGCAGCGAGCGCAGTATTGCTGACGCTGGTGCTGGTCGCGATCGTCTCGCTGATCCTGCGCACCGTCGACATCAGGCAGGAGATCACGCGATGAGCGCGGTTCTCGCCGACATGTCCAAAACCGAAATGTCCAAGACTGACATGTCAAAGGCGGTCGCGCCGGCGACAACCAAGGCGATCGCACCGAGCAAGGGCGGCCGGCCGTGGACGTTCTATCTTCTGGCGACGCTATTCGGGTTCTATGTGATCGCGCTGTACGGCCCGATGTTCTGCATCTACGTCCTGTCGTTCCAGGACATCCGCGGCGGCCTCGTCTTCCCGATGAAGGGACAGTCGCTACACTGGTTCGTCGATCTCTTCACCCAGGTGCGGACCGGCGACGTCAAAGGCTCGTTCGACCGTTCGATCAAGCTCGCCGTCGTCGTCACGGTCATCACGGTGGTGGTGTCGTTCCTCGCCGGGCTCGGTTTTCGCAAGCGCTTTCGCGGCGACACCGTCGTGTTCTACATGATGATCGGCAGCCTGGTCGCGCCGGGTCTTGTGCTCGGCCTCGGCACCGGCCTGTTGTTCCAGGCCCTTGGGCTCAATGCGAGCTGGTACACGTCGGCGCTCGGCGCGCAACTGTCCTGGACGCTGCCGTTCGGCGTGCTCGTGATGTTCGCGGTGATGTCGCGCTTCAACCATGTCTGGGAGGAGGCGGCCTACGACCTCGGCGCTAGCCGCTGGCAATCGATCCGGCTGGTGATGATCCCGGTGCTGGCGCCCGGCCTCGTCGCGGTCGCGCTGTTCGGCTTCACGCTCTCCTACGACGAGTTCGCCCGCAGCCTCCAGACCGCGGGCTCGCTCAACACGCTGCCGCTGGAGATCTGGAGCATGACCCTGAACGTCACTTCGCCCTCGCTCTATGCGCTCGGCACCGTGACCACCATCGTCTCCTTCATCGTCATCGGCGCGAGCCTGGGCAGCATCGTGCTGATCCAGAAGGGTCGCGGCAGCAGCACAAAGGGTTGAGCTCGGAAATGAAGAGCGATCGCGGCGATATCGAACTGGCGGGCCTCTGCAAGAGCTTTGACGGCGTCAGCAATGTGGTCGACGGCGTCAACCTCAAGATTGCCGACGGCGCCTATTGCTGCTTCATTGGCCCGTCCGGCTGCGGCAAGACCACGATTTTGCGCATGATCGCCGGCCACGAGGATCCGACCGCCGGCGAGATCGTGATCGGCGGGCAGAACGTCGTCGGTCTTGCGCCGGTGCAGCGGCGCACCGCGATGATGTTTCAGTCCTACGCGTTGTTCCCGCATCTCACCGTGCGCGAGAACATCGCCTTCGCCTTGCGCGTACGCGGCATATCGAAGGCTGATCGTCTGCGCGCAGCCGACGCCATGATCGAGAAGGTGCGTTTGACGCAATTCGCCGACCGCCTGCCGGCGCAGCTCTCCGGCGGCCAGCAGCAGCGCGTGGCGCTGGCGCGCGCGGCGATCACCGAGCCGAGGGTACTTTTGCTCGATGAGCCGCTCTCTGCTCTCGATGAGCAGCTCCGCGTGCAGATGCGCCAGGAACTCAGGCGGATGCAGCAGGAGCTCGGCATCACCTTCATCCACGTCACCCACACCCAGCTCGAGGCGATCGCGCTCGCCGATCTGGTCGTGGTGATGGAGCAGGGCAAGATCAAGCAGGCGGGCGCGGCGCGCGACGTCTATGCCCATCCGCACGATCGTTACGTCGCCGAGTTCATGGGCGGGCAGAACGTGTTGTCGGGGCGGGTAGAGAAGGTCAACGGTTCGACCTTTACGCTCGCGCAGGCCGCGCCTGATGGCATCGAGGTCTCGCTTCAGGCGCGGTCCACGGTCAGCGTCGGTGACAAGATCGATATCGCCGTGCGCCGCGACGATGTCGCGCTAGTCCGACCGGGCAGGGAGCTGCCGCCGGGCTGCTCGACGTCGCTGCCGAGTCGCGTGCTCGCGATCGAATACCAGGGCTATTTCGTCAAGGTCATGCTGGACACCGTGCCGGACGACGCGTTCGTCGCCTACGTGCCGGAAAAGACCTTCTTCGCGGATCCGTTCACCGTCGGCGACGTCGTGATGGCCACATGGGCCACCGGCAGCGCGCTTCCACTCGCCTAAAGACCCGTCGCGCACAGGAGTATGATCGTGCAGATATCCTTCACACTCAACGGACGGCCAACCACTGTCGATGTCGAGCCGGCGACGCTGGCCGCAGAGCTGCTGCGCGAGCAGCTCAACCTCACCGGCACCCATATCGGCTGCGACACCAGCCAGTGCGGCGCCTGCGTGGTGCATCTCGACGGCCTGCCGGTGAAGAGCTGCACGCTGCTGGCGCCTGCGCTCGACGGTGCGACGCTGCTCACCATCGAGGGGCTTCACGGAGCCCCCGGTTCGAACCAAATGCATCCGATGCAGGAAGCGTTTCGCGAGCATCACGGTCTGCAATGCGGCTTTTGCACACCCGGCATGCTGATGACAGCGGTGGCGCTCGCGACCGAGAAGCCGGAGCTGACGGAAGCCGACGTCCGCCACGGCCTTGAAGGCAACATCTGCCGTTGCACCGGCTATCAGAACATCGTCGTCTCGGTCATGGCTGGCGCTGCCGCCATGAACGCCGCCAAGGGAGAGTGACCATGGGCAACGTGATCGGGATCGGCGCTTCACCCAAACGGAAAGAGGACCAGCGCTTCCTCACCGGCCGCGGCAATTACGTCTCCGACATCAAGCGTCCCGGCATGACGGCGGGTGTGTTCGTGCGCTCGCCGCACGGACACGCGATCCTGCGCGGCATCGACAAGAGTGCGGCGCTCGCATCGCCCGGCGTCATCGCGGTCCTGACCGGCGACGATGCCGCCGCGGACAAGCTGGGATCGCTGCCCTGCGGCTGGGGTATCACGGACGCCAAGGGCGTGCCGATGAAGGAGCCGCCGTTCCCGATGCTGGCACAGGGCAAGGTGCGCTTCGTCGGCGACATGGTGGCCTTCGTCGTTGCGGAGACGCCGGCGCAGGCCAGCGCTGCAGCCGAGCTGCTGACGGTCGATTACGAGGTGCTGCCCTCGGTGGTCGGCGTGCTCGAAGCCGTGCGACCCGGCGCGCCGCAACTGTTCGACGACGTGCCGAACAACATCTGTTGCGATTGGGAGCTCGGCGACAAGGCCGCGGTCGAGACCGCGTTCCGGAAAGCGGCGCATGTCGCAAAGCTCAGCCTCGTCAACAACCGGCTGATCGGCAACCCGATGGAGCCGCGCGCGGCGATCGCCGAATATGAGCCCGGTACCGATCGCTTCACGCTGTGGACCACCAGCCAGTTCCCGCACGTCGTGCGCTTCCTGATGGGCGCGCTGGTGCTGAACATCCCGCAGCACAAGCTGCGCGTGGTCGCGCCCGATGTCGGCGGCGGCTTTGGCGTCAAGCAGTTTCACTACGGCGAGGAGGCCGTGATCACCTGGGCCGCCAAGCGCGTGATGCGGCCGATCAAATGGGTGGCGAGCCGGTCGGAGGGTTATGTCTCCGATCGCCATGGCCGCGATCACGTCACCGAGGCCGAACTCGCACTGGACGAGACCGGTAAGTTTCTGGCCTTCCGTGTCAACACGCTTGCCAATATGGGCGGCTATCTCTCGACCTTCGGGCCCAACATCCCGACCAATCTCTACGGACCGCTGCTCGGCGGCGTCTACACCACGCCGGCAATCTACTGCAACGTGAAGGTGGTGTTCACCAACACCGTTCCTGTTGACGCCTATCGCGGCGCTGGCCGTCCAGAAGCGACCTTCGTGCTGGAGCGCATCGTCGACGTTGCAGCCAGCGAGATGGGCATCGACCGCGTCGAGATCCGCCGCCGCAACATGATCCCGAAGGAGGCCTATCCGTATCAGACGCCGGTGCTGGTGCAGTACGATTCCGGCGATCCGATGGGGTGTCTCGACGGCGCTCTTGTCGCGGCCGACGTCAAGAACTTCGGTATCCGCAAGGCGGAGTCGGCGCGTAGAGGCAAATTCCGCGGGCTCGGCTACTCGACCTATGTCGAGGCCTGCGGCCTCGCACCGTCGCGCTTCGCGGGACGATTGGGAGCGCGCGGCGGGCTCTATGAGAGCGCCACGGTGCGGGTGCATCCGACCGGCCAGGTCACGGTCATGATCGGCACGCATAATCACGGCCAGGGCCACGAGACGACGTTCGCCCAGATCGTCTCGGAAAAGCTCGGCGTCGCGTTTGACAATGTCGACATCGTGTTCGGCGATACCGATCGCGTGCAGTTCGGCATGGGCACCTATGGCTCGCGTTCGCTGGTGGTCGGCGGCGCGGCGCTGTCGAAGGCGACGGACAAGGTGGTCGCGAAGGGCAAGAAGATCGCGGCGCATCTGCTCGAAGCGGCCGAAGTGGATATCCAGTTCGAGGCCGGAAAATTCTCGGTCGCAGGCACCGACCGCATGAAGACGTTCGAGGAGATCGCGGGCGCCGCCTACGTGCCGCACGACTATCCGCTCGAGGTGCTGGAGCCGGGGCTCGAGGAGCAGGCTTATTACGATCCCGTCAACTTCACCTATCCCGGCGGCTGCCACATTGCCGAGGTCGAGATCGACCCGGAAACCGGCACGGTGACGCTGGTCAACTACACCGCGGTGGACGACGTCGGCACGGTCATCAACCCGATGATCGTGGAGGGCCAGTTGCACGGCGGAATCGTGCAGGGCGTCGGCCAGGCGCTGTACGAGAACGCGGTCTACGACGAGGGCTCGGGCCAGCTGCTGTCGGGCTCGCTGATGGACTACTGCATGCCGCGCGCCGATCACATGCCGATGATGAACATCGCGACCCATTCGACGCTGTGTACGCACACGCCGATGGGCGTGAAGGGCTGCGGCGAGGTCGGCACCATCGGTTCGCCGGCCGCGGTCATCAACGCGGTGGTCGATGCGCTGTCGCATCTCGGCGTCACCCATGTCGACATGCCGGCGACGCCGAACCGGATCTGGCGCCTGCTGCAAAATGCATCGCTGCCGGTCGCCGCGGAATAGGGAGGATGACAATGAAGCCGTTTGCCTATCACCAACCGGACCGGATTCCCGACGCTGCCAAACTGCTGACCTCGATCGAGGAAAGCAAGCTCGTCGCCGGCGGCATGACGCTGATCCCGACGCTGAAGCAGCGGCTCGCCAGTCCGCCTGCCCTGGTCGACCTGTCGAAGCTCGGACATCTGAAGGGCATCACCGACGATGGCGCCACCATCACCATCGGTGCGATGACGCCACATGCGATGGTGGCAGCCTCGAAGCTGGTGCAGGCGAAGATCCCCGGTCTCGCCGCGCTGGCCTCGATGATCGGCGATCCCGCCGTCCGCAGCCGCGGCACCATCGGTGGCTCCGTCGCGAATAACGATCCGGCGGCCGATTATCCCGCAGGTGTGCTCGGATTGGGCGCGACCGTCGTCACCAGCACGCGCGAGATCGCGGCCGACGGGTTCTTCCGCGGCCTGTTCGAGACCGCGCTCGAACCTGGTGAGATCATCACGGTGATCCGCTTTCCGGTGCCGCTCAAGGCGGGCTACGCCAAGTTCAAGGCGCCGGCGTCGCGCTATGCGCTGGTCGGCGTGTTCGTGGCGAAATTCGCCGATGGCGTTCGCGTGGCCGTGACCGGAGCAGGCTCCGGCGTGTTCCGCGTTCCCCCGATGGAGGAAGCGCTGGCGCGAAATTTCGATCCGTCCGCGATCGCTGCGATCAGAATCGACACCGAGGGCCTCACTTCCGACATCCATGCCGAAGCCGACTACCGTGCGCATCTCGTCACGGTCATGGCCAAGCGCGCCGTCGACGCGGCGCTCAGCTAGCTCTTCAGGGTTCATGATGACTGATGGTTCCGGCCGAACGGCCTTCCCGCCGGCGCCGACTGGCCTTGGCTCGCTTTCCGCAACCGAGATCCTGGCCGGCTACCGGCGCAAGGCGTTCACTCCGCGCGATGTCGTCGACGACACCATTGCCGCGCTGGAGGCGACGAACGAGGCCTGCAACGCGGTGGTGACGCCGATGTACGAGCAGGCGAGGGCGGAGGCCGATCGTCTCACCAGGGAGATGCGCGCCGGCGAGGCCAAGGGGCCGCTCGCCGGTGTACCCGTCACGATCAAGGACCTGGTCTTTGTCGCAGGCGTGCCGGCCTATGGTGGCTCGCCGATGAACAAGGCATTCGTGCCCGATGTCGATGCGGCTGTTGTCTCGGCGCTGAAGGCGGCAGGTGCAATCGTCACCTGCAAGACCACGACCTGCGAGTCCGGATACAAGTTGACGGCGGATAGCCCGGTCACCGGCACCACGCGCAATCCCTGGAACCGCGGTCGCACCAGTGGTGGGTCGAGCGGCGGCGCGGCAGCCGGCGTTGCCGCCGGCTGCGGTCCGATCGCGATCGGGACCGATGGCGTCGGCTCGATCCGCGTGCCCTCGTCCTTCTGCGGTGTGTTCGGCCTGAAGCCGACCTTTGGCCTGGTGCCGCGCTCGCCCGGCTTCTCGCCACCATCCTGGGGCTCGCTCGCGCATACCGGACCAATCACGCGCACGGTCGCGGATGCCGTGCTGACGCTGGAGATCATCGCCGGCTACGATTTGCGCGATCCCGCGAGCCTGCCGGTGGCGGCGCGGCGGTTCGATACGAAAGCCGAGCCGTTGAACGGTATTCGTATCGGCGCGAGCGTCGATCTCGGCTACGCCGCCGTCAGCCCCGACGTGCGCGCGGCGTTCAGCAAGGCGCTCGCCATTCTCGATGCCTGCGGCGCGCAGGTCACCATGGACGGTCCTGGCCTCGATCCCGGCATCCTCGAGCATACGCTGAAACCGATCGCCTTTACCGAACAGGCGGCCGCGGTCGCGAGCAAGACCACGGCCGATCTCGCCAGCTCCGAAGCAGATTATCTTGACGTCATCAGTGCCGGCCGGCGCTACAGCGGCACGGACTATATCGAAGCAGGGTATCGCCGCGGCCAGGCTCGCGGCGGCTTCCTGAAGCTTTTCGAGCGTGTCGATGCGCTGGTGACGCCGACCGTCGCGGTGACCGCGTTCGAGGCCGGCCGCCTCGGCGTCGAAACGATTGACGGCGGCAAGGTCGATCCGCATCTCGGCTGGTCGCCCTTCACCTGGCCGATGAATCTCGCCGGCCTTCCTGCGGCGACGCTGCCCTGCGGCTTCGATCGCGAGGGAATGCCGATCGGCTTGCAGATCGTCGCTCCCTGGCTCGACGAGCCCACGATCTTCCGCATCGCCGCTGCGTTCGAAGCGGCCCAGCCGTGGGCGGCGTTCTGGCCGCAGCTGGCGTTGCGCGAAGCGGACAGTGCCCGCGCGAAGGCGTGAGCCCAAATTCGGTCTGGAGCCGGCCGGCCGCTGTCTTGGCGGTCGGCCTCTGCGCCTGAAGAAATTTTCGACTAGTCCTCTTGAAGTCGACTTGCGTTCTTCTAAGTCATGTTCGCCGCGAGAGCGGTGTGCCGGGTGCCCGCGAGGGGCCCGGAACGGGCGCCGGGCCGGTGTCTTTGGACCCCGTCTAAAGCCCCGTCCTGCGCTCCTTCGTATCCATCTTGCTCTTTGGAGGACTTGGTTATGAGGACCACGTTTGACTTCGCGCCCCTGTGGCGCTCCACCGTCGGCTTCGATCATCTGGCCGGTCTCGTCGACAGCGCGCTGCGCCAGGCGAGCGATGACAACTATCCCCCCTATAACATCGAACGCTCCGGCGAAGACCACTACCGGATCAGCCTCGCCGTGGCGGGCTTTGGCGTCAACGATATCACGGTGACGGCCGAACAGAATGCGCTCACCGTCGAGGGCAAGAAGCCCGAAGGCGCGACGGGCGAATATCTGTACCAAGGTATCGCCGCACGGCCGTTCCGGCGCGTGTTCAATCTGGCCGACTATGTCCAGGTGAAGCAGGCGTCCTTCCAGGACGGCCTCTTGATCATCGACCTCGTCCGTGAGGTTCCGGAGGCGATGAAGCCGCGCCGGATCCAGATCGCGGGCGCGGCCTCTCCTGCAACTCAGATCGAGCAGAAGAAAGCAGCCTAAGCGCTCGATCGAGGGGAATGTGGAACGCGGCGCTCAGACATGCGCGCCGCGCTCCCACATGCATGAAAGAGAGAACGGCTATTCGATCATCAACACATCTATCCCTTCGAAACGAGCGTCAGGGGAGCCCAACCGATGACAAACGTGAATACGAATTTCGGAAATCTCAACCCGCTGTTTTATCCCGCGGTTCACTACGGTTCGCCTGCGGATGTCCTGAATGCAAAGGAGCTCTCCACGCCGGAGAAGCGGATCATTCTGTCGTCATGGGCGTCCGATATGTACGCCGTCGAATCCTGTCCCGCTTTGCGTGAAATTCCCGGCATGAGCCATACGGTCCGCCTCGCCGATATTCTCGCGGCCCTGCGCCGGCTCGACGGCGACAATGACGACGACGACCCGCCGCGCGGCGGCGGCGTTCCAATGCGCTTGCGGCGGCCGTGGGCCGCCGCAGAACGGTGAGGCGCGTGATGCTCACGCAGGCCGTTCTTGCTCTGGTGCTGGTCGGCCAGGTCTCCGCGGCCTGGACCATTCCATTTTTAATCATGCAAGGCGGGATCGACGTGCCGGGCGACAGCGCCTTAAGACGCTCTTGAATCTCGAATCCGGACGAAGCGGCAGGTGACGAACATGTATGCTGTGCGTTTGCTCTCGCTGGCGTTGCTGGTACTGACGCTCACGGCGTCACAGCCGGCCGCAGGCCAGATCCCCGATCTGAAGCTGGGCGGCTCGGTGCCGACCCTGGCGCCTCTGGTTCGGCAGGTGACGCCGGCGGTGGTCAATATCTCGGTGCACGGCCGCGTGCGCGAAGACAATCCGCTCTACCGCGACCCGCTGTTCCGCGAATTCTTCGACGTTCCGAGGCAGATCGAGAAGGAAGTCAGCGCGACCGGCTCCGGCGTGATCGTCGATGCCCGGAGCGGCTACGTGCTGACCAACAACCACGTGGTCGAAGGCTCCTCCGTCGTCCAGATCACGACCAAGGACGGCCGGCAGTTTTCCGCAAAGGTCGTCGGCCGGGATTCGCCGACGGACGTCGCTGTGCTTCAGATCCAGAATCCGACCGGGCTCAAAGCGCTTCCCCTCGGTGACAGCGATGCACTGGAAGTCGGGGATTTCGTGCTCGCGATCGGCAATCCCTTCGGCCTCGGCCAGACGGTGACGTCGGGCCTCGTCAGTGCCCTCGGCCGAACCGGCCTCGGCAAGCAGGGTTATGAAGACTTCATCCAGACCGACGCCGCTATCAATCCCGGCAATTCCGGCGGCGCGCTGGTCAGCCTGCAGGGTGAACTGGTCGGCATCAATTCAGCCATCATTTCGCCCGCTGGCGGTAATGTCGGTATCGGCTTTGCCATTCCCGTCAACATGGCGCGAAAGGTGATGGAGCAGATCATCGCCACCGGCAGGGTCGAGCGCGGCCGCATCGGCATTTCGCTGAAGGATCTCCACCCGTCCGTCAACAAGGGGCGCAACGAAGGCGCGCTCATCGCCGAAGTTGCCGCGGATTCGCCGGCCGAGAAGGCTGGGCTGCGCAAGGGCGATGTTGTCACCACGGCTGAGGGCCGCCCGATCCGCACCGCCGCCCAGCTGCGCAATACGATCGGTCTTGCCCGGGTCGGCGACGAGGTGAAGCTCGCTCTGCTGCGCAACGGCACACCGCTCACGGTCGTCGTCCGAGTGGCTCCCGCGGTCGAACCGCGCAACGCCAATGCAGGAAGCAACCGCCTCGTTCGCTAGGCCGATCACAGAGGATATCACCGTAGCAAGCCGGTCGTTCATCGTCTGCGATCGTTGACCCCGGGGATACAGTTTGGGACGACCGCTGCGCGAACATCCGGATGGCTTTATCCCAGCTCGATCGGCTCGCCGCGGCCGCTGAGCTCTTCGTCGAGGCGCAGATAGTGCGCGAGATAGTCGTGCAAGGCGGTCGCCGCCTTCGAGGTCGCGCCGCTCGACTTGTAGAGCAGCAGCTCGATCTTCGGCAGCGGCGGCAAGCCCTCGTTCGGGCCGATCTCGCGCATCGCCGGCACCAGCGCGCTGCGGCCGAGTACGGTCACGGCCATGCCGGCGAAGGCCGCCGCCTGAAGGCCGCCGACGCTTTCGCTGACGCAGGCGATGCGCCAGCGCAAATTCGCACGTTCCAGTGTGTCGATCGCGTAGTCGCGATAGATGTTGCCCGGCGGCAGCAGCGCCAGCGGAATGGGCCGCTCCTGGTGCGCGGCGGACTGCTCGCCGGTCATCCAGACCAGTTGCTCGCGTCGCACCACCTGGCCGCCCGTAAAATCGTTCATGCGGGTGACGAGCGCGATGTCGACATCGCCGCGCTTGACCAGGCCCACCAACGGCGTCGAGAGCGCGCAATTGAGCTCGACCTGGACGCGCGGGAAGGATTTTCGGAACACGCTGAGGATCTGCGGCAGCATGAAGGCGGCATAGAGGTCAGGCGTGCCGAGTACGACCTGACCCTCGATCTCCTGTGACGCCAGTTGCGAAATCAATTCGTCATGCAACCGCAGGATGGATTTGGCGTAGGTGAGAACCGTGGTGCCGTCCTCGCTCAGCGTCAGCCGGCGGCCGGCATGCTCGAACAATTGCTTGCCGGTGAGCTCCTCCAGCCGCTGCAATTGCAGGGTGATCGCGGGCTGGGTGCGGCCCAGCCGTCGCGCGGTCTCGGTGATGCTGCCGGTCTCGACCACGGAGATCAGGGACCGGAGCATGCGGATGTCGAGGCTGATGAGGTTCATGCGGCGTCCATGTCGCCCAGAATTTATGCAAGTTCCATGCTAATGGCGAAAGGGAGCCGGCTTGGAAGGCTCTGCAGGCGGCATGTTCTCATCGATTAGTAGACGTGCCGATGTAGCGTTGCTGGCATACTGAATATTGATTATCAGGCGGGTCGGCGCGCATGATGCGCCCAACGAACATAAAAGGGAGCACAAAACGTGAAAGAGACATCAGCAACCCGACGAGAGCTGCTCGCAATTGCCGCGGCGGCAAGCGCTGCCTCGATCGCGCAAGTTGCGCCGGCCGCGGCGCAAGCCGGGCCGAAGCCGATCTTTCCGGTGCCGATGGTCACGATCCCGATCGTCGGTGAAACCCAGGTGTTCCAGGTCCGCCGCATCTACTGCATCGGGCGCAATTACGCGGCGCATGCGATCGAGCGCGGCTCGGACCCGAACCGCGAGCCGCCGTTCTTCTTCCAGAAGCCGACCGACGCTATCCAGAACGTCGCTGTGGGCGAAGTCGCCGATCATCCCTATCCGTCGCTGACCAAGAACTATCATCACGAGGTCGAGCTGGTCGCCGCGCTGAAATCCGGCGGCAGCAACATCCCGGCCGAGAAGGCGCTCGACCACGTTTATGGTTACGCCCTTGGCCTCGACATGACCCGGCGCGATCTCCAGAACGGGATGGCCGCGGAGAAGAAGCCCTGGGAGATCGGCAAGAGCTTTGACCACGCCGCGGTAATCGGGCCGATCCACCCGGCCAGCAAGACCGGTCATTTCGACAAGGGCGCCATTTCGCTGGCGATCAACGGGACGGTGAAGCAGAGCTCGGATCTCAGCAAGATGATCTGGAGCGTGGCCGAGCAGATCGCAAAATTGTCGGAAGCGTTCGAGCTGAAGGCCGGCGACATCATTTATTCCGGCACGCCGTAGAATGTCGGCCCGGTCGTGAAGGGCGACGTGCTCTTGTGCAAGCTCGACGGCTTGCCGGACATGTCGATCAAGATCGTCTGATTGTCCTCGCCTCTCCCTGCTGGCGGGGAGAGGCCGGATTGCATCGAGGATGCAATCCGGGTGAGGGTAAGTCTCCGCGAGTCCAGTTTATGCTGTTCCTGATCTAGCTCTGGCCGAGGATCTTCTTCGCGGCGCGAAGATGCGGCTTGTCGATCATCTGGCCGTCGAGGCGCAGCGTGCCGGAGTTCGGATTGCTCGCGAACGCCGCGATCACCTTCTCCGCCCAATTGCGCTCGGCCTCGGTCGGCTCGAACGCCGCGTTGACCACGTCGACGTGCTTGGGATGGATCAGCGCTTTCGCCGAAAAACCGTCGCGCCGCGCCGCGCGCGTTTCCTGTTCGAGCCCGGCCAGATTGTCGATGTCGGTATATACCGTGTCGATCGGCGCGACCTCGGCCGCGGCGGCGGCCATCAGGCAGAGATCGCGCGCCAGGCGATAAGGGCTATGGAACACGCCGCCTGATGCCTTTTCAGTCGCGCCGAGCGAGGCCGAGAGATCTTCCGCGCCCCACATCAGGCCCGCGAGGCGAGGGGAGCAGCCCTTGTAGCTGCCGAGCCCGAAGATCGATCCTGCGGTTTCGGTCGCGACGCAGACGATGCGCGTTGAGCCGATTGCGATACCAGCCGCAGCTTCCAAGGCTTCGAGCCAGGTCGCGACCTGCCGCACGTCGTCGCCGCCCTGCGATTTCGGCAGGACGATGCCGTCGGGCTTGCCTGGAATCACCGCGGCAAGGTCAGCGAGCGTCATGCCGGTGTCGAGCGCGTTGACGCGGACATAAAGCTGATGGGGCTTGTTGCGGCCCTTCAGCATCGCCAGCGTCAACCCGCGCGCCTCCGGCTTCTTGTCGGTGACGACGGAATCCTCGAGATCGATGATCAGCGCGTCGGCGTTGCCTTCGTTGGCCTTCTCGAATTTGCGCGGGGAGTCGCCCGGCACGAACAGCATCGAACGCATCAGACCGGCCTCTTGTGCATCATCGCCATGCGGCGGCATTTGCCGACAATCTCGTCGTTCTGGTTGAGAGCGTGGTGCTCGAACTCGACGATGCCCGCCTTGGGGCGCGATTTGGATTCCCGCAATGAAAGCACCTTCGTCGTCGCCCGCAAAGTGTCGCCATGGAAGACCGGTTTCGGAAACGTGACGTCGGTCATGCCGAGATTGGCAACGGTGGTGCCCATGGTCGTATCATAGACCGTCATGCCGATCATGATGCCGAGGGTGTAAAGGCTGTTGAAAATGCGCTGGCCGAACTCGGTCTGGGCCGCAAAATGTGCGTCGATGTGCAGCGGCTGCGGATTGAGCGTCAGCAGGCTGAACATCGTGTTGTCCATCTCCGTGACGGTCCGGGTCAGCGGATGACTGAACTCCTGGCCCACGGAAAAGTCCTCGAAATAAAGTCCGGCCATCGCGGTTTCCTCCCTGCGAAATAACGGCGCGCCCGCATCCTCGCGCCGCATGACCCTATGCATGCTACACACAGTTGATAGGGAAATTCACGTATCTGTACCCTGTTTTTCAAGTTAAAGAACGCAAGCGAAGGCACGTTCGGGCGCACCAATCCACCACGGCCTTCGAGTGGGGAACGCGACGAGGGGGAGATTGCGCGGTCGCTTCTCCCAAGAAGGAGATCAAGAATATGGATTTCGCGCTCACCGCTCAGCAGGAAGCCATTCGCGACGCCGTCGCAAAGGTTTGCGAAGACTTTCCCGACGCTTATTGGCTGAAGAAGGACCACGACGGCGGCTTCCCGCACGACTTTCACAAGGCCATGGCGGAGGCCGGCTGGCTCGGCATCTGCGTGCCGGAGGAATATGGCGGCTCCGGCCTCGGCATCACCGAGGCCGCGATCATGATGCGCGCCATCGCCGAATCCGGCGCCGGCATGTCCGGCGCATCCGCGGTGCACATCAACGTGTTCGGCCTCAATCCCGTGGTCGTGTTCGGCACCGAAGAGCAGCGCAAGCGCATGCTGCCGCCGATGGTGGAGGGTCGCGAGAAGGCCTGCTTCGCCGTCACCGAGCCCAACACCGGCCTCAACACCACCCAGCTCAAGACCCGCGCGGTGGCCAAGAACGACCGCTACATCGTCAACGGCCAGAAGGTGTGGATCTCGACCGCGCAGGTCGCGCACAAGATCCTGCTGCTGGCGCGCACCACGCCGCTGGAGGACGTGCGCTCGCCCACGCATGGGCTGAGCCTGTTCTATACGGATTTCGATCGCAACAGGATCAAGGTCCACGAGATCGAGAAGATGGGCCGCAAGGTCGTCGATTCCAACGAGCTGTTCTTCGAGGAGTTTGAAATCCCGATGGAGGATCGCATCGGCGAAGAAGGCAAAGGCTTCCAGTACATTCTCGAAGGCATGAACCCCGAGCGCATCCTGATCGCAGCGGAAGCCGTCGGCCTCGGCAAGCTCGCGTTGTCGCGCGCCACCGAATACGCCAAGACCCGCGTGGTGTTCAACCGGCCCATCGGCAAGAATCAGGGCATTCAGCATCCGCTGGCCGTAAACTGGGTTGAACTCGAGGCGGCCTGGTTGATGGTGATGTCGGCGGCCTGGCAATACGACAAGGGCATGCCCTGCGGCGGCGCTGCCAATGCCGCGAAATACATTGCGGGTGAGGCCGGATACCATGCCTGCGAGCAGGCGGTGATGACCCATGGCGGCTTCGGCTACGCCAAGGAATTCCACGTCGAGCGTTACTTGCGCGAAGTGCTGATCCCGCGCATCGCGCCGGTCAGCCCGCAGCTTGCGCTCAGCTTCATTGCGGAAAAGGTGCTGGGGCTGGCCAAGTCATACTAGGCTTGAGCGCGCACCATTGCGGGGCGCTGCGATGGTCGCCTCCAAGCGAAGCCCATAGACGTTATTCCGCAGCGATCCGGTCCATCGCCATGGCCCGAAGCCTGGCGCGCTGGATCTTGACGCCGTTCGCGCTGTCGGTGACGGGGAAGGCCTCCACGACATAGATCCGCGCCGGGACCTTGTAGCCGGCGAGCCGCTCGCGCAGGCGCGCGATCAACGCGTCCTGCCGCGGCGGCTCGTGGTGGGGGTCCTGGGTGGCGATCACGAAGGCAACGCAGCGTGCGTTTCCCTTCAGATCGACCGCGACGACCTGGGCGTCGGCCACACCAGCGCACGCTTTGAGCTCGTCCTCGATCTCGCCCGGCGCAACCAGGAAGCCGCCGAGCCGCATGGCGTCGCCCGCGCGGGTCTCGTAGACGAAGGAGCCGTCGCCGCGCAGCCGGCCGATGTCGCCGGTGCGGAAGAAGCCGTCTGCGGTGATGGCGTCGTGCGTCGCGTCGGAATTGTTGTAGTAGCCGAGGAAGCGTGACGGCGCCCGGATCTCGATCTCGCCGGAGACCCCGGGAGCCGCGAGTTCGCCGGTCTCGGTGTCGCGCACACGGACCCCGGCCTCCGGCGACATCGGCCTGCCGCCGCCCTCGATGCGATCGGTGAAGCCATCACTCGAGTGTGCGATCGAGAACAGCGCCTGCACCTCACTCGAACCGTAGAGGCCGTGCAACGGCATGCCGCGCGCCTCGGCCTCCGCGGCAAGCTCGCGCCAGCCGGGCTGGAACGCGGCAAAGCCGCAGACTTCGAGAGGCGGAAACGGACGCGCCGCGTCTGTGAGGGCGAGGATGCGGCGGAACATCTCGTCCGAGCCAAAGGCATGCGTGATCCCGCACTCGCGGAGAAGCTTCAGCGCCGGTGCCGCCTCGAAGGCGTCGAGCGCATGGACGGTCGCACCCGCTGCGACGAAGCCGAGCAGGCTCGTCATGCCGAAGGTGCCGCAGAACGGCAGCATGGCCAGCAATGCATGGCGCTGCGGTGAGAGCTTTAGCGCCTTGGCAACGCAGGCGGCGTGCGTGGCCAACGTTCGCTGCGAATGCGCGACAAGCTTCGGTCCTTTGGTCGTGCCTGACGTCGTGTAGAGCAGAACCGGCAGATCGAAATCATCCTGAGCCGGCGGGGCGGGCGGATAGCGCTTCTCGAAGGCATCGAAGCGCACACAGGGCCAATGTGTGGGAATCGCATGCCCGCCGACCACCGCGAGCTCTCGCAGCGCAGGCACCTCGTCCTTCGCAACGTCGGCGAGAATAGCAGCAAAGTCGATCGAGCGGAACGCGGCTTCGATCACCATTAGCCTGGCGCCGGACAGCTTCAGGAGATGCGCGACCTCCGCGCTGCGGTAGCGCGTATTGACGGCGGCGACGATTGCCCCACGCCGGGCGGCGGCGAACAGCAGCGCGATCCATTCGATCCGGTTGACCAGCCAGACCGCGACGACGTCGCCCTTGCCGATACCGTGCGCGGCAAGCCAGGCGGCGGTCTGCTCGATCTTTTCCGAGAACTCCGCGCGCGAGACCGGCGTGCCATCGAACACGAAGGCCGGATAGGCCGCCTCGGTCCGGATCAGCGATTGCAGCGAAAATTCATTGGCGCTCATGGCAACCGGACTAACCCGACCGCGCGAACCTGTCTACTTGGTGCCGAACATCCGGTCGCCGGCGTCGCCCAGCCCCGGCACGATATAGCCGTGGTCGTTGAGCCGCTCGTCGATCGCGGCGGTCCAGACCGGCACGTCGGGATGCTCGCTCTGGAACTGCGCGATGCCTTCAGGCGCCGCCAGAAGGCAGACGAAGCGGATGTCGCGGGCGCCGCGCGCCTTCAGCAGCGAGGCGCCGGCGCAGGCCGAGTTGCCGGTCGCCAGCATAGGGTCCATCAGGATCACGGTGCGGTCCGACAGGTCCTGCGGCGCCTTGAAGTAATACTCCACCGCCTGCAACGTATCAGGATCGCGGTAGAGCCCGATATGAGCGATGCGCGCCGAGGGCATCAGCGCCAGCATGCCATCGAGGAAGCCGACGCCGGCGCGCAGGATCGGCGCCAGCGTGAGCTTCTTGCCGGCGATCTTGGGCGCCCGCATCGGAGCAATCGGCGTCTCGATCTCGACCAGCTCCAGCGGCAGGTCGCGCGTTACCTCGTAGCCGAGCAGCATCCCGATCTCGTTCAGGATCTCGCGAAAGCTCTTGGTCGAGCGGTCCTTCTCCCGCATCAGGGAGAGCTTGTGCTGGACCAGGGGATGGGCGACCACGTTGACGTTGCTGATGCTCATGAAACCGATCTACACGGTTCCATGAAATTTCGCCAGATCGGCCGGGTATTTTCCGCGGGATACGTGGCCTCAGGCGGGCATCGCGACCGCGCTGTGCGCCCGGCTGCTTGCCTCGTAGGCAGCCATGGTCAATTGGCGGTCGATCGCCGCGCGGAAATCCTAGACCCCGAGCCCGCGCGCGACGAGCGTGATCACGATCGTTAGGATCGCGCCCCAGACCAGACTCAGCGTCATGGTCAGGATCGTCGTGGTGACCGCGTGCTCGAGATTTCCCTTGAGGAGGTGCACGTTACCTGTCCGGGGCAGGCGCAGCGCCGATGCGCGTGCCGAGCAGCAACGCACCCAGCAATGCGACCAGGATGGCGATCTTGAGCTCGATCACGGCCACAGCCTTGCCGCCACGCGCGCAAGAATCTGCCTGGCTCGCTGCGCCAGCACGATCAGGAAATTGCCGCGGTTCTCGACGTCGAGTTCGAAGGTGTCGGTGGGGAACACCAGGGCGCAGTGCGCCGGTGCGCTCTGACGGTTGGCAAAATCCACCGCCGAGCTCTTGAACAGGAACAGACCGCCGACACGTTCATTCGCTTCGCGCGCGACCCAGAGGCCGGCGCTGTTGCGCCCAATGAAGAAGGCGGGAATGGCGTTGCTGACGACATCCGGATCGAGCGGCCTGAGCGTTGCCGCCTGTTTGATGTGAGCTCCGCGACGGGAAGTCTGAAGGCTAATTGCGGCCATGGCGGCCTCTTCACACATCTGCAAGGTCATGATGGTCTCCATGCCGGTCAGACGTGCATGTGCCAGACATAGATTGCGGTCCTCAGTGCGATCAGCGCAGTGAGTACGCTACCCATCGAGAGCAGCGTGAGCGCGCCGAGGACGAGGCGCTTGAGCTGGGCTTTGCGCGCGGTCGAGATCCCCGACGGGCGATCGGCCTCACCGAAGGGCCGGTCAAGGCTATGTGTCAGCATCGACATCTTGAAAGTCCTTGTCTGTGGAGTGGCTAGAAGGCCGCTCCAATCTGCCTCTCATGATGACCACCGCAGCGTAAGATTGCGAGATGACCGCCGGGGCCGCCGCATAGGAATGTCATAAAGACGCCGGCGGTCGCACCTTGGCTGCATGCGATATCCGCAACGCTACGCGAGGCGTCAGGCCCCGACGCTGTCAGTCAGCTCCTCGTCGGCGAGCGCCGCGAAGGCGCGTACCACCTCCCGCTGCGCGGCCGCGTCCAGCGGCACGATCGGCAGCCTTGTGGCCGGCGACATCAGACCCAGCACGCTCAGTGCGCTCTTGAGCGCCGCCGGGCTGTCCTTGGCGAGGCAGGCGATGAGCGGGATCAGGCGCTTGTGCAGGTAGCGGGCGGATTGCAGGCGGCCTTGCCTGACCTGGGAAAAGATCGTTCGGCACAGACCCGGCGCGATGTTGGCGACCTCCGAGATCGCGCCGTCGCCGCCGCTTGCGATATAGCCTAAGGCGGTGACGTCGTCGCCGGAGAGCAGGCGAAAGCCTGATGGCAGCAGCCGGGCGAGGCGCATCGGGCGGGTGATGTCACCGCTTGCGTCGCGCAGGCCCACGAACTGACGGGATTCGACGAGGCGCAGAAGCGTCTCGTCGGCGAGTGGGCGCAGCGTACGGGAGGGAATGTCGTGCAGGATCAAGGACAAACCGGTCGCACCGGCAATGGCGCGGAAGTGCGCGAGCATGCCGTCCTGCATCGGCTTGTTGTAGGCCGGCACCACCGCCATCACGGCATCGGCGCCGGCGGCCTCGGCGCGGCGGGCAAGTTCGATGGCATGGCCGGTCGAATTCGACAGCGCGCCGGCGATGATCCGCACGCGGCCGCGAGCGACATCGACCGCGGTGCGAATCACGAGCTCCTGCTCGGCCGGCGAGAGCGTTGGTGCCTCGCCGGCGGTCTCGCAGACCACGATGGCGGAGACGCCCGCCGCGACTTGGCGCTCGCAGAGCGCTGCGAACGCCTTGAGATCGATGGCGTCAGCGGCGTCGAACGGCGTCGGCAGATCCGGAATGAAGCCGGTGAACCAGGCAGAGGGAGGAATGAACATGGCTTCCCGCGGAAGAGCGCCGGCTCAGGCGGCGCGCTGCGAGACGATGGTGTTAGGGTTCTTGCCCATGTCGAGCTCGATCTCGCGCGGCAGCTCGACGACGGTTTCCGGATGCTGTCCGTTCTCGAACAGCGCATATTTGACGGCCTGGGCGCGGCTGACGAACAGGCCGCCATAGAGGCCGTTCTGCTCCTGCGCGACCCATTGTCCTCTATGGTTGCGGCCGATGAAAACAATGGTCGAGAGGAAGCTGCACGAGGGAGGTTCGACGAGTTTCACGGATGTATTCCTTCTGAACAACGCCGGCGGGGGAGGCCTGCCTGCGCGCTCAATATCCTGTCTTGCGAATATGATTTCGAGGGCGCCTGCGCGGCGATCTCATAGGAAGGTCATAAAGCCGGTCGCTCAGGCCACATCATTGGCGATGTGGACCAGCGCGAACAATGCGCCGAAGGCGACAGCTTCGTCCCAATGATTGAGGGCAGGGCTGAACAGCGGTTCGCGCCTGACGAGGCCGGCGAGCACGCACAGGATGATCGACATCCAGAGCAGGACGGCGAGGCTTCGGCCAAAACCGACGCTGCCGAATGCGGCAAAGACAACGAGCAGCACAACGCGAACGGCGAAGCGTGCGATCACGCGCGCCGGGCTCAGCGTGTGCGAAATGTCGGGGGCTTGCGACACGGCGTGAATCCGTCAGGCCGCTAGCCGAAATTGTCGCAGGCGAGCGGTTCGTAAAGCGGATCCAGTACAGGACGAACGGAGGGAACGCTCGGCCGCGACGCTTCCGCGGCGAGTGCCTGGACCTCGACGAACGCCGACAGCAGGGCGATCGCGAGGTCGCCATGGCATCCTTCGATCGCGGCGTCCAGCCAGTCCGGTAATTCGCGCTCCCGCGAGAGCGCGCAGTGCCATTCGCCCTCGTCATAGGCGAGGCGGCGGACCTGCCACATCGGCAGCTCGAGCTCCATCAATGCCAGCGTCGCATCGGCCCAGGCCTCGGCATCGATCAGGCGCATGACACGTGCCGTGCGCTCGCTTCGGCCGAGTGAAGGGAAGCGCCGGCAGGCCTTGTCGATGATCTCGAGCATCAACGGTTGCGTCATCACCTGCGCATTGCGCAAGCGGTTACCAAGTGACGGTGGATCGTAGTGTCGGAGAGCGGCGGTGGTCATGTCAGGCCTCCTGGAGGTGGCGTCGGTCAGTCGGCCGGCGTCTCCAAGATGGCCAAAGCGGCATTTGAAAACGAGATGGGGAAGCGGCGGTAGATATAAGGATTTCATAAGTGTGGGATGGAGCGGTGGCGCGCCATCCTCCGCCATCGTCCCGGCCTTTTATGAGATTCCTATATCTTCGCGATGGCCCTCGTCTCGAAAACCTATGCCCGCGGTGGCACTTCAGCCCGGTCAAAAGTCCCGGTAGGCGCCGTGGAAATGCACCGGCATTTCTTTTCACGCGCCGACCGGGTCTCCCGAGAAACGGTTGCGCCGAAATCAAGGGCGCAACGAGGAGTATCTCCATGATGGACATTCTGATGCTGGCGCTGGGCTTCGGCTTCTTCGCCGTTGCGATCGGCTACACCTACGCCTGCGAACGGCTCTGAGGGAGCAGACCATGATCTTCGATTATTCGCTCGCCGGTGCCGTTTCGCTCGGCCTCCTGTTCTACCTCACTTACGCGCTGCTGCGGCCCGAGCGATTCTGACCGTGCTCCTGCTTCTCAAACTGCTGCTGGCGGACGCCGCGCTCGTCGCCTGCCTGCTTGCGCTGCTCCTGCCGCTCCTGCGCAGGACACAAGTCCTAAAGGGTTAAATCCATGACCATGATCGGTTGGCTCCAGATCATTCTCTTTTGCGTCATTATCGTCGCGCTCGCAAAACCGCTCGGCTGGTACATGACGCGCGTGTTCAACGGCGAGCGGACCTTCCTGTCGCCGGTGCTGCGTCCGATCGAGACCGGCATCTACTGGTTCTCCGGCGTCGACGAGAAGCGCGAGCAGCATTGGCTCACTTATACGGTCGCCATGCTGCTGTTCCATGTCGGTGGCTTCCTCATCATCTACGGCGTGATGCGGCTGCAGGATGTACTGCCGTTCAATCCGGCCGGGCAGTCGGCGGTCGCCGCGGATTTGTCCTTTAACACCGCGATCTCCTTCATCACCAACACCAACTGGCAGAACTACGGTGGTGAGAGCACGATCTCCTATCTCGTGCAGATGCTCGGCCTGACGCACCAGAACTTCCTGTCGGCGGCGACCGGCATCGCGCTCGCGGTGGCCCTGATCCGCGGCTTCTCGCGTGCGTCGGCACGCACCGTCGGGAATTTCTGGGTCGATGTCACCCGCTGCACATTGTACGTCCTGCTGCCGATCTGCATCGTCTACACGCTGTTCCTGGTCTCGCAGGGCATGCCGCAGACGCTGGGTGACTATGTCGAGGCCACCACGCTCGAAGGTGCCAAGCAGACCATCGCGGTCGGTCCGGTCGCCTCGCAGGTCGCGATCAAGATGCTCGGCACCAACGGCGGCGGCTTCTTCAACGCCAACGCGGCGCATCCGTTCGAGAATCCGACTGCGCTGTCGAACTTCATTCAGATGCTGTCGATCTTCGCACTCGGCGCGGCGCTCACCAACGTGTTCGGCCGCATGGTTGGCAACCAGCGCCAGGGTTGGGCGATCCTCGCGGTGATGGGCGTGCTGTTCCTCGCCGGTGTCGCCGTCACCTATTGGGCGGAAGCCAGCGGCACCTCGACCCTGCACGCGCTCGGCCTGACCGGCGGCAACATGGAGGGCAAGGAGGTCCGCTTCGGTGTCGTCGCGTCCTCCCTGTTCGCCGTGATCACGACGGCCGCCTCCTGCGGCGCGGTCAACGCCATGCATGACAGCTTCACCGCACTCGGCGGCATGATTCCGCTGATCAACATCGAGCTCGGCGAAATCATTGTCGGCGGCGTCGGGGCCGGTATGTACGGCATGCTGCTGTTCGTCATCCTCGCGATCTTCGTGGCGGGCCTCATGGTCGGTCGCACGCCGGAATATGTCGGCAAGAAGATCGAGGCGCGCGAGGTCAAGATGGCAATGCTCGCGATCCTGGTGCTGCCACTGATGATCCTTGGCTGGACCGCGGTCGGCGTGGTCTATCCGGCGGCGGTCGCCTCGATGGCAAATGCCGGACCGCACGGCTTCACCGAGGTGCTCTATGCCTTCACCTCGGCGACCGGCAACAACGGCTCGGCCTTCGCAGGCCTCACCGGCAACACCTTCTTCTACAACCTCACGCTGGCAAGCGCGATGTTCGTCGGCCGCTTCTTCATGATCATTCCCGCGATGGCGATTGCGGGTTCGCTGGCCGCCAAGAAATCGATCCCGCCGTCCGCGGGCACCCTCCCGACCACCGGCGGGCTGTTCGTCGGCCTGGTCGTCGGCGTGATCCTGATCATCGGGGGACTGACCTTCTTCCCGGCGCTCGCCCTCGGTCCGATCGTCGAGCATCTCGCGATGAACGCCGGCCAAATCTTCTGACCAGCAAGTGTTCTGAACAGCAAGTGTTCTGATCGATAGCCTTCTGATTGTTTGGAGTGACCTCCATGGATACCATGAAACTGCAAAAGCGTGCGTCCGTCTCGGCGATGTTCGATCCCAAGATCGTCGTGCCTGCGATCCGCGCGTCCTTCATCAAGCTCGATCCGCGCTTGATGATCAAGAACCCCGTGATGTTCGTGGTCGAGATCGTGGCCGCGCTCACCACGGTGATCTTCCTGCGCGACCTCGTCACGGGCGGCGGGAATCTCGGCTTTACCTTCCAGATCATCGTCTGGCTCTGGTTCACGGTGCTGTTTGCCAATCTTGCCGAAGCCGTGGCCGAAGGCCGCGGCAAGGCACAAGCGGAATCGCTGCGCAAGACCCGCACCGAGAGCCAGGCCAAGCTGCTGACCGGCTCTGACCGCACTTTCAAGTTGGTGCCGGGCACCAACCTCAAGGTCGGCGACATCGTGCTGGTCGAGGCCGGCGATACCATTCCCTCCGATGGCGAGGTGATCGAGGGCGTCGCGTCCGTCAACGAGGCCGCCATCACCGGCGAGTCCGCACCCGTGATCCGCGAATCCGGCGGCGATCGTTCGGCGGTGACCGGCGGCACCCAGGTGCTGTCCGACTGGATCCGCGTGCGGATCACGGCAGCGCAAGGTTCGACCTTCATCGACCGCATGATCAAGCTCGTCGAGGGCGCCGAGCGGGCGAAGACCCCGAACGAGATCGCGCTCAACATTCTGCTGGCCGGCCTCACCATCATCTTCGTGTTCGCAACCGTCACCATCCCGAGCTACGCGGCCTATGCCGGCGGCTCGATCTCGGTGGTTGTGCTGGTTGCGCTGTTCGTGACGCTGATCCCGACCACCATCGGCGCGCTGCTGTCGGCAATCGGCATTGCCGGCATGGATCGCCTGGTCCGCTTCAACGTGTTGGCGATGTCCGGTCGCGCCGTCGAGGCCGCCGGCGACGTCGACACGCTGCTGCTCGACAAGACCGGAACGATTACACTTGGCAACCGCCAGGCGACCTCCTTCCGCCCGGTGCGCGGCGTCACCGAGCAGGAGCTCGCGGACGCGGCCCAGCTCGCCTCGCTCGCCGACGAGACTCCGGAGGGCCGTTCGATCGTGGTGCTGGCCAAGGAGAAATACGGCATCCGTGGCCGCGACATGGCCGAGTTGGGAGCCACCTTCATCCCATTCACCGCGCAGACCCGCATGAGCGGCGTCGATGCCGGCGGCTCGTCGGTGCGCAAGGGCGCGGTCGATGCGATCCTCAATTATGTCGGCGGCGGTGCGCCGCTGGTGGTCGCCTCGGGCAACACGGCTCGTTCCATCCAGCCCGCCGGGCTCTCGGACATCGGTCGCGAGATCCAAACCATTGCCGACGACATATCGAAGGCCGGCGGCACGCCGCTGGCGGTCGCCAGGGACGGCAAGCTGCTAGGCGTCATTCAGCTCAAGGACATCGTCAAGGGCGGTATCCGTGAGCGCTTTGCCGAGCTGCGACGCATGGGCATCCGCACCGTCATGATTACCGGCGACAATCCCATGACGGCCGCCGCGATCGCAGCGGAAGCCGGCGTCGACGACTTCCTGGCGCAGGCAACTCCCGAGGACAAGCTCAAGCTGATCCGCGACGAGCAGGCCAAGGGCAAGCTGGTGGCGATGTGCGGCGACGGCACCAACGACGCGCCGGCGCTCGCGCAGGCAGACGTCGGTGTCGCCATGAACACCGGCACGCAGGCTGCTCGCGAGGCCGGCAACATGGTCGACCTCGACTCCAACCCCACCAAGCTGATCGAGGTGGTCGAGATCGGCAAGCAGCTGCTGATGACGCGCGGCGCACTCACCACGTTCTCGATCGCCAACGACGTTGCGAAGTATTTCGCGATCATCCCGGCAATGTTCCTGGCGTTCTACCCCCAGCTCAACGTGCTCAACGTCATGAACCTGTCGAGCCCGCAGAGTGCTATCCTGTCGGCGATCATCTTCAACGCGCTTGTTATCATCGCGCTGATCCCGCTGGCGCTGAAGGGCGTCGCCTATCGCGCGGTCGGGGCCGGCGCACTGCTCCGGCGCAATCTGCTGATCTACGGCCTCGGCGGCATCGTCATACCCTTCATCGGCATCAAGGCGATCGACCTCGTCGTCGTTGCCTTGCACCTGGCTTAACCCCGTCATTGCGAGCGAAGCGATGCAGTCCAGAATTCTTGCCACGACTGAGAGACTGGATTGCTACGTCGCTTCGCTCCTCGCAATGACGAAAGAAATAGGAGAAACACATGCTCAGAGAAATCCGCCCCGCCATCGTCCTGCTGCTGGTGCTCACCGCCATCACCGGACTTGCCTATCCGCTGGCGATGACCGCTATTGCCGGCGCAATCTTCCCCGCGCAGGCGCAGGGCAGCCTGATCGAGAAGGACGGTCACGTGGTCGGCTCCGCCCTGATCGGGCAGGAGTTCAAGGACGACAAATATTTCCACGGCCGCCTCTCGGCGACGGTGGCGCCGGATCCGAGCGATTCGACCAAGACCGTGCCGGCGCCCTACAACGCCGCCAATTCTGGTGGCTCCAATCTCGGCCCGACCAGCAAGGCGCTGGCCGACCGGCTGAAGGAAGATGTGGACAAGCTCAAAAGCGAGAACCCGAATGCCGCCGTGCCGGTCGACCTCGTGACGACCTCGGCCAGCGGCCTCGATCCCGACATTTCGCCGGAAGCGGCGCAATTCCAGGTGCCGCGCGTGGCGAAGGCGCGAAACGTGCCGGAGGATCAGGTCAAGCAACTGGTGGCTTCCAACATCCAGGGCCGCCTGCTCGGCCTGATCGGCGAGCCCCGGGTCAACGTGTTGGCTCTGAACCTCGCGCTCGATCGTGCCACAAAGTAGTCTAGGCTAGGTCCGCGCCGATGATTATATTGGCCTGATGGTCCGAGAGCGCCGCGATCCCGAACAACGTCCTTCGCCCGAGGCGCTGCTGGAAGCCGCGCGCCGGGAGGAGGGCGTGAGCGGCAAGCTGAAGATCTTCGTCGGCGCCGCTCCCGGCGTCGGCAAGACCTACGAGATGCTGCAAAGCGCCCACGCCAGGCGCAAGTCAGGCCTTGACGTCGTGGTCGGCTTCGTCGAGACCCATGGCCGCGCCGAGACCGAGGCGCTGGTGCGGGGGCTGGAAGTGATCCCGCGCAAGAAGCTCGACTACCGCGGCCAGATTGTCGAGGAAATGGACCTCGATGCCGTGATCGCGCGCCGGCCGAAAATCGCGCTGGTGGACGAACTCGCCCACACCAATGCCGCCGGCAGCCGCCATCCAAAACGCTATCTCGACGTCGAGGAGCTGCTGTCCCACGGCATCGACGTCTACACCGCCGTCAATATTCAGCACATCGAGAGCCTGAACGACGTCGTCGCGCAGATCACCCATGTGCGGGTGCGGGAGACCGTGCCGGATTCGGTGTTCGACCGCGCAGACGCCATCGAACTGATCGACCTCACGCCCGACGATCTGATCCAGCGGCTGAAAGAGGGCAAGGTCTATGTCCCCAGGCAGGCCGAGCGGGCGCTGGAGCATTATTTCTCGCCGGGCAACCTGACCGCGCTGCGCGAACTCGCCCTGCGGCGCACCGCCGAACGGGTCGACGAGCAGCTGCTCACCCACATGCAGGCGAACGCGATCGCCGGTCCCTGGGCAGCGGGCGAGCGCATCCTCGTCTGCGTCAGCGAAGATCCGCGAGCGGCCGGGCTCGTGCGCTATACCAAGCGCCTGGCCGACCGGCTGCATGCGCCGTTCACTGCGATCTCGATCGAGACGCGGCGCTCGCTCCAACTCTCAGACGAGGCGCGAGACCAGCTCGCCGACACGCTGCGGCTTGCCGAAGCGCTCGGCGGCGAGGCGCTGACCATTCCGGCTGTCGGCCGCCGCATCGCCGACGACGTCATCAACTTCGCGCAAGGCAACAATGTCACCCAGATCGTGATCGGCAAGTCGACGCGCTCGCGCTGGTTCGAGATGACGCGCGGCTCCGTCGTGCATGATCTGGTGGGCCGCGCCGGCAATATCAGCATTCACGTCATTCCGGGCGACGAGTTGTCCGGCGAGCCCGCGCCGAAGACGTCGGTGCAGACCGCTGCACGCTCGGAACCGTTCAATCCGCTGCCCTATCTGAAGGCGCTCGGCATCGTTCTGGTCGGCCTCGGCGCCGCCGAGCTGATTCAGCCGAGATTCGGCATCGAGAACGTGGACCTCGTGCTGCTGACGGCTGTGGTGGCGGTCGCTGTGCGGTATGGACTGTGGCCGTCGCTGCTCGCGACCGTCGCGGCCTCGCTCTCCTACAATTTCTTCTTCATCCCGCCGATCTACACCTTCACGATCACCGATCCGACCAACGTCGCCGCCTTCGTCCTGTTTACGGTGGTTGCGATGATCGTCTCGAATGTCGCAGCGCGGGTGCGCACCCAGGCCGACACCGCGATCGGGCGCATCAGGACCACCGAGCAGCTGTATGCGTTCAGCCGCAAGCTCGCCGGCACCGGCACGCTCGACGACGTGCTGTGGGCGACCGCTTACCAGACCGCGCTCATGCTCAAGGTCCGCGTCGTGCTCTTGCTGCCGGACGACGGCCTGCTCACGGTGAAGTCGGGCTATCCCCCCGAGGACGATCTCGATCAGGCGGACCTTGCCGCCGCCAACTGGGCCTGGAGCAATGACCGCCCTGCAGGCCGCGGCTCGGACACGCTGCCGGGAGCAAAACGGCTGTTCCTGCCGATGCGCACCGGGCGCGGCCCGATCGGCGTCATCGGCATCGACGACGACCGCACAGGTCCCTTGCTGACGCCGGACCAGCGTCGCCTGCTCGACGCGCTGGTCGACCAGGGCGCGCTGGCGATCGAGCGCGTGCTGCTGGTCGAGGACGTCGATCGCGTCAAGCGCACCGTGGAATCCGAGCGGCTGCGTTCCGCATTGCTGACCTCGATTTCACACGACCTGAAGACGCCGCTCGCATCCGTGCTGGGTGCGGCCTCGACCATGCGCGATCTCGCCAGCGCGCTCTCCGACACCGAGAAGCGCGACCTGCTCGCCACCGTGATCGACGAATCCGAACGGCTCAACCGCTTCATCGCCAATCTGCTCGACATGACCAAGCTCGAATCCGGCGCCATCGTGCCCAACGCTGCGTTGCACGATCTTGGAGAGATCGTCGGCAGCGCGCTCCGCCGTGCAGCCAAGATCCTCACCGCCCACAAGGTGGAGCTGGAGTTGGCCGCAGACCTTCCTATGCTCCAGCTCGATGCGGTGCTGTTCGAGCAGGTGCTGTTCAACCTGCTCGACAACGCCGCCAAATATTCGCCGCCCCACGCGACGGTCTCGATTCGCAGCCGGCGCGACAGCGATCATGTGGTGCTCCAGATTGCGGACGAGGGCGACGGCATTCCGTCCGAGGAGCTCGAGAGCGTGTTCGACAAGTTTTATCGCGTGCAGAAGGGCGACCATGTCCGCCCCGGCACCGGGCTCGGGCTCGCCATCTCCCGCGGCTTCGTCGAGGCGATGCATGGCACGATCTCGGCCGCGAATCGCAGCGACCGGAGCGGCGCGGTACTGACCATCCGTCTGCCCATTCCGGCCCGGACCCACGCATTGGATACCGCCGCATGAGCGCCGCCGCGATCAAAGTGCTGGTCATCGACGACGAGCCGCCGATCCGCAAATTGCTGCGGATGGGGCTCTCGACCCAAGGCTATGAGATCCTGGAGGCGTCCAACGGCAAGACCGCGCTGGAGAAGCTCAGCGAGGATCCCGCGCTGATCATCCTCGATCTCGGCCTGCCGGACATCCAGGGTCACGAGTTGTTGCGTACCATCCGCGCCCGCAATGAAGCTGTGCCGATCGTGGTGCTGTCGAGCCGCGGCGACGAGGCCGGCAAGGTGCAGGCGCTCGACCTCGGGGCCGACGATTACCTGACAAAGCCGTTCGGCATGGACGAGCTGCTGGCGCGCCTGCGCGCCGCGCTGCGGCACCAGCTTCAGATCCAGGGCGAGCGCCCAGTGTTTCGTGCCGGCGATCTCTCGGTCGATCTGGTGCGCCGGATCGTCAAGGTCGGCGAGCGCGACGTCAAACTGTCGCCGAAGGAATATGACCTCCTGCGCGTGCTGGTGCAGCACGCCGGCAAGGTGCTCACCCACCGCTTTCTGCTGAGGGAGCTCTGGGATGAGTTGACCGACGCGCAATATCTGCGTGTCTATGTCCGCCAGCTCCGGCAGAAGATCGAAGCCGATCCGGAACGGCCGCAATACGTGCTGACGGAGACGGGGATCGGCTATCGGCTAAAGGCGGGGGACTAGCTTTCGATCCTCATCCTGAGGAGCGCGGAACGCGCGTCTCGAAGGATGAAGGCCCGACTCCCGCAGCGGGGGCCTGCATGGTTCGAGACGGCAATTCGCGCCTCCTCACCATGAGGGAAGAGAGTGAAGTGCGCGGCGGAGAGCTAACCCGCTTTCCTCTGCCGCGCCGTCGACCGGTGCGTCTTCTTCGCGGCCCTCGTTCGCCCCGACGCCCGGCGCGCATGGGACTTCGCCGCCGTCTTCTTCCCGCTGCGTCCCTTCAAGCTCTGCTTCAGCGCATCCATCAGGCTGACGACGTTGCTCGGCTTCTCCTCAGGCTCCGGCAGTTCGATTGTCTTGCCGCTGGCCTTGCGCTTCACCAGGGCCTTCAGCGCGTTCTCGTAATCGTCCTTGAACTTGCTGGGATCGAAATGGGAGGCCTTGGTCTGGAGGATATGGCCGGCGAGTTCGACCATGTCCTTGGTGATCTTCGGGCTCTTGATGTCGTTGAAGAATTGGTCCTCGTCGCGCAGTTCGTAGGGGAAGCGCAGCGTGGTGCCGAGCAGGCCCTTGCCGAGCGGCTCGATCGCGATGATGTGCTCGCGGTTGGTGAGCACGATCTTGGCGAGCGCGACGCGATCCTGGTCCTTCATGGCGTCGCGGATTACGGCAAAGGCATCGACCGCGGCCTTGCCGTCGGGCGCGATGTAGTAGGGATGGTTGAGGTAGCGCTGGTCGATCTCGTCGCTCGGCACAAAGCTCTCGATGTCGATGGTGTGGTTGCTCTCGATCTGGACGGCTTCGAGCTCCTCCGGCTCGATCTCGACATACTTGCCCTTGCGCAGCTCGTAGCCGCGTCCCTTCTGGTCGCTTTCGACGACGTCGCCGGTCTCGGCGTCGATCATCTGCTGCTTCAATCGGTTGCCGGTCTCGCGGTTGATCATGTGAAATCGCGTCTTCTCGGCCGCGGTGGTCGCCGGATAAAGCACAACGGGGCAACTGACCAGCGAGAGCTTCAACGTTCCCTTCCAATAGGCGCGCGGTGCCATTCCGTTCTCCAGCGTCTACGAGTCATTTTGGAACCCCAACCGTCCCGCGGGGTTTTGGTTCCGGGTGGGATGCGGGCCGTGATAGGCTTCCACGCCGAAAGAGAATCCGGGACCAATCGTGCTGCAAAAACTATCCAAGTATCGACAGAAACGTGATTTCGAGAAGACGCCGGAGCCGTCGGGCAAGGCCGCGGTGGCGCCATCGAAGCAGCGGCGTTTCGTGATCCAGAAGCATGACGCCACGCGGCTGCACTACGATCTGCGGCTCGAGTTCGACGGCGTCTTCAAGTCCTGGGCGGTGACGAAAGGGCCCTCGCTCGATCCGCACGACAAGCGGCTGGCCGTCGAGGTCGAGGACCATCCGCTCGACTATGGCGACTTCGAGGGCACGATTCCGGAAGGCCAGTACGGCGGCGGCACGGTCATGCTTTGGGATCGCGGCACCTGGGAATCCGAAGATCCCGAACGCGGTTTCAAGAAGGGCGATCTGAAGTTCGCCCTGCATGGCGAGAAGCTGCACGGCAGCTGGGTCCTGGTGCGCATGCGCAACGACCGCACCGGCGGCAAACGGACCAATTGGCTCCTGATCAAGCATCGCGACGAATATGTTCGCGAGGGCGCAGACAATGACATTCTCGAGCAGGACAAGTCGGTCGCCTCCGGCCGCGTGATGGATCAGATCGCCGAAGGCAAGGGGCGAGCACCAAAACCGTTCATGCTGGCGAAGGGCACCAAGGCCAAGGCCGACGCGGTCTGGCAGTCCAACCGGGCGGACGAGGCGAAAGAGCGCACGGTCACGCCGGCACCCCGCGCGGCGTTGAAGACCGGCAAGACGGCAAAGAAGAAGGCCACAACCGCGACGACCGCGAAGAAGGCGGAGATGCCTGATTTCGTCGCGCCGCAGCTCTGCACCTCGGTCGAGCGCCCGCCGGGCGGCGATGGCTGGTGCCACGAAATCAAGTTCGACGGCTACCGCGTGCAACTGCGGGTCGAAGGCGGCAAGGCGACGTTGAAGACGCGCAAAGGCCTCGACTGGACCGGAAAATTCGCAAGCATCGCGAAGGAAGCGGGCGCGCAGCCGGACATGATGATCGACGGCGAGATCGTCGCGCTCGACCATAACGGAGCACCGAATTTTTCGTCGCTCCAGGCCGCGCTGTCGGACGGCAAGACCGACGAGCTCATCTTCTTCGCGTTCGACCTGTTGTTTGCGGAAGGTCTCGATTACCGCCGGCTGCCGCTCGGCGAGCGCAAGGCGCGGTTGAAGGAGCTGCTGGAGGCGCGCAAGCGCAAATCGAGCCAGATTCGCTATGTCGAGCATTTCGAAAGCGGCGGCGACGCCGTGCTGCAGTCGGCCTGCAAGCTCGAGCTTGAGGGCGTGGTGTCGAAGAAGCTCGACGCGCCCTATCGTTCGGGGCGGACAGAAAGCTGGACCAAGGCTAAATGCCGTGCCGGCCATGAGGTCGTCATCGGCGGCTACAAGACCACCAATGGCAAATTCCGTTCGCTGATGGCCGGCGTGCACCGCGGCGATCATCTCGCCTTCGTCGGCATGGTCGGCACGGGCTTCGGCGCCGACAAGGTCAAGCGCATCATGCCGTCCTTGAAGGCGATGGAGGCCAAGCAAAGCCCCTTTGGCGGCAAGAACGCACCGAAAAAAGCGCGCGAGGTGCACTGGCTGAAGCCGGAGCTCGTGGCGGAGATCGAGTTCGCCGGCTTCACCGCCGACGGCAATATCCGCCAGGCCGCCTTCAAGGGTCTACGGCAGGACAAGCCGGCGGAGGAGGTCGAGGCCGAGACACCGGTCGATACCGAGCTTGCCGAGCCCTCGACGAGGCGGCAGGCCAAGCCGCGCGCGAAAGCGAAGACCGGCGAACGAACAGCGCAAGCCGGCAGTGCCGAAGTGATGGGAGTCGTCATCTCCAAGCCGGACAAGGAGCTCTGGCCGGACGACGGCAATGGCGATCCCGTCACCAAGCTGGATCTCGCGCGCTATCTCGAAGCTGTCGGCGAATGGATGATCGTCCACCTGAAGGGCCGTCCGTGCTCGCTGATCCGCGCCCCTGACGGCATCAAGGGCGAATGCTTCTTCCAGCGCCACGCCATGCAGGGCACCTCGAACCTTCTGGAGCTCGCGCGGGTCTCCGGCGACCGCAAGCCCTATTTGCAGATCGACCGCATCGAAGGGCTCGCGGCGGTAGCGCAGATCGGCGGCGTCGAGCTGCATCCCTGGAATTGCGCGCCCTACGCCTACGATACCCCGGGCCGGCTGGTGTTCGATCTCGATCCGGCGCCCGACGTCGTCTTCGCCGAGGTCGTCGAGGCCGCCAAGGAGATGCGGCAGCGGCTGACCGACATCGGCATGGAAAGCTTCTGCAAGACCACCGGCGGCAAGGGCCTGCACGTCGTGGTGCCCTTGCGTCATGGCGCCCGCGATCAGGTGAGCTGGAAAGAGGCGAAGGCCTTCGCGCAGGGCGTTTGCCAGTGGATGGCGGACGACGATCCCGAGCGCTATCTGCTCAACATGTCGAAGAAGCTGCGAACGGGAAAGATCTTCCTGGACTATCTGCGCAACGACCGCATGTCGACGGCGGTGGCCCCGCTGTCCCCCCGCGCGCGCGATGGTGCGACTGTGTCGATGCCGGTCACGTGGGCGCAGGTGAAGAGCGACCTCGATCCGAAGCGGTACACGGTGCGAACGGTGCCAGGCTTGCTGGCGCGATCGAAGGCGTGGGATGGTTATGACGATGCGGCCGTGTCGATCAAGGCGGCGATCAAGAAGCTCGCGGCGAAAAAGAAGTAGGGGGGGTTAGCGAAGCGTAACCCACCACTTCTGTTGACGCGGAAAGAAAAGAGGAGGGTTACGCCTTGCGGCTAACCCACCTACCGAACCCGGCTAGATCCGTCCCAGCAGCAGCAGGATCAGCAGGATCACGATGACGAGCCCGAGGCCGCCGCCGCCGTAATAGCCGGTGCCGTAGAACGGGCCGCCGCCGATGCCGCTGAAGCCGCCGAGCAGCGCGATGACCAAAATGATCAGAATGATCGTACCGATAGACATGCCAAATCTCCTCCAGCCCTTCGTTGGAAGGGTCTCTTGCAACCTGTCCCGTGGTGCGAGGGCAACTTGCCGCAGGTTTTAAAGTTCCCCCAATGAAACACCGGTTGCACGCTCCACTTGCATGGAACCTTTGCGGTGTCGGGGGGCATGACTATGTGAGATTTAATCACTAACCGGGCAGAGCCATGTCAGCACCGCTTGTCGTCTCTATTCCCCACCGCCTCGGCCGCGAGGAGGCGGTGCGTCGTCTCAAGACCGGGCTCGGCCGTGCTGCCGCCAGCGTTCCCGTGATGCAGGTCGAGGAGGAGCGCTGGAACGGCGACAGCATGAATTTCCGCATCCGCGCGCTCGGGCAAATCGCGACGGGGCAGGTCGATGTCGCCGACGACCATGTCAAGGTGCAGGTGGTGCTGCCCTGGCTATTGCAGCGCTTTGCGGAGATGGCTCAGGCCACGATCCGCAAGCGCGGCCAGCTGCTGTTGGGCAAAGACGCGAAAAGCTAGCAATCAAGCGCGGGTGCGCTGTCGCACCGGCTTCGCCGCATCCGCGGGGCGCGCCGGGATGACCGAAGCTGGAAAACCGCGAAGCGCCTGCGCGAGCGGCAGATCGTTGCCTACAAATCCCGGCACGCTATAGCCTGTGACGTCGATGGTGGCGTCGAGCCCCTCGAACGCCGGCCATTCGCGTCCTGCTTGCGTGAAAGGTGCGAAGTGGCGCCCGATAGCGACGATCGCAGCAGTGCGGCCGTGGCGGCGGGCAAAGGCCACGACATGGTCGGCATGTGCGCCCCGCACCTGAAGCGGCTGGTAGTCGCCTCGCGCGAAAACGTCGGGCAGCTCATTGCGTAGCTTGAGCAGGTGCCGCGTCCAGGCCAGCTTGAGCTGGCCGTCCGGCCAGCTCTTGATCAGATGATTCCAATCCGGATTGTCCAGCGTGCCCAGCGCCGCGTGTCGCGCGGAAAAATCCACCGGGCGCCGGTTGTCGGGATCGACCAGCGAGAGGTCCCAGAATTCGGTGCCTTGGTAAAAGTCGGGCACGCCCGGCAGTGTCGCCTTCAGCGTGACCTGGCTCAGCCCGTTCAGCGCGCCGAGCAGCGCAACGCGGCGAGCCAGGGTTTTCAGTGCCTCCAGGAACTCGCCTGATTGCGCGGGATCGAGGATCTTCGCGATGAAGCTCTGGACGCCGTTCTCATAGGCCTCGTGCGGGTTGAGCCAGCTGGTCTCCTCCTTGCCCTCGCGTGCGGCCTTGAGCGCATAGGCCTGGATACGCGCGACGAAGCCGGCATCGGCCGTCTCTCCAAGCGGCCAGGCGCCGAGCAGCGTCTGGTAGAGCATGTATTCGAACGTGGCCGACGGAGCGCGCAGATTGCCGTCGAGCGCGAGGTGCGGTGCGTTCAGGACTTTCCAACGCGCCACGGCGCTGGTCCATTCGCCGGGAATTTCACTTAAGGCCGCGATCCGTGCCCGGGCGTCCTCGCCGCGCTTGGTGTCATGCGTGGCGGTCGCCGTCATCCCTTGCGGCCATTCCCTGGCGCGGGTCTGCATGATCTCGTGAAAAGCGGGAATGGTGAGGCCCTTGCTCGCGGGATCGCCACCGACTTCGTTCAGGGCGAGCAGCCGGTGGAATTGATAGAAAGCGGTGTCCTCCAGCGACTTCGCCATCATCGGCCCGGTGAATTGCTGCACCTTCAGCGCAAACCGACGCACGCGCGGGGCGCTGTGCGGGGGACGGCCAGGCTTGAGCAAATCCATGGTGAGCGCGTCGCGCAGGAAGTCGAAAATGCCTTCGTCCGCGGCGAACCATTCCCGGCGAGCGTGCTCGATGGTGTCGTCGATCAGCTTACGATCGTTTGCGGTCGGCGCGCTTGTCGTCAGGTAGGTACGGTACACCGGGAAATGCAGCACGTAGAGCTCGAGCGCCTGCCGCAGGCTGTCGGCGGAAAAGTCGCGGGTCGAGTAGTGCCCGTTGGCGATGCGCGCAAGCAGGCGGGTCAGAACCGTGAATTCGCTGGTCAGCAGCGTCTCCAGCACGCGCCGTTTGGCGTCCTTGACATAAGGCGCGAGCCGCGGCGGGCGGTTGCTGATCTGCCGCCAGGTCTCGTCCAGCGCCTCCAGCCCCTTGGCGTCGACCAGAACGTGAGTGATGGCGTTCATCCACTCATAGCCGGTGGTGCCCTGGACGCCGGCGAAATGCGGCAGGCGCTCGTGCTCGCACAGGATTTTCTCGATCACCGTATAGAACGGCTTTGTGGCGCCCTGCGCGTCGCGCACCAGCCGGCGCAGCCGCTGGCAATATTGCGCGGGATCACGCAGGCCGTCGATATGATCGAGCCGGATGCCTTGCAGTTTACCGTCGGCAATGAGTTGCTTCACCAGCCGGTGCGTGGCGGCGAACGTACCGGGATCCTCGACGCGCATGCCGGCGAGCCCGTTGACGTCGAAGAAGCGGCGATAGTTGATGTCGCTGGAGGCAAGCCGCCAGTGCCCGAGCTTGTAGTGCTGGCGCTCCAGCAAATGATGCAGCGCCAGCGTCTGCGCGGGGCGGTCCTTGGCGGCGCGATAGGCGCCGAGGCCGCGCGCGATGATATCGGCGCTGCCTGCGATCTCCCTAAGCTCCGCCTTGAAGCCGGGCGCTTCCTTGCGGTTGGGGCGGCGCAGTCCCGTGTAGCGGGTCGCGAGCGACAGCAGGCGCTTGCCGGCCTCGGTCTCGGCGGCGTCGGCTTCCTTCACGATCATCCGCAGCATCTCGCCATAGCGCTCCGGCGCGATCGGCAGGCGGTGCTCGAAATACCAGGCGGAAAAGCTGCCTTCGTTGGCATCGTAGCGCAGCTCGATGTCGCCGCTCTCGAGCGCTTCGCCATAGGACGCGCCGAGGATCGGCAGCAACACGCCGCCACGGGCGCGGAAGGCCAGTTGATCCCAGTCGATATCGAAGGAGACGGCGTGCGGCGAGGCTTGGCCCCATTCCAGCACGTCCAGCCACCAGGGATTGTCGGCGAAGTGGACGCCGACATGGTTCGGTACGAAATCGATGATGAGGCCGAGGTCGTTCTGCGTCAGCGCCTCGCTCAGCCGGGCGAAGCCGGCCTCGCCGCCGAGCTCCGGATTGAACTGGCTGTGATCGACGGTGTCATAGCCGTGCGTCGAGCCCTTGCGGGCCTTCATCACCGGCGAGGTGTAGAGATGCGTGATTCCCAGCGCCTTCAGGTAGGGCACGACCGCGGCGGCCTTGTCGAAGTCGAAATCCGCGGTGAGCTGAAGCCGGTACGTTGCGAGAGGAACGGCTGAAGCCATGTCAAACTCCGAGGCGCCAGACCACCGACCAGGGCGCAAACCGGTCGCCGGTCGGGCCGCCCCAGATCAGGGTGCCCACACCGCCGGAATATGCGGCGTCCTTGTCGGAGAGATTGGCGACGAGGCGCAACGTCGCGCCATCTCCCATGTGCCAATGTGCGGTGAGCAGGCCGCTATCGGCCACGGCGGCATCACCGAAGCGCGCAGCTTTCAGTCGTGGCGCGATCTCCTTGTGGCGGAGAGCGAGCAGCTCCCGCACCAGCGCGAGACGTGCATCCTGCTCCGGCGTGTGGCCGGTCCAGTCGAGCACGGCCGATTGCAGCGTTGCCGGATCGAGCGGGTCGGGCACCTCGTCCCCGTACTTCTCGTAGGCCCAGGCGTATTCCTGCCTGCGCCCCTTGCGGACGGCGTCAGCCAGGCCGCCCTGGAAGTCGCAGAAGAACGGGAAGGGCACGGTGGAGCCCCACTCCTCGCCCTGAAACAGCATCGGCACCATCGGCGCGAGCAGGGTCACCGCGAGTGCTGCTTCGATCTGCTTGGGCGATGCGAGGCTTTCGAGCCGGTCGCCGAGCGGCCGGTTGCCGATCTGGTCGTGGTTTTGCAGGAAGTTGACGAAGGTTGCCGGCGGCAGCTCGTCGCTTTTCTCGCCGCGCGGCTTCTTGCCCCAGAATTCCGAGATCTCGCCCTGATAGACGAAGCCGGAGGCGAGCGCGCGTGCGAGATCGAGCCGCGGCGTTTGATAGTCCGCATAGTAGCCGGCGAGCTCGCCCGTCAGCATCACGTGCCAGACGTGGTGGTAGTCGTCGTTCCACTGGGCGCGAAACTTGCTGTTCGGGGGCTCCTGCGCGGCATCGAGCAGGCTCGCGCGATTGTCGCCGTTCTCCAGCACGAGATGGATGTGCCGCCCCGTCGCCTTGGCAAGCTCGCCCGCGGCGACGCTGAGGTCCTGCAGCATCGATTGCTCGCCGGGGATCGCCATGATGTGATTGGCGGCATCAAGCCTCAGGCCGTCGAAGCGATAGTCGCTGAGCCACGACAGCGCGTTCTCGACGGCAAAAGCGCGAACCTGCGGCACGCGATAATCGATCGCACTGCCCCACGGCGTGTGCGCGTCGGTGAAGAAGGTCGGCGCGTAGCGGCCGAGGTAATTTCCCTCGGGCCCGAAATGATTATAGACGACGTCGAGGAACACCATCAGCCCGCGCAGATGTGCTTCGTCGATCAGCGTCTTCAATTCATCGGGATGACCATAGGTGCTGTCGGGCGCGTACCACAATACACCATCATAACCCCAGCCGCGACGACCGGCGAAGTCGGCCAGCGGCATCAGCTCGATCGCGGTGATGCCGGTGGCGACGAGATGATCGAGCTTGTCGATCATGGCGCGATAGGTGCCTTCCGCGGTGAAGGTGCCGACATGCGTCTCGATCAGCACCGTCTCTTCCCAGGGACGGCCGCGCCAATCGGATGCGCGCCAGGCAAAGGCGTCGTGATCGATCACCTCGCTCGGGCCGAACACGTCGTCGGGCTGGAATGCAGACGCCGGATCGGGCACGTCGATCTCGTCGTCGATCCTGAATTTGTAGTTGCTGCCGACGGGCAGATTGGCAATCTCGGCGACATACCAGCCATCCTGCCGGCGCTGCATCGCGTGTCGTCTGTCGAGCAGGAGATCGACGCGGCGCGCGGCAGGCGCCCACAGCCGGAACGACACGCCGTCCTTCGTCGGCCTCGCCCCGAAGGATGGCCTCATAGCGCCCCCGCGAAAGCGAGCACGGAGCGCGGCGGCGCCTTGCTGTCGCTCCCGGGCTGGAAGTCGACCGTGTTCAGCTTGGCGTCGGTCGTGTTCAGGATTTGCTGCCAACTCTTGTATTCGGTCATTTTTGGCAATTTGAATGCGATCTCTTCGGGGGCTGCGTTGAGTACGATAAAGATCGCGGCGCTGCCGGGTTCCATCGGCCCCATCACATAGGAGAGGAACCGCCCTTCCGGGAATTTCCAGTCGCTTTCCGTCATTTCGTCGCCGGCCGGCGTCAGCCACAGCGCGCCGTAGGAGATGCCGTCCTTGGGGCGGCCGTCGAGCCAGCGATGGCTGCGAAGCTGCGAGAACCGGCGGCGGATTTCGGCGAGCTCGGCGACGAAATCGACCATGTCGTCGCCGTCCTTGCCGAGATTGTCCCAGCCGACCCAGCCAACCTCGTTGTCCTGGCAATAGGCGTTGTTGTTGCCTGATTGCGAATTCCCGACCTCGTCGCCGGCGAGGATCAGCGGAATGCCCTGCGCCAGCATGAGGCAGGCCAGCACGTTCTTGCGAAGCTGCCGGCGCAAGCTGACGATTTGGGGATCGTCGGTCGGACCCTCGACACCGCAATTGTTGCTGTGGTTGTCGTTGGAGCCGTCGCGATTGTCTTCGCCATTGGCCTCGTTGTGCTTCTCGTTGTAGCTGAAGAGATCGGCCAGGGTGAAACCGTCATGCACGGTGATGTGGTTGACGCTGGCGCGCGGCCGCCGTCCGTCGTGGTTGAACAGGTCGGAGGACGCCGTCATGCGGCTGGAGATGTCGCCGATCAGGCTGCCTTCGCCGCTCCAGTAGCGGCGCATGGCGCTGCGGTACCGGTCGTTCCACTCCGACCATTGCGAGGGAAATGCACCGACCTGATAGCCGCCGAGGCCGAGGTCCCAGGGTTCGGCGACGAGCTTGACGCTCGCCAGCACCGGGTCCTGGCGGATCGCGGTCAGGAACGAACTGCCGCGATCATAACCGTTCGGCCCGCGCGCCAGCGTGGTGGCGAGGTCGAAACGGAAGCCGTCGACATGGCAGACCTCGACCCAGTAGCGCAGGGAATCCATCACCATCTGCAGCACGCGCGGATGGGTGAGGTTCACCGACGAGCCGCAGCCGGTGAAGTCGTCGTAATAGCGCGGGTTCTCGCGGTTGAGCCAGTAATAGGAGGCGTTGTCGATGCCGCGGTAGCACAGCGTCGGGCCGAGGTGATTGCCCTCGGCGGTGTGGTTGTAGACGACGTCGAGCATCACCTCGATGCCGGCATCGTGCAGGCGTGCGACCGTGGTGCGGAAGGAATCGAGGGCGTTGTCCTGGGCGTAGCGCTGCTCGGGCGCGAAGAAGGACAAGGTGTTGTAGCCCCAGTAATTGGCGAGCTTCTTTTCCACCAGGATGCGGTCATCGACAAAGCTATGCACCGGCAGAAGCTCCACGGTGGTGACGCCGAGCTTCTTCAGGTGCTCGATCATCGCCGGCGAGGACAGGCCGCCATAGGTGCCGCGCAAATTCGGCGGCACGTCGTCGCGCTTCTGTGTCAGTCCCTTGACGTGGGCCTCGTAGATGATGGTGTCTTCCCAGGGAATGTTGGGCCGGATCTCGCGACGGCCCCAGTTGAAGGTCTCGTCGACGACGACGGCCTTCGGCATGCCGCGCGCGTTGTCGCGCCGGTCGAACGACAGGTCCTCGCGTGGACTTCCGGTGCGATAGGCGAAATGCGCGTCACTCCAGACCAGCCGCCCGGAAAGCCGCTTGGCATAGGGGTCGAGCAGCAGCTTGTTGGCGTTGAAGCGGTGGCCGTGCTCCGGTTCGTAGGGGCCATGCACGCGGTAGCCGTAGAGCTGGCCGGGCGAGACGTCGTTGAGATAGCCGTGCCAGACATCCTCGGTGCGCTCCGGCAGCTCGACGCGCTCGAGTTCGCGGCGGCCCTGCATGTCGAACAGGCACAGCTCGACCTTCTGCGCGTTGGCGGAGAACAGCGCGAAATTGGTGCCGCGTCCGTCCCAGCTTGCGCCGAGGCGTGCGGGCGATCCAGCAGTCAGGCGCATCGTTCAGCTTTCCGGAACGAGGAAGATCGCAGCGAGCGGCGGAATGGTGAGGCGGAGCTCGCCATTGATGGCGTGGACTTCGCCGATGTTGCCGACATTGCTGCCGCCGTAATGGGCGGAGTCGGAGTTGAAGACTTCCTTCCACTTGCCACTGAGGGGCGCGCGAACGCGGTAGTTGCGATAGACGTTGGGTGAGAAGTTGACGATCACCATGCACCGCGCGTGCTCGTCAAATCCCTTGCGCAGCCATGCGAACACGTTGCGGTTGGCGTCGTCGGTGATCAGCCATTCGAACCCGGCCTGCTCGCAGTCCATCTGGTGCAGCGCGGGTACCGCGCGATAGAGCCGGTTGAGATCACGGATCAGCGCCTGGATGCCTGAATGGGGCTTGTATTCGAGCAAGTGCCAGTCGAGTGACTGGTCGTGATTCCATTCGCGGCTTTGCGCGATCTCGGCGCCCATGAACAGCAGCTTCTTGCCCGGATGGCCGAACATGAAGCTGTAATAGGCGCGCAAATTCGCGAAGCGCTGCCATTCGTCGCCGGGCATGCGCCCGAGGATCGAGCGCTTGCCGTGCACGACCTCGTCATGCGACAGCGGCAGGACGAAGTTCTCCGAGAAGGCGTAGTGCAGGCCGAACAGGATGTCGCCGTGATGATGCTTGCGGTGGATCGGGTCCTTGCTGATGTAGTTCAGCGTGTCGTGCATCCAGCCCATGTTCCACTTGTAGCCGAAGCCGAGCCCGCCGAATTCGACCGGACGCGAGACCTGCGGCCAGGCGGTGGACTCTTCGGCGGCCGTGGTCGCTTGCGGGAAACGCGCGAACAGCTCGGTGTTGAAGCGGCGCAGGAACGCGATTGCCTCGATGTTCTCCCGGCCGCCATGCTGGTTCGGAATCCAGGCGCCGGGCGGACGGCTGTAGTCGAGGTAGAGCATGGACGCGACGGCGTCGACGCGCAGTCCGTCGATTGCGTAGCGCTCGAGCCAGAACAGCGCGTTCGAGACCAGGAAGTTCGTCACTTCGGTGCGGCCGTAATTGTAGATCAGCGTGCCCCAATCGAGATGGCGGCCCTGGAGCGGATTGGCGTGCTCGTACAGCGCCGTGCCGTCGAAGCTGCCGAGCCCGTGCGGATCGTCCGGGAAGTGGCCGGGCACCCAGTCGAGCAGCACGCCCACGCCCTCGCGGTGGCAGGCGTCGACCAGCGCGGCAAAGTCCTCCGGCGTGCCGAAGCGGCTGGTCGGCGCATACAGCCCGGTCGGCTGATAGCCCCACGAACCGTCGAAAGGATGCTCGCTCACCGGGAGGAATTCGAGATGGGTGAAGCCCATGTCGCGGGCGTAGGCCGGCAGCTGCTCGGCCAGCTCGCGATAGGTCAGCCATTCATTGCCGTTCTTGCGCCGCCATGAGCCGAGATGGACCTCGTAGATCGACATCGGCGCGGACAACGCGTTGATGCCGTCGGGCGCCGGTCGCGGCCGGGGCAGATGCGCTTCGTCGAACACGATGGAAGCGGTCTTCGGCCGCACCTCGCTTGCAAAGGCCGTCGGATCGGACTTCAGCGGAAGCAGATGGCCATGCGGTCCGATGATTTCGAACTTGTAGTGGTCGCCGGCCTTGGCGTGCGGGATGAACAATTCCCAATAACCCGCGCCGCGCACCCGCATCGGATGGCGCCGTCCGTCCCAGAAGTTGAAGTCGCCGACCACGGAGACACGTCGGGCGTTGGGCGCCAGCACCACGAAGCCGATGCCATCGATACCTTCGAGCCGCATCGGATGCGCGCCGAGCTTGTCGTAAAGGCGCTGGTGGGTGCCTTCGCCGAGCAGATAGAGATCGAAATCGGTCAGGATCGGCGGAAAGCGATAGGTGTCCTCGAATTCGATGACGCTGTCGCCGAATTTCGCGCGGAGCTGGTAGTGCTTCGCGCCGTTCGGCAGAGCGCCGATGAACAGGCCGGCATCATGGACACGATCGAGCTTCGCCACCTCGCCGTGCTCGCCCACCGCTTCGACGTTCGAGGCATCGGGAAGAAATGCGCGCACCACGCTCTTGTCACCCTCGGGATGCAGCCCGAGATAGTGGAAGGGATCGGAGTGGCGACCCTCGATGATCGCATAGGCCTCGGCAGGGAGTTTAGGCATGGGCTTCGCTCTCGATACTGGACAGAATGCGAAGCAGTCCGGACAGCGGCGCATGGAGCCCCTCAGGCCGGTGGGACAGCTCGTACTCTACTTCCTCGAACGCTTGATCAAGCAGGAAAAACCTTAACAGGCCTGCCGCGGATTGCGGATCTTCCGGCCACAGCCGCCGATCGGTCATGGCTTCGCGGTAGGCGGTGAGGAACGTGGCGGTGGTGCGCTCGCGCCATTCGTCGAGCGCAGCCGTGAGACGGCCCTGTTCGTCGGAGGCACCCGTGAGCGCGCGGTGGAGCGCCGCGTTAACCGAAAGATCAATCGAGCGGATCAGGCCAGCAACGTCGCGCGACGCAGGCAGCTTGCGCCGCTTGCCGGCCAGCGGTAAATGCGGATCTCCGTCGAAGTCGATGATGAAGATATCGTCCTTCACGATCAGAGTTTGCCCGAGGCGGAAGTCGCCATGATGACGGATGTTCAACCCGCCGGGCTCGGAAGGTAATAGCGCGTTGAGCCGGCCCGACAGGGACGCGCGCTCCGCGACGAGCTGATTGATCAGCGGTCGGTCCACCTCCCGCAGGCCGTCGGTGCCGGCGGCCAGCCGCTCGAAAACCCGCTCGGCCCGTGCCTTGAGCTCGGATGACCAGCGCTTGATTTGTGCGGAGCCAATCGGCTCCGGCGCGAGATCGCCTGGCTTTGCGGCGGCCAGAGCCACATGCAGCTCGGCGAGCCGCCGGCCGATCTGCGCGATGAAGTGCAGATAAGGCGCTTGCTCCTGGGTCTCGCGGGGCATCTCGCCCGGTGGCAGCACCCGCTGCTCGTCGATATAGCGGTCGAGATAGCCCGCGGTGACGCCCCAGCCGTCGCCCTGGTTCTCGACATAGGCGTGCAGCACGCCGACTGCGCTGCGGCGGTCGTCTTCGACCAGCTCGACGCTGCCGAGCAGTGCCGGCGTATTGGCAAAGCGGGCGATTTCGGTGAGGTAGGAGCCGATCTCGATCTCGGGATTGATGCCGGTTTCGAGCTGGCGATAGATCTTGGCGACATACTGGTTGTCGACCAGCGCCGTGCTGTTCGACTGCTCGATCGCGCGGATGCGTTCGGGCTCCTTGATGGTGTACTCGGCAAACCGGCTGGTCGCCTTGAACTCCAGCCGCAGATTGTTTTCTTCCACCACCAGGTTCTGCGACAGGTTGCGCAGGAACAGGCCAATGAAGATCTGCTCGGTTGCCACATCCAGCAGCGTGCCTTCGCGGGCACCCTGGCGCACGGCGGCGAGCGCCCTGGGATTGAAGCGTTCGCGGTCGAAGCGCACCCATTCGATCTGCATCGGCAGCACGTAGCGCGTGGTGACGTCGCCCTGCGCCGCCTCGAAGAACGCGATCCAGGGCCTGTTGTCGCCGATGTCGCAGAACGGCACCGCCGAGGTCAGCGTCGGCTTGATCTGCTTGGGATTGTGCTCCGGATACCAGCGCGTGCGCGACAGGAATCCCGGCAGCACCTCGTGCTCGAACACGCCGCGCTCGCGCGCCAGCGACACCCAGGTCGAGTTCACCGGCACCACCAGCGTCTCGAATTCCGGCACCGCGCGCGGCGTCACCGGCTCGGACTTGTCGCGCTCGGTGAGCTGGAACCAGTAGAAGCCATAGGGCCCCAGCGTGACCATGTAGGGCAGTTCGCCGATCGCCGGAAAACGCGTGCGGCCGAGCATCTCCTGCGGGATGCGGTCCTTCCAGGGCGACAGATCGAGCTCGGTCGCCTGGGCCGCGCGCGACAGATTGGCGACGCAGAGGATCACCTCGTCGCGGTACTGCCGGACATAGGCCAGCACGGCGCGGTTGGCCGGGCGGATGAAGGTCATGGTGCCGCGGCCGAAGGCGAGCGTCGATTTGCGCACCGAGATCAGGCGCTTGGTTGCGCTGAGCAGCGACGACAGGCTGCGCGACTGCGCCTCCACGTTCACCGATTCGTAGCCGTAGACGGGATCCATGATCAGCGGCGCATAGAGGCGGGCCGGGTCGCAGCGCGAGAAGCCGCCGTTGCGGTCCGGGCTCCACTGCATCGGCGTGCGCACGCCGTTGCGATCGCCGAGATAGATGTTGTCGCCCATCCCGATCTCGTCGCCGTAATAGATGATCGGCGTTCCCGGGAAGGACAGCAGCAGCGAGTTCATCAGCTCGATCTTGCGCCGGTCATTGTCCATCAGCGGCGCGAGGCGCCGGCGGATGCCGACATTGATGCGAGCGCGCGGGTCGTTGGCGTAGGTGGTCCACAGATAATCGCGCTCGACATCGGTCACCATCTCCAGCGTCAGTTCGTCATGGTTGCGCAGGAACAGCGCCCATTGGCAGCTCGCAGGAATGTCCGGCGTCTGGCGCAGGATGTCGGTGATCGGGAAACGGTCCTCCTGCGCGATCGCCATGTAGATGCGCGGCATCAGCGGGAAGTGGTAGGCCATGTGGCACTCGTCGCCGCGGCCGAAATATTCCTGCACGTCCTCCGGCCATTGATTGGCCTCGGCCAGCAGCAGCTTGCCCTTGGAGTAGGAATCCAGCTCGTGGCGCAGCCGCTTGATGATGGCATGCGTCTCCGGGAGGTTCTCGTTCGAGGTGCCCTCGCGTTCGCAGAGATAGGGAATGGCATCCAGGCGGAAGCCGTCGACGCCGGCGTCCAGCCAGCGCTTCATCACCTGGATCAGGGCGCTGACGACCCGCGGATTGTCGAAATTGAGATCCGGCTGGTGCGAGAAGAAGCGGTGCCAGTAAAACGCGCCGGCCTCGTGATCCCAGGTCCAGTTCGACTTCTCGGTGTCGGTGAAGATGATGCGGGTGCCCTGGTATTTCTGGTCGGTGTCGCTCCAGACATACCAGTTGCGGGCGCTCGAGCCCGGAGGGCTGCGGCGCGCGCGCTTGAACCAATTGTGCTGGTCCGAGGTGTGGTTGACGACGAGCTCGGTGATGACGCGCAAGCCCCGCTTCTGCGCTTCCTGGATGAAGCGCTTGAAATCCTTCATCGTTCCGAAATCGGGATTGACCGCGCCGTAATCGGCGATGTCGTAGCCGTCGTCACGGCCGGGCGAAGGATAGAACGGCAGCAGCCACAGCGCGGTGACGCCGAGCTCCTGGAGATAAGGCAGCTTCTCTGTCAGCCCTGCGAAATCGCCGATGCCGTCCTGATTGCTATCGGCAAACGCCTTGACGTGGAGCTGATAGATGATGGCGTCCTTGTACCAGAGTTCATCCACGATCTCGGCAGCCTCGGCTTTCTTGGTGTCGACGGAAGACAATACGTTCATGGCGTGCGCCTTTACGCCAGGCAGCGGAACAGCAGCGCCGGATCGCGCTCGGGATCGATACGCAATCTGATCCCGCCCCATTCGATGCGGGCCTGTTCGCCGGTGAGGAGGTTTTCGAGTGCCGACACATGGTGTCGCTGCCCGCCGGCGTCAACCGTGACGTCGCCGAGCGGCAACCAGAATTCGCGCACGTGGCGCGAGAGCGCAACCACGGCCACGACGATGTTGGTCGGGTCGATCGCCTCCTTGACGAAAGCGATCGTCTCGCCGTCTTCGATGCCGAGGAAGCGCAGGTTCGCCGTCTGCTGAAGCGCAGCATTCTCGTTGCGGATGCGATTGAGCTCCGTGATGTAGGTCTTGATGTTGCCGGGCTTGTTCCAGTCGCGCTGCTTGATCTGGTATTTCTCGGAGTCGAGATACTCCTCGCGGCCGGGGATCGCGTCGTGCTCCAGCAACTCGAACCCGCTGTAGATGCCGTAATTACCGGACAGCGTCGCCGCCAGCGCGCCGCGCGATTTGAACGCCCAGGTTTCGCCGCCCTGGAGATGATAGGGCAAAAGATCGGGCGTATTCACGAAGAGGTTCGGCCGATAGAAGTCACGTTCGGGATAGCGCGTCAGCTCGCCGAGATATTGCTCCAGCTCCCACTTCGCCGTTCGCCAGGGGAAATAGCTGAACGATTGTGCAAAGCCGAGCTTGGCGAGGCCTTTCATCAGCTTCGGGCGCGCGAACGTCTTGGAGAACAGGATCACCTCGGGATGCCGGCGGCGGATGTCACGGATCAGCCACTCCCAGAAGGCGAGCGGCGCGGTGTCGTGATTGTCGATTGCAAAGATGGTGACGCCGTGGTCGATCCAGAACAGCATGGCGTCGCGAAACGCGTTCCACAGTCCAGCCCGGTCGACGGACGTGAAATCGGGGATGACGATATCGGAATAGGGCCCGTCAGCCGTCCGCACCGAGCGATCCGGGCGCCATTTGAACCATTCCGGATGCTGCGTCAGCCACGGGTGGTCCGGCGAGCATTGCACGGCGAAGTCGAGCGCGAGCTCGAGGCCGTATTCCAGGCAGGTCGCGACCAGCGCGCGAAAATCCTCGATCGTGCCGAGTTCGGGGTGCAGCGCATCGTGCCCGCCCTCGATGGCGCCGATCGCATAAGGCGAGCCGGGATCGCCGTCGCCCGCCACCGGCGCGTTGTTGCGGCCCTTGCGTCGGGTGCGGCCAATGGGATGGATCGGCGTGAAGTAGAGCACGTCAAAGCCCATCGCGGCGATGTCGGGCACGCGCGCGATGCAGTCGCGGAGCGTGCCGTGCTGTCCTGGCACCACGCTCTGGCTGCGCGGCATCATCTGATACCAGGCGCCGAAGCGCGCCTTGTCGCGGTCGACGAACAGCGGGAATAGCGCCGAGCGCGTGAGATCAGGCCGCGACTGGCTCTCGGCCATGGCTGCGCCGAGCTCGGTTGCCAGCAGCGGGGCAACATCGCCGGTCTGAAGATAGTCCTCGCATTGTCTCACGATGACAGCGGCGGCGTCCTGCTGCGCGCCATGCGCCTTGGTCAGGAGGCCCGCGCCCTCGATCGCATCGAGAGTGACGTCGGCACCGGAGCGCTGCTTGCGCGCGACCGCGTGCGACCACGTCGCGAACTCGTCGGTCCAGGCTTCGATCGCATAGACATATTTGCCGGGCTCGACGGGTGTGAACGCGCCGGACCAGCGGTCATTGCCGTGAGGGATCATCGGCTCGCTCTGCCATTCGCGGTCCTGCTCCTGTCGCCAGATCAGCGTTGCGCCGATCACGGCGTCGCCGTCCCGGTAGATGTCGGCCCAGACCTCGACCGGTTCGCGCGCGATCCGCTTCACGGGGAAGCGCCCGCCGTCGATCAGGGGATAGACGTCCTCGATGAGGAAAGTGCTGCCGGCTGCGGCACTCTCGACAGTTTGAATTGTCTTGTTCACGGTGATGCCATTGACAAGAAAGCAGGAGCCCGTTTCCCTTGCCGGGAACCTACGCTTGATACCACTATAGAAAGCCGCTTGTGTGTCATTGGTTCCCTGGGGAACGGCAGGCGCGGCTTGCGAGTTGACCTGACTAACCTCTTCCGCGACCTCGTTAAAATCGATGCCCCCGGCCAAAAAATGGCCTGCAAGCTGCGTGCCGAATGGATCTTTTAGCTCAAGCCCGGATCAAGGGCGTTCAATCTGAATTCGTCGATGCCCTCGGAAAGCTGCGGGTCACCGATCCCGTGGCCCTCAAATCTATCCTCGACGCCCTGCCGGAGAAGCGGGTTTACCGCTTTGTCAGCGGGCCCGTGGTGGTCCGCGCCTTGGGACAGCCGCGCACCGAATTGGTGGCGATCGGTGCGCCGCCGCTCAAATGGAAGATGACCGGCAACGGCAATTTGATCGCGCAAGGTGAGACGCGCGAGCCCGTGATTGCCTGGCCCGCGGGCCTGCCGCTCGGCTATCACCGCCTGACGCTGACCGATGCCGAAGGCGTGACGGAAGAGGTGCCGATGATCGTGGCGCCGGAGCGGGCTTTCGGCGGCGATTTCGACCGCGGCTGGCTGCTTGCCGTGCAGCTCTACAGCGTCCGGTCGGACCGCAATTGGGGCATCGGCGATTTCACCGATCTCGCCGGTCTCGTCCGGCTCGCCAAGCAGTTGGGGGCCGACGGCGTCGGGCTCAATCCCCTGCATGTGTTGTTCGACGACCATCCGGCCGATTGCAGCCCTTATTCGCCGAACAGCCGGCTGTTTCTCAATCCGCTCTATATCGACGTCGAGGCGATCCCGGAATTTTCCGCAGACCTCGTCCCCGACGTGGCCGCGACCGCCGCGCGGCTCCGCGACGGCGATCGCGTGCCCTATCCGGACATGGCGGCCTTGAAATGGCTCGGCCTGCGCGCCGCCTTCGACAGCTTCGTGAAAACCGCGAGCGGCGTCCGCCGCAACCAGTTCGACGCCTTCCGCGCGGCTCGCGCGCCGCTGTTGTCCCGTTTTGCCTGCTTCGAGGTGCTCCGTCATCGCTTCGCGGCGCCGTGGTGGGAATGGCCCATGGAATGGCAGCAGCCGGACGAGGCGAAATGCGCCGAGCTTCGCGGCGGGCCCGACCAGCACGAGGTCGAGTTCGTCGAATTCGTGCAATGGACGGCTGATAGCCAATTACATGCCGCCAAGGAGCTGGCCGGCCAGCTCGGCATGCGGGTCGGGCTCTATCTCGACGTGGCTGTCGGCGTGCAGTCGAACGGCTTCGACGCCTGGAACGAGCAGGGGGCGATTTCCCGCCATCTCGCCGTCGGCGCGCCGCCGGACGTGCTCAACACCATCGGCCAGGATTGGGGGCTTGCGGGTTTCAACGCCGGCGGCCTGGAGGCGCAATCCTTCGTGCCGTTTGCCGATATGCTTGCGGCTTCGATGCGCCATTCCGGGGCCATCCGTCTCGACCACGTGTTGGGCCTGAAGCGGCTGTATCTGGTGCCGCGCGGCTTCAAGCCCGACAACGGCGCCTATGTGCAGATGCCGTTCGAGGCGCTGCTGGCGACCGTGGCGCGCGAGAGCGCCGCCCATAAGTGCATCGTGATCGGCGAGGACCTCGGCACGGTGCCGGAAGGTTTTCGCGAGACCATGCAGGATTTCGGCATCTGGTCCTACCTCGTCATGATGTTCGAGCGCGACGATGCCGGTCACTTCCGGCCCGTCGATCACTACCGGCCCAACGCGCTGGTGACGCTGAACACCCATGATTTGTCGACCTATGCCGGCTGGCGCTCCTTCAGCGATCTCAAGATGAAGCGCTCGCTCGGGCTCGATCCCGGCGAGAACGATCAGGCCCGCTGGGATGCGCTCGGCCTGCTCGACGAGATCCTGCGTGCCAACGGCATCCGTGCCAATGATGTCTATTCGGTGCTCGCCTTCCTGTCGCGCACGCCGTCGCGGCTGCTTGCGGTGTCGCTGGAGGATCTGCTCGGCGTGATCGACCAGCCCAACATTCCCGGTACGATCGACGAGCATCCGAACTGGCGCCAGCGCCTGCCTGTGACGCTCGACAAGATTGCCTCGAAAGTCGATCTCGCGGCTTTGAAGGCCGCGACGCGGGAACGCTCGTTGCCCGGCGGGCGTTGATCGCCGGGGCTTCGAGGGTGCCGTTTTCAAGGCTCGTACCACATTGTCTCAGAGGATTGAGGACTACGCGCTGATCGGCGACTGCGAGACCGCGGCGCTGGTCGGCCGCAACGGCTCGATCGACTGGCTGTGCTGGCCGGCCTTCGATTCCGACGCCTGCTTTGCAGCGCTCCTCGGCACGCACAAGAACGGCCGCTGGCTGATCGCGCCGGGCGAGGACGTCACCGCGACGTCGCGCCGCTATCTCGGCGACACCCTCATCCTCGAAACGCGCTTTGAGACTGACAGCGGCACCGTCGCGCTGATCGACTTCATGCCGCCGCGCGGCAAGGCCTCCGATATCGTGCGGCTGGTCCGCGGTGTCAGCGGCACGGTGAAGATGCGGATGGAGCTCGTCATCCGCTTCGGCTTCGGCGTCGACATCCCGTGGGTGCGGCGGATCGACCATTCCCTGCTGGCGGTCGCGGGGCAGGACATGACCGTGCTGCGGACGCCGGCGAAGACCCGCGGCGAGGATCTGACCACGGTTTCTGATTTCGAGGTCAAGGCCGGCGAGACCGTGCCGTTCGTGTTGACCTACGGTCCCTCGCATCTCGAGCCGCCCGCGCCGATCGATCCGGAGCTCGCGCTTCAGGAGACGGAAAAATTCTGGCAGGACTGGTGCAGCCACTGTAATCGCGATGGCGACTATCGCGACCTGATCGTGCGCTCGCTGATCACACTCAAGGCGCTGACGTTCGGTCCGACCGGCGGCATCGTCGCGGCGCCGACCACCTCGTTGCCGGAGAAGCTCGGCGGCGCCAGGAATTGGGACTACCGCTTCTGCTGGCTGCGCGATGCCACCTTCACGCTGCTGGCGCTGATGAACTCGGGTTACACCGAGGAAGCCTCCGCTTGGCACAGTTGGCTGTTGCGTGCGGCTGCAGGCTCGCCGGCGAACATGCAGATCATGTACGGCATCTGGGGCCAGCGGCGGCTGCTGGAATGGGAGGCGACCTGGCTCGACGGCTACGAAGGCGCACAGCCGGTGCGCGTCGGCAATGCCGCGCATGCGCAGCTCCAGCTCGACGTCTACGGCGAACTGATCGACGCCTTCCACCAGTCGCGGATGGCCAAGCTCAAGCTCGACGACGAGAGCTGGGCGCTGGAATGCGCCGTGCTCAAGCATCTCGCCGAAGCCTGGGACCAGCCCGATCACGGCATCTGGGAGCGACGCGGAGAGCCGAAGCACTATGTCTTCTCCAAGGTGATGACCTGGGTCGCCTTCGATCGCGGCATCAAGAGCGCCGAGACCTTCGGCTTCAAGGCCCCGCTCCTGCACTGGCGCACCTTGCGCGACGCCATTCATCGCGACGTCTGCAACCGGGGCTTCGACGCGAGCGAAAACGCCTTCGTCGAGTCCTACGGCTCGAAGCTGCTCGATGCCAGCGTGCTGCTGCTGCCGGCCGTCGGCTTCCTGGAAGCGTCGGATCCGCGCATTCGCGGCACCATCGCGGCGGTCGAAAACCACATGCTCCGCGACGGCTTCGTGCTGCGGCACGATCCCCGCGAGGTGCCTGCGGGGCAGCCGCCGCTCGAAGGCGCCTTCCTCGCCTGCAGCCTGTGGCTGGCCGATGCCCATGTGCTGTCAGGCGATCTCGACAAGGCGCAGATCTTGTTCGATCGCGTGGTCGGTATCGCGAATGACGTCGGGCTGCTGGCCGAGGAATATGATTCAGGCGCCAGGCGTCAGACCGGCAATTTCCCGCAGGCGCTGACCCATATCGCGCTGGTCAACACGGCGCATAATCTGTCGGCGGCAAGGCAGGGCAGCCAGAAGCCGGCGATGCAGCGGTCGAAGTGAGGTTGGCGGCGCTCTCTCCGTTCCCTCCCCCCTTGTGGGGGAGGGCAGGGAGGGGGGTGTCACACGGGGATTTTATCGGTAGCGCCCCCGCCCCTGGTGCTTCACCAACAACGGCACCTTTTCTTGGGCTACCCCTCTCCCTAACCCTCCCCCACAAGGGGGGAGGGAACGCACTTCCATTGCGGCGCCAGTCGAGTCTTGTCCCGTCGGGCCTCACCCACTCCCGTTCCGCTTCAAGATCATCTCCATCGCCTCGGCAAAACCGTCCTGCTCGTTTGTCGCGGTAACGTGGGTGGCCTGGTCCTTGACGTTGTCGGCCGCATTGCCCATCGCGATCGAGACGCCGCTGACGCGGAACATCGCGAGGTCGTTCTGCATGTCGCCGATGGTGGCCACTGCGTCCGTTGAAATGCCGAGACGCTTGGCCATGGCTTGCACGAAGGTGCCCTTGTCGAAGCCGGGCGGGGTGATGTCGAGGTAGTAGGTCTGCGAGCGCACCGCCATCGCCTCGCTGCCGAGCGCCTTCTGCATCGCCTTCTCGCAGGCTTCGAGGCCCGCCGCATCGGCGCTGGCGCCGACGATCTTGCAGGCACTCGCGAGATACGGTGAAAAGTCCGCGACGATGGTGGGATCGGAGCGGATGGTGTGCTGCTCGTGAGCGACGTATTGGCCATCAGGCCTGTCGATCAGCCATTTGTCGGTGGTGAACAGCCAGATATCGGCGCCGAAGTCCCGGAGAATTTGCAAGCTTCGCTCGGCCGCGCTGGCCGGGATGAGATGCTGCTCGACCGGATTCATCTCGGGGTCGACGATCGAGGAGCCGTTGAACGGGCCGACCGGCAGCCAGAGCGCCAGCGGCTCGATCAGGAACCGCATGCCGATCGCGGGGCGGCTCGACGTAATCGTGAAGCCGATGCCGGCCCGGTGCAAACGCTGCACCGCGGACCTCGCGCGGTCGGTCAGCGTCTTGCCCTTGGTCAGCAGCGTGCCGTCGACGTCGGAGACGACGAGCGAGATTTTTGTCATGGCAGAACCTTGGGTATTGCGCCGCCCAGCTTCAATTGTCGCAAGACGCCGTCCACGATTGCCTCGACGGATTCGTCGATCGAGACGGTGATCACGTGCTCGCCGGCCTCCGGCGGCTCCAGCGTGTCGAACTGGCTCGTCAGCAGGCCGGGCGGCATGAAGTGCCCCTTGCGTTGCGCGAGGCGGGCGGCGATCAGCTCCTTCGTACCCCTCAGGAATATGAAGCGGACGTCGTCGCGTCCGCGCAGGAGCACGTCACGATAAGTGTGCTTCAGCGCCGAGCAGGCAATGATGATTTGCCCGCCGTTGTCGCAGACCCGCGCGATCTCGTCGGCAATGGCATTGAGCCAGGGCCAGCGGTCCTCGTCGGTGAGGGGATGGCCAGCCCGCATCTTCTCGACATTGCTGGCGGGATGAAAGCTATCTCCGTCCTCGAATCGCCACCCGAGGCGCTCGCCGAGCGCTTTTGCAACCGTACTCTTGCCCGAGCCCGACACGCCCATCACGATCAATGCACAAGGTGCTTCAACGCCCGCCACGAATTCCCTCCGGAAGCGCGGCCTGGTCGACCAGCCAGACGGTCTCGCCATTAGAGCGCGCGCGTACAGCCGGCAGAGTCTCGCCATTGAGCAGGCGCGTCAAGATCGGCTGCTTGTCATGCCCCGCTATCTCGAACAGCATTTCGCGGCAGGACGCCAGCGCGGGCAGGGTGAGCGTGACCCGCGGCACGAAGGGGGCAACATTGGCCTTGGGGACGCCGACCACCCAGCGCCCGGTCTCCTCGATCGCGGGGTAGCCCGGGAAGAGCGAAGCGGTGTGGCCGTCGGGACCTGCGCCCATCAAAACCATGTCGAACAGCGGCCGTGCGGGATCCAGGCTTGCAGCGCCGTAGAAAGCCTGCAGCTCGCGCGCATAGGCCTCGGCGCTCTGATCGGGGGTGTCAGCCGTCGTCGGGATCGGGTGAACATGGCCGGAGGGCGCGTTGCGATCGAGAAAGGTCGCGCGCGCGACCGCCATGTTGTTGAGAGGATCGCTTTCGGGCACGAAGCGCTCGTCACCGATGAACCAGTGCACGCGCTCCCACGGGATCTTTTCGCGCCAGGCCTCGCTGCCCAGTAGCTGGTAGAGCCTCTTTGGGCTGGAGCCGCCGGTCAGGCAGATCGCAATGCGCCCGGGATTAGCCGCGATTCGCGCCATCACCCGCTCGGCCGCGGCCCGCGCGAGTGAATCGACGTCGGGCTCGACGATCAGCTTCGGCTGTCCGGCCGTCGCCGTCACGTAAACTTCCGCCAGCTTCGGCCGTCGCGCCGCAGCAACTCGTCGGCGCAGGCCGGGCCGTCGCTGCCGGCCTCATAGGTCTCGATGCCGTTGGTGCCTTCACTCTTCCAGGCGTCCAGGAACGGCTGCACGGCCTGCCATCCGGCTTCGATGCCGTCGGCGCGTTGGAACAGGATGTTGTCGCCGATCATGCAGTCGTAGATCAGCGTCTCGTAGCCGGTCGAGGGATCGGCCCGAAAATAGTCGCCGTAGCGGAACTTCATCTCCACGCCGTCGATGGTGATGCTCGGCCCCGGAATCTTGGCGTTGAACTGAAGCTCGATGGTCTCGGTCGGCGCGATGCCGATGGTGAGAAAGTTCTGCGACAGGCGATCGACGGCTGTGCCTGAGAACATCGACAGCGGCGCCTGCTTGAACTTGATGGCCACTTCCGTGCGCTTGTGGCCGAGCGCCTTGCCGGTCCGCAGATAGAACGGCACGCCGGCCCAGCGCCAATTGTCGATCATCAGCTTCAGCGCGACAAAGGTCTCCGTGGTGCTGCCGGGCCTGACATCCTCGGTCTTGCGATAGTCGATGATCTCGTCGTCGCCGATGCGCCCCGCGAGATATTGCGCGCGGACCGAATTCCTCAGCGCGTCCTCGTGGCCCGGCTGCTGGATCGAGCTGAGCACTTCGGCCTTTTCGGAACGCACGGAATGCGCGTCGAAGCGGGCGGGCGGCTCCATCGCCACCAGCGACATCAACTGGAACAGATGGTTCGGCACCATGTCCCGCAACGCGCCGGTGGCATCGTAGAAGCCACCGCGATGGCCGACGCCGAGCTTCTCCGCCACGGTGATCTGGACGTGGTCGATATGGTTGCGATTCCAGATCGGCTCGAACATACCGTTGGCAAAGCGCAGCACCAGAATGTTCTGCACCGTCTCCTTGCCGAGATAGTGGTCGATCCGGTAGATCTGGTGCTCCTCCATCATCTTCAGCAGCTCTGCATTCAGCGCCTTGGCCGAGGCAAGGTCGGTGCCGAACGGCTTCTCGATCACCAGCCGTCGCCAGGCGCCGTTCTCCTTCATCATGCCGGTGCGGCCGAGCTCGCGCGCGGTCGGTGCGAATGCGGCGGGCGGCGTCGCCAGATAGAACAAGCGGTTGCCGCCGGTGTCCTGTGCGCATTCCAGCGAATCCAGATGCTCGCGCAGGCGATCAAACGAGGGCGGATCCTTTGCGTCGGCCTCGACGAAGGTCACGCATTCCAGCAGCCTTTTAGCGATGTCGTCGTCCACGGGCCGGGTTGCGAACTGGCGCAGGCCCTTCATCAGGCCGTCGCGCAGCTCGTCGTCCGACTGGCTCCTGCGGGCGACGCCGACCACGCAGAACTTTTCCGGTAACAGATGCTCGGCCGCCAGATTGTAGAGCGACGGCATCACCAGCCGATGGGTGAGGTCGCCGGTGACACCAAAGATGACGAAGGCGCAATTTTCCGGCTTGCGCTTGGCTTGCGGGTCTTTTGTCACGAATGATCGGCCTTGGCTCTGTTACCTGTTACTTCGGCTTTTTACTTCAGCTTCTTATTTCGGCTTCGACGCGCCCGGCTGTTTCGGCTCCTTGTGGCCGCCGAATCCCGCACGCATCGCGGAGAGAATTTTTTCGGCGAAGGTGTGTTCCTTGCGGGACCGGAAACGCGCGTAGAGCGCCGCGGTCAGGACTTCAGCCGGCACCGCCTCGTCGATCGCGGCATTGACGGTCCAGCGTCCTTCGCCGGAATCCTCGACGAAGCCGGAATATTCCGCCAACGCCGGGCTGTCGGCCAGTGCCGTCGAGGTGAGGTCGAGCAGCCAGGACGGGATCACGCTGCCGCGCCGCCAGACTTCTGCGATGTCGGCGAGATCGAAATCGTAACGATGATCCGCCGGCAAGGCCTCGATGTTGGCGTTCTTGAGGATGTCAAAACCTTCGGCATAGGCCTGCATCAAGCCGTATTCGATGCCATTGTGGATCATCTTGACGAAATGCCCGGCGCCGACCGGGCCGGCATGGATGTAGCCCTGCTCGATGCGGGGATCGCGCCCCTCACGTCCCTCCGTGCGTGGAATGTCGCCGGCGCCGGGCGCGAGCGCGGCGAAGATCGGATCGAGCCGATCGACCACCTGTTTCTCGCCGCCGATCATCATGCAATAGCCACGGTCGAGGCCCCAGACGCCGCCGGAGGTGCCGACGTCGACATAGTGGATGCCGCGCTCCTTCAGCGCCTTGCCGCGGCGGACGTCGTCCTGCCAGAACGTGTTGCCGCCGTCGATGATGACGTCGCCTTCCTGCATCGCGCCCGCGATCGTGTCGATCGTGGTCTCGGTGATGTGGCCGGCCGGCAGCATCACCCAGGCCGTGCGCGGCCGCTCCAGTTTCGCAATGAACTCTTCGAGCGTCGCCGAGCCGACGGCGCCGTCTGCGGCAAGGCCCGCGACGGCCCTGGCGTCCTTGTCGTAGACCACGGTCGAGTGGCCGTGGCGCATCAGCCGGCGAACGATGTTGCCGCCCATCCGGCCGAGGCCGATCATGCCGAGTTGCATTTGAGAAATTCCCTTAGTTCAGTGCGTCGTTGAGCGCCGCATTGAGCGCCGCGAGACCCTTCTTGAGCCCGCCCTTCAGGTGGACCCGCAGCGCGCGCCGGCCGCGCTCGGTGAGCACGTCGAAATCGCCGCGCGCCTGCGCGGCCTTGATGACGCCAAAGCTCGCCTTCTGGCCCGGCACCGGCAGGTCCCTCGCATCGTCGGCGGTGATCTGGAGGAACACGCCGCTGTCGGGGCCGCCCTTGTAGGCTTGCCCTGTGGAGTGCAGGAAACGCGGGCCGAACTCGGCGCAGGTTGCGACATGTCGCTTCTCGCGCACTTCGAGCCGCATGGCCTGGAGTGCGTCGATCGTCGCCTTGTCGCGGGCGATGTAGCCGAGCAGGGCGACATAATCGCCATGGTTGGAGCGCGACAGATGCGCCTTCAGCCATGAGGTGAGGTCGCCGTTGGCGCCGGCCGCGCGCAGGGCCGTAGCGTTGGCCTCGTCGGTGTAGAGATCGGCCTCATCCGTGCTGACGACCGGCTGCTCCGCGGGCAGCGCGCCGGTCTTTTCGAACGAGGCGGTGAGCTCCCGGGTCTTGATCTTGGCGGCTTCCACGTCCGGCTGGTCGAACGGGTTGATGCCGAGGATGCTGCCCGCCACCGCCGTTGCCATCTCGAAGCGGAAGAACTCCTGGCCGAGATGGTCGATCGACTTCATCACGATGCGCACGACGGGATGGCCGGCCGCCTCGATCGCCGCAAGCTGCGAGTCATGGGCGGCGTCCGCTTCGCCCTCGATACGGATGTCGATGAAGAGCCGGTCATTGCCGTAGACCGCGGGCTCGCCCAGCGGCTCGCCGTCGATCGGGATCAGGCCCTTGCCGTCCTTGCCGGTCGATTCCGCGATGAGCTGCTCGGCCCAGGCGCCGAAATCGGCGATCTTCCTCGACGACAGGATCGTCACCTTGTCGCGGCCTTCGAGCGCTGCATGGCCCATGGCAAGGCCAAGCTGCACGCCGGGGTTCTCACTTGGTGGCACGTCCGGTCCGCAGGAGCGGGCCATCGCAAGCGCGTGCTTGATGAAGGTCTTGATGTCGATGCCCGCGGTTGCCGCCGGCACCAGGCCGAACGGCGAGAGCACCGAATAGCGTCCGCCGATGGAGGGCTCGCCGTGGAAGATGCGCGCATAGCTCAGCGTCTTCGCCGCCTTCTCCAGCGACGATCCGGGATCGGTGACCGCGATGAAGCGATGGCCGGTCTTGACCTTCGGCCCGACCGCCTGCGCAACGCGTTCGTGGAAATAATCCTTCATCGCATTCGGTTCGGTGGTGCCGCCGGATTTGCTGGAAACGATGAACACGGTGTTTGCGATGTCGATCCTGGCCTCCATTGCCCGCACCTGCGCCGGATCGGTGGAATCCAGCACGTGCAGCTTCGGGAACCCGGGCTTCTTGCCGAAGGTCTCGGCCAGCACCTCCGGCCCGAGGCTCGAGCCGCCCATGCCGAGCACGACGGCGTCGGAGAATTTCTGGCCTTTCACGCGGCTGGCATAATCCTCGTAATCGGCGACGTCGGCCTTGGCGGCGCTGTCGAGCCAGCCGAGCCATTTGTCCTCGTCGGTGCCGGTCCAGACCGATTTGTCGCGCTGCCACAGCCTACGGATCTTGGCTGACGCGCGCCATTCCTCGGTGCTCTCAGCCACGGCCTTGCCGAGCCCGTCGCCGAGCGAGAGCAGCTGGCGGTCGATCGCGGGCCCGAGCACCGTGGCCCGCTTGTGTGCGACCGCGCCATAGAGCTTGTCGGCGGCGTCGGCAAACTGCTTGACGCCGTCCTTGACGAGTTCCTCTGTGATGGCATCGAGCGACACGCCGGAGCGCTCCAGCTCCTCCAGCACGCGCCTGGCGTCGTCGACATTCTCTTCCAGGCTGTCGCGCGGCTTGCCGTGGTCGCGGAACGCATCCAGCGTCGCCGGCGGCACTGTGTTGATGGTGTCGGGGCCGATCAATTCCTCGACATAGAGGACGTCGCTGTAATCCTTGTTCTTGGTGCCGGTCGAGGCCCACAGCATGCGCTGCGGTTTGGCGCCCTTGGCTGCGAGCTTGTCCCAGCGGGGACCCGAGAACAGGCGCTTGTAATCTTGATAGGCGACCTTCGCATTGGCGATCGCGACCTTGCCCTTCAGCGCGGCGAGCCGTTCCTTCTCGCTCGGGTCGTTGGCGCGGGCGATCTTCTCGTCGAGCTGTTTGTCGACCACCGAGTCGATGCGGCTGACGAAAAAGCTCGCCACGCTCGCCACGTGCGAGGGGTCGCCGCCACCTGCGACGTATGTCTCCAGACCGGCGAGATAGGCCTCGGCAACCTGCAGATAGACGTCCCTGGAGAACAGCAGCGTGATGTTGATGCTGATGCCGTCGCCGATCAGGGTCTCGATCGCCGGCAGGCCCTCAGGCGTTGCCGGCACCTTCACCATCAGGTTCTTGCGGTTGACGTCCTTCCAGAGCCGCCGCGCCTCTGTGACCGTTTCACCCGTGTCCATCGCCAGATAGGGCGAGACTTCCAGGCTGACATAGCCGTCGCCCCCCTTGAGGCGGTCGTAGACTGGGCGCAGCACGTCGGCGGCGTTCTGGATGTCCTCGACCGCGACGGCCTCGAACAGGTCGGCGACCGACCGGTCGCCGCGCTTCAACGCCTTGCCGATCGGCGCGTCGTACTCGTCCGAGCTGCCGATCGCTTTCTCGAAGATCGAGGGGTTGGAGGTGACACCCTTGACGCCGTCGGTATCGATCAGCCGCTTGAGGTCGCCCTTGGCGATGAAGCCACGGGCCAGGAAGTCCAGCCAGACGGCTTGTCCGTGCTTTTCCAGTTCTTTGACGGGATTCATGATGCTAATTTATCTCCAAGCCTGCGGGCGAGGGGTTTCCGCGCCGGTCCTGACGCGCTATCCTCTAGCTTACATGCTTCCTTGAGGGAACCAATCAAGGGTATGGGCGTCATATCCTCCAGTGTAACTCCGTCGCGATCGTGGCGATCCGCGTAGAGGGAGCCGAGTTGCGTAAAAGGTCGTTGGCCGTGAGGAATCGGCCAAGCCTTGTTGTGTAACGCCAGCTGCCTCGCCTCGCCGCTAGCGGCTGCGCGGAGTACTCATCAGCGGATTCCGGTCCGCCTGATGCATCGTGGCTCGGTCGCGAATGGCCATGCTGGGGGAAAGCATGCAAGCACATCATGACCGTCTGGCGCTCGCTGTCACAGACATGCCCCAGCCGGTCACGTCGGCCGGATGCGTCGATGCGTCCCACGATCTCGAAATCGGTCCATGTACGACCCAACTGCGATTGCTGGTCGTAGCGGGCTTCGCAATGACGCTGCTCAGCGCAACGCTCGCCCTGGGCTGGTGGAACGCTTTTGGCGATTACGACACGACGCTCGGCTGTGCCGGCGTGGTGGCATTCGCCGTCATGACCGGTCGGCTGATCTGGATGCTCCCCGCCGAGCGGGGATCGGTGGTGATCGTCACCCCCTACGGCATTCGCGACCTCCGCATCGGCAATGAATTTCTGCTGTGGGACTCGATCGCAGAGATTTCGGCTGAACAACGCCGCGGGCGCAAGGTGATCGTGCTGACGCCGACGCCGGCCTTGCAGCGGCAGCTTTGCAGCATCCGCGGCTTGGCCCGCGGTGTGACGGACGATCGCATCGTCATCCGGTCGGAGGGCCCGGCGACCGATTTTGATACACTGCTGCGCGCTTGCCGCGACTGTCACGCCGCCGGCGGTCCGCGCACCGCATTGCAGCAGGAAGATGAACGCGGCACCCAAGGCTTCGCCGTACAAGCGTCATAAGATCGCCGTTCGCAGACGGCTATGATGCGGCGCCGGATGAACGCATCCCCGGTAATGCCCGGATGTTGCGAGCGAGTGACATTTTCTGGAAATGAGCCAATATAGACAAAGATTCGCTCAAATATCAGGCAGGTGCCTGTTCGTAACTCACCCTGTGCCTACGTTGTGCGTTGCGCCGAGAAGGCGCCCGGGTGTCGAATGATCGTCATGTGCTCACGCTGATTCGAGAGTGGCGCTAAGGAACGGTCCGGTCGCTGCTTTCGTTCAATTGTGTAGCGGAACTCACGCGGAGAGGGATCATGTACAACGATTCTCTATTCAACGCTTTCGCTAAGTCGTTCGAGGCGAGAAGCCAACACGACATGTCGATGGCGGAATATCTGGAATCGTGTCGAAGCGATCCCATGAAATACGCGAACGCGGCCGAACGACTGCTAGCAGCGATCGGTGAGCCCCAGACGATTGACACGGCCAAGGACCCACGCCTTGGCCGTATTTTTTTGAACCGCACGATCCGCACCTATCCGGCCTTCGCCGGCTTCTACGGCATGGAAGAAACCATCGAGCGCATCGTTGGTTTCTTCCGTCACGCGGCGCAGGGCCTCGAAGAGCGCAAGCAGATCCTGTATCTGCTCGGTCCGGTCGGCGGTGGCAAATCCTCCCTCGCCGAGCGGCTCAAGTCGCTGATGGAAGTGCATCCGATCTACGTGCTCAAGGCCGGCGACGAGCTCTCGCCCGTGTTCGAAAGCCCGCTCAGCCTGTTCGATCCGGATCAGCTCGGCCCGATGCTGGAAGAGAAATACGGCATTCCGCGCCGCCGTCTCACCGGCCTGATGAGCCCATGGTGCTACAAGCGGCTGGAAGCCTTCGGCGGCGACATTTCCCAGTTTCGGGTCGCAAAAATCCAGCCGTCACGGCTGCGCCAGATCGCGATCGCCAAGACCGAGCCGGGTGACGAGAACAACCAGGACATCTCCTCGCTTGTCGGCAAGGTCGACATCCGCAAGCTCGAAACCTACGCGCAGAACGATCCCGACGCCTACAGCTATTCCGGCGGCCTCAACCGCGCCAACCAGGGCGTGCTCGAGTTCGTCGAGATGTTCAAGGCGCCGATCAAGATGCTGCACCCGCTGCTCACCGCGACGCAGGAAGGCAACTACATCGGCACCGAGAACATCGGCGCGATCCCGTTCACCGGCGTCATCCTCGCGCACTCCAACGAAGCCGAGTGGTCGAGCTTCAAGGCCAACAAGAACAACGAGGCCTTCATCGACCGCATCTGCGTGATCAAGGTGCCTTATTGCCTGCGGATCACGGAAGAGCAGAAGATCTACGAGAAGCTGATCCAGGGCTCCGAGCTCGCGGCCGCGCCTTGCGCGCCCGCGACGCTGGAAACTCTGGCGCGGTTCTCGGTGATGTCGCGCCTGCGCAAGCACGAAAATTCCACGACCTACGCCAAGATGAGGGTCTACGACGGCGAGAGCCTGAAGGAGACCGATCCGAAGGCGCGCAGCGTCCAGGAATATCGCGATGCCGCCGGCGTCGACGAGGGCATGGACGGTGTCTCCACCCGCTTTGCCTTCAAGATCCTGGCTGCGACCTTCAACCACGATCCGCAGGAAGTCGCCGCCGACGCCGTGCATCTCATGTACGCGCTGGAGCAATCGATCAAGCGCGAGCAGCTGCCCGAGGAAGTCGAGAAGCGCTACCTCGAATTCATCAAGGCCGACCTTGCACCGCGTTATGCCGAGTTCATCGGCAACGAGATCCAGAAGGCTTATCTCGAATCCTACTCGGATTACGGCCAGAACCTGTTCGACCGCTACGTGGACTACGCCGATGCCTGGATCGAGGACCAGGATTTCAAGGATGCCGATACCGGCCAGCTGCTGGATCGCGAACTCTTGAACCAGGAATTGACCAAGATCGAGAAGCCGGCGGGCATCGCCAACCCGAAGGATTTCCGCAACGAGGTGGTCAAATTCTCGTTACGGTCGCGCGCCCAGAACGGTGGCAAGAATCCGACCTGGATCTCCTACGAGAAGATTCGCGATGTGATCGAAAAGCGGATATTCTCCCAGGTCGAGGACCTGCTTCCGGTCATCTCCTTCGGGTCGAAGAAGGACGGCGAGACGGAGAAGAAGCACGGCGAGTTCGTCGCACGCATGGTGGAGCGCGGCTACACCGAGCGTCAGGTTCGCCGGCTCGTCGAATGGTACATGCGCGTGAAGCAGGCCGGTTGAGGCGGATGGAAAAGTGCCGATTCACATTATTGACAGGCGCCTGAATCCGGGCGGCAAGAGTCTCGAGAACCGGCAGCGGTTCTTGCGTCGGGCCAAATCCCTGGTGCAGGGCGCCGTCAAGAAGACCTCGCAGGAACGCGACATCAAGGACGTCCTAGAGGGTGGAGAGGTCACGATTCCGCTCGACGGCATGCACGAGCCGCGTTTCCGCCGCGACGGCGGAACGCGCGACATGGTGTTGCCCGGGAACAAGAAGTTCATCGAGGGTGACTACCTCCAGCGCTCCGGCCAGGGCAGCGCCAAGGATTCCGGTCCGGGCGAAGGCGACAGCGAGGACGCCTTCCGCTTCGTGCTCAGCCGCGACGAATTCGTTGATCTCTTCCTCGATGATCTCGAACTTCCCGATCTCGCCAAGCGCAAGATCGCGCACACCGAGAGCGAGGGCATCCAGCGCGCCGGCTACACCACGTCGGGCTCGCCCGCCAACATCTCCGTGAGCCGGACGGTTCGGCGCGCGATGGCGCGCCGTATCGCGCTCAAGCGTCCCAGCAAGGAGGAGATCGAAGAACTCGAAGCCGCCATCGCCGCCTGCGCGGACGAGGACGAGCGTCTGGTGCTGATGGCCCAGCTCGAAAAACTGAAGGCGAAGTCCAAGCGCATTCCCTTCATCGATCCGCTCGACATCCGCTACCGCCGCTTCGAGACGGTGCCCAAGCCCGTTGCCCAGGCCGTGATGTTCTGCCTGATGGACGTGTCGGGCTCGATGTCCGAGCACATGAAGGATCTCGCCAAGCGCTTCTACATGCTGCTCTACGTGTTCCTGAAGCGCCGCTACAAGCATGTCGACATCGTCTTCATCCGCCACACCGATCGCGCCGAGGAGGTGGACGAGCAGACCTTCTTCTACGGCCCGGCTTCCGGCGGCACGCTGGTCTCCAGCGCGCTGCAGGCCATGCACGAGATCGTGCGCGAACGCTTCAGCCCGTCGGACTGGAATATCTACGCCGCGCAGGCCTCCGACGGCGACAATTCCTATTCCGACGGCGAGCTCGCGGGCATGCTGCTGACCGACAAGATCCTGCCGGTCTGCCAGTTCTTCGCCTATCTCGAGGTCGGCGAGTCCGGCGGCAGCGCCTTCGATCTGTCCGACTCCTCGCTGTGGACCCTCTACGAGCGCCTGCGCAACAGCGGCGCGCCGCTCTCGATGCGCAAGGTCAGCGAGCGCAGCGAGATTTTTCCGGTGTTCCACGATCTGTTCCAGCGCCGCGACACTGCCCAGGAGAAAGCCGCTCCATGACGGAACGCTTGTTCGAAGGCGCCGATTGGGATTTTCACACCTTGCAGCGCATCACGGATGCCTGCGAGGAGGTAGCGACGAAAGATCTCGGGCTCGACGTCTATCCGAACCAGATCGAAGTCATCACCGCCGAGCAGATGCTGGACGCCTATTCGTCGGTCGGCATGCCGCTGTTCTACAAGCATTGGTCGTTCGGAAAGCACTTTGCGTATCACGAGGCCTCATACCGCAAGGGCCTCATGGGTCTTGCCTATGAGATCGTGATCAACTCCTCCCCCTGCATCTCCTACCTGATGGAGGAGAACACGGCGACGATGCAGACCCTGGTGATCGCGCACGCCGCCTTCGGTCACAATCATTTCTTCAAGAACAACTATCTGTTCAAGCAGTGGACCGACGCCGACGGCATCCTGGATTATCTGGATTTCGCCAAGAACTACGTCATGCAATGCGAGGATCGCTACGGCCGCGTCGAGGTCGAGCGCACCCTCGATGCCGCGCATGCGCTGATGTCGCATGGGATCGACCGCTATCCCGGCAAGAAGAAGCTCGATCTCCGCGCCGAAGAGAAGCGGGCAGGGCGCCGCCGCCAGCACGAGGAGGAGGTCTTCAACGACCTCTGGCGCACCGTGCCGGCGGGAAAGAGCAAGACCCGGTCCGCGCTCAGCATCGAACGCCGCCGCAAGCTGCTCGGCCTGCCGCAGGAGAACCTGCTGTATTTCCTCGAGAAGAGCGCGCCGCGGCTGGCGCCATGGCAGCGCGAGCTGTTGCGCATCGTGCGCCACATCGCGCAATATTTCTATCCGCAGAGCCAGACCAAGGTGATGAACGAGGGGACGGCGACCTACGTCCACTATCGCATCATGACCAAGCTGCATCAGCAGGGCCGCATCAGCGACGGCAATTTCCTCGAATTCCTGCAGTCGCACACCAACGTCGTGTTCCAGCCCGAATTCGACGACCAGCGCTTCTCCGGCTTCAACCCCTATGCGCTCGGCTTCGCCATGATGCAGGACATCGAGCGCATCGTGACGCGGCCGGAAGACGAGGACCGCGAGTGGTTCCCGGACATCGCCGGCAAGAATGACGTGATGGGCGTGCTGCGCGACGTCTGGGCCAACTACCGTGATGAAAGCTTCATCGCCCAGTTCCTGAGCCCGAAGCTGATGCGGCACCTTCGCATGTTCCACTTGCATGACGATCCCGAGGAACGCGCCGGCATCCGGGTCGACGCCATTCACGACGAGCGCGGCTTCCGCCGCGTCCGGCGCGAGCTGGCACGGCAGCACGATGTCGGCTACATCGACGCGAATATCGAGGTGGTCGACGTCGATCTCTCCGGCGACCGGCGGCTGATCCTGCATCACCATGTCATCAAGGGCGCGCAGCTCAACGAGACCGACGCCAAGCGCGTGCTCCAGCATCTCGCCGATCTCTGGACCTACGACGTCGCACTGATCGAGGTCGACGCCAACGACAAGGTGCTGCGCGAATACGTCGTGAGCCCGCGCCCGATCTCCGCGGTGGCCTGACGCTGCTGACTACCCCTGGCGCTCGATGAGCCTCTACTGGTGCCCCGACGAAGGTGCGTTCCCTCCCCCCTTGTGGGGGAGGGCTAGGGAGAGGGGTAGCCCAGCAAAAGGTGCCAGTCGTCGATGGCGGCGAGCGCTTTGCGCGATGGAGAGAACCCCCGTGTGGCACCCCCCCTCCCTGACCCTCCCCCACAGGGGGGGAGGGAACGGAGAGAGTGTTCCACTAGCGCTTTCCAGCCCGCTTCTTCCTGGCCTTGGACGCGTTCAGCTCCACGGCCGCGCGGATCAGCGCCTTCAATGCCTTCTCGTTGATCTTCTCACCTTCGCGAATATCGATCGCGCGGCGCACGTTGCCGTCGAGGCTCGAGTTGAACAGGCCGGCGGGATCGTCCAGCGCCGCGCCCTTGGCAAAGGTCATCTTCACCACGGCCTTGTATGTCTCGCCGGTACAGATGATGCCGTCGTGCTCCCACACGGGAACGCCGCGCCATTTCCATTCCTCGACGATTTCAGGATCGGCCTCCTTGATCAGGCGGCGGATTCGCCCGAGCATCTCGCCGCGCCAGTCGCCGAGCTCCTTGATCCTGCCGTCGATCATCCTGGAGGGCGAAGCGCCATCCGTTTTCGTCGCGCTGCTGTTTTTCGCGGTCGCGGCCTTCTTCATGTTCACGCCTCTTGTCGGGCGCCGCGGCGGCGGCCGAGATAGGGCAGCGCGAACATATAGAGCCCGGTCGCAAGCAATGGGATCAATGGGACGAACGCGAGCAAGCCGATCCACGTCGCCTGGACTTGCAGCGTCAGGGCGACGATGTTGGCGATGACGGCGAGCGTGAAAGCGATCGACAACCAGCGATGGATCTGCCGAATCCACATATTTCCGGTCAATGAAACCTCCTCTTGAGATGATCGAATGAAGGCCGGCGGCCGAGCTAATCTGCCCGCGCCAGCAGTTCGTCCAGCTTGGCGAGAAACTGCTTCCAGCCGGCATGCGCGCCGCCAAAAGCCTGCTTCTGCGTCGGGCTGAAGCCGGCTTGCTCGACGCGCAGATGCGTGCCTGCGCCCGTCGGGGTCAGTGTGAAGGTCACGACGCTCTTGAGATCGAACGCCGCGTCCTCATGCGAGAAATTCCAGGTGTAGGCGAGCGTCTTCTGCGGCTCGATGGTGAGGACCTCGCAGTCCAGCACGCCGCCCCACTCGCCGCGAAGGTTGAAGCGGTGGCCCACGTTCGGCTTGAAGTCGTTCTTCATCAGCCATTCCTCGATCAAATGCGGCTGCGTCAGCGCGCGCCAGATCCGCTCGGGGGGAAAGGCAAATTCGCGTTCGACGACGACAGATCGGGTTTCGGCCGCGGATTCGTTCATTGGTCCATCCTCTTCAGGAGATCGTCGAGCGCGTCGAGCCGGTTCTGCCAGAACCCGGCCATCTGGCTGGTCCAGTCGATCAACGGATTGAGCGCGCCGGGCTGGGCGCTGTAATGCGTCTGCCGCCCTTGATGCCGGTCGCGCACGAGGCCAGCCTGCTTCAGCGCGCCGAGATGTTTCGAGACCGCCGGCTGGGACACGCCCGACAGTGCTGTCAGTGCCCGGACCGTCTGTTCGCCCTCGCGGCACAATCGCTCGAAGATCGCCCGACGCGTGGGGTCGGCGAGCGTCCTGAACAAAAGGTCGTGGGCGGCGACGGGCATGGAATCCATAACCTGTAAGTTATGGATGTATTCATAACCGCAGGGTTATGGGTAAGTCAAGCGCCTTGCAAGCATGTGGTACTCGCTCGCGCAACCCGCTCCGCCGTCATTGCGAGGAGCCCTTGCGACGAAGCAATCCAGTCTGCTTCCGTGGAGGGACTGGATTGCTTCGCTGCGCTCGCAATGACGGACAATGTAGCGGCACCTCCCGCGCCCCTACGGCCGCAGATAGAGATAGCCCTGCGACTGGAGCTCGGCCAAACGGACCACGCCGCCTTTCTCCGCGCTGACGAAGCCCGGCAGGAGATCCGCGAGCGTGACGTTCTGCGCCTTCATCGTGTTGCCGCAGGCGGCAAGCTCGACGCCATCCTTGGAGAAGTCGCCGACGCGCTTGCTGATGTCAGGGTTGGCTTGCGCCCAGTGAAACGCCTTCAGCGCCGGCCCGTGGATCACCAGCGCGATCGTCACATGCTCGGGGCCGCCGACGCCGTCGATGTGGTTCTGGATGTTGCCGAGGACGAAGTTGACCTTCTCGGCATCGCTCAAATGATAGACCACCTTCAGCTTGTTGCCCGCGCCGGCTTCGGTCGCAGCCTTCGCGCTGGAGGCGCCAAGCGCCGCGCCCAAGCCCGAGATGGCGCTCCACAACATGTTCCGGCGGTTCATGACGATCTCCCTCGATTGCGCCGGACACATATCATTTGTGGCGGAGCGCGGCGAGTTCCTTGCGGTCGGTCACGAGCGAGGCGCATTCCTTATTGTCCGTTCGATCTAGGCGGAAAATTCCGTCGTCGGCCCCGGCAACCAGCGACAGTTCGGCATCCTCATCCGGCTTGTTGTTCTGCCAGACCCTGACCCGCGCCAGCCGCACGATCGCCGATTTGTCGTCCTTCGAGAGCGCGACGCCGATGCCGCCGCCCTCGCAGTCGACGCCGCAACCGAGGCGGATCTCGGTGCCGTCCTTGGTGAACACGGCGTGATGACAGGAGCCGCTGGAGTCGAAATCGCCGGAGCGGTGACGATATCTGAATCCCAGGCGGAAGGAATTGTGGAACTGCTTGTCCTCCGTGTCCAATTCCGCCGAGATCAGCAGCTTCATCGAGGCGACCTTCTGCTTCGGATGGCGCGCCAGATGCTCGGCATCGTAGCGCCGCACGAAGCAGGCATAGGCCTTGTTGCTGGGTGCACCCGCATACATGCGCGCGTTGAAGGTCTCGGCTTCGGCCTTGCTGGCCTCACGGATATCGTCGGCCTCCTCAGCATGAGCGGTGCCCCCGACCGCGGCAAGGAAGACGGCAGCAACGAGAAAAAGCTTCATGATGGCCTCGCCTGCAGCAGCTGAGCTGTACGCTGTAGACGCGGCCCGGGTGCGATGCGTTCAACGTCCGCACATCTGACAGGATCATCGCAGGGCGCAGCGAGGTGATCAGTTCCACGCCGGGCTTTAGTCATCGGTGGGGTCATGAAGGTTCATTCGACGTGACGCCTTCGCCTTTCGGAACCTGACGCCCTGCGGTTCTTACGACATTACCCGACGTCATCGATGTGATAGCCTTCACAGACGATCGCCTCTGGCGGTCGTAGGCTGGGGCCTGCCTTGTAAGTTTGTGGAGTCCCCCGCAATGGGCGAAATTCGCAACTTCAGATCCGGGAATGACGAGCCGCCTTCACACGGCCCTATGCCTCGTCGTCTCGCGGCCATCATTGTCGGTGACATCGCGTCCTACAGCCGCCTGATGCAGGCCGACGAGGAGGGCACGCACGTCCGCGTCAAGCGGATCGAGCGGGATCTCATCCAGCCCAGCATCGTCGAGCACCACGGAAGTCTGGTGAAGACGACGGGCGATGGCTTCATCGCGATTTTCGACAGTCCGGTCGAGGCCGTGCGATGCAGCATCGTCATCCAGCAGAATCTCATCGGCCGCAACGCCTCGCTTCCGAAGGAGACCCGGATCGAGTACCGGATTGGCGTCAATCTCGGTGACGTCATCGTGGAGCCTGATGACGTCTACGGCGATGGTGTCAACATCGCGACGCGCATCGAGGGCATCGCCGAGCCAGGCCAGGTCTTTATCTCCGGCGCGATCTACGAGCAGATCAAGCACAAGGTCGTGTGCGGCTACGAGTCGCTCGGGGACCGCAAAGTCAAGAACATCACCGATCCCGTGCGCGTCTATAAAGTGCTGCCGGATGCAGACGCGGTCGGCAGGACGCGGGGGCGGCGCGAGAATGCCCTGATCTTTCTGCTGGGGATCACGCTGTCGGTGATGGCCGCCGGCGTGCTGTGGTATCTGCTGGCTCAGGCACCGGGCAGGGTGGGCGAGCAGGCTGCCGTCACTACCGTTTCTCCTAACGCTTCTCCTGCCGCATCACCGAGCCCGCAGCGTCCGCCGCGCGAAGCGGCGCCTCAGACGCCGCAGCCATCTCCCACCTCGGCTTCGTCATCTCCGTCGCCCGCTCCCGCGCCAAGTCAATCGACAAGTCAATCGGCACCCCCCGTCCGCGAACCCGAGATGGTCGCCATTCGCGGCGGCAGCTTTGCGATGGGAAGCAATGACGACCCGACCGAGCGTCCTGTCCAT
>NZ_JBVVPS010000014.1:0-177548 GCF_055811355.1 Bradyrhizobium sp. WSM4873 | reverse complement strand
CCAACCCCCCAAAACAAACAAAAACCCCGGAACTTTGTGCCGGGGGTGGGGGTATTGGTTTTGGGGGGGGGGGCCCCCCCCCACAAAAAAACCCGGGGGGGGGGGGGGGGGGCGCCCCCCCCCTCTCGTTCGCTCGTCTGCGGCCTCAGGTCGGCCGCAGCGCCTTGGAGCCGAGGTCGAGATCGTTGACCTGCTTGTTCCGCTCGGAATCGGCCGCCGCGCGATGGTCGGTCGCCAGCACCACGTAGACCGCCGGCAGCACGAACAGCGTGAACAGGGTGCCGATCGACATGCCGGCGACGACCACCAGGCCGATCGAGAAGCGGCTGGCGGCGCCTGCGCCGGTCGCGGTCAGGAGCGGGATCAGGCCCGTCACCATCGCGGCCGTGGTCATCAGGATCGGCCTCAGACGAATGCGGGCCGACATTTCGATGGCGGAGCGGCGATCGAGCCGCTCGTTGATCTGGAGCTCGTTGGCGAACTCCACCATCAGAATGCCGTGCTTGGTGATCAGGCCCACCAAGGTCAGCAGGCCGACCTGGGTGTAGATGTTCATGGTCGCCACGCCGAAGAACAGCGGGATCAGCGCGCCGACGATCGCCATTGGCACCGAGATCATGATGACCAGCGGATCGCGTAAGCTCTCAAACTGCGCCGCCAGCACCAGGAAGATGATGATCAGCGCAAAGCCGAAGGTGATCGCGAGCTGGTTGCCTTCCTGCACATATTGCCTGCTGTCAGCGAGATAATCATGACTGAAACCTTGCGGCAGGTTTTTGGCCTCGCTTTCGAGGAAGTCGACCGCCGCACCGACGGTCACGCCGGGCATCGGCACGGCCGAGAAGGTCGCCGAGTTGAGCTGATTGTAATGTGTCAGCGAATTCGGCTCGGTCTTGGTCTCGATCGACACCACTGTCGACAGCGGAAGCTGCTGGCCGGTGTTGGTCGTCACGTAGTAGCCGGCGAGCGATTCCGGCGAGAGCCGCTGGCCGCGCGGCACCTGCGGGATGACCTGATAGGAACGGCCCTCGAGGTTGAAGCGGTTGATGTAGTTGCCACCGAGCAGCACCGCGAGCGTGCTGCCGAGGTTCTGCATGTTGATGCCGAGATCCTGCGCCTTGGTGCGGTTGATCGTCACCTTCACGTTCGGCTGATTGTAGGCAAGGTCGCTGTCGGAGACGATGAACATTCCGCTCTTGCGGGCGGCAGCCTTCAGCTTCTCCATCTGTTCGTAGACGGTCTGGAAGCTGGCGGTCGAGTTGATCACCATCTGCACCGGGAGGCCGCCCGGGCCGCCCGGCAGCGGCGGCAGGTTGAACGCGAACGCCTGCACGCCCTCAATCTTGGAAAGCTCGGCCTGCACCAGCGACTTCAGCTGGATCGACGAGCGCTTGCGCTCCTCCCACGGCTTCAGCAGCATGCCGGCGATACCGCCCTGCGGGCCGTTGATGCCGTTCAGCACGAAGCGCAGATCGGTCTCGGGGAATTTCTGGAATTCCTTGTCGAGCTTCTCGCCGTAAAAGTCGACGTAGTCGATGTTGGCGTATTTCGGCGCCTTGGTCACCGCGAACACGATGCCCTGGTCTTCTTCGGGCGCCAACTCCTTCGACGTGTGCATGTAGAGGAAGCCGACGAGCCCAAGGATGGTCACCGCAAACAGGCCGGTGATGGCCTTATAGTCGAGCGAGCGGTCGAGCCTGCGCCCATACCACCGCGTCAGCGCGCCAAACACCTTGTTGACCGCCTTGGCGAAGCGACCCTCTTCCGTGTTCTTCAGCAACACCGAGCACATCATCGGCGACAGCGTCAGCGCGATCACGCCGGACACGATCACCGAGCCCGCAAGCGTGAAGGCGAATTCGCGGAATAGCGAGCCGGTCAGGCCACCGAGGAAACCGATCGGCGCATACACGGCCGCGAGCGTAATGGTCATCGAGACGACGGGACCCACGATTTCGCGCGCGCCTTCCAGCGATGCCTGGACTGGCGTTTTCCCTTCCTCCAGATGGCGATGGATGTTTTCGACCACGACGATGGCGTCGTCGACCACGAGGCCGATCGCGAGCACCATCGCGAGCAGGGTCAGCAGGTTGAAGCTGAAGCCCAGCGCCAGCATCAGCGTGCAGACGCCGATCATCGACAGCGGGATGGTGACGACGGGAATGATCACCGAACGGAACGACGCCAGGAACAGGAAGATCACCACGATCACGATGATCACGGCTTCACCCAGCGTCTTCTCGACTTCGTCGATCGAGGATTGGATGAACTTGGTCGAATCGTAGGCGACCTTCATCTTCATCGACGGCGGCAGATTGCGCTCCAGTTCGGGGAACAGCGCCCGCACGCCCTTGACCAGCGTCAGCGGGTTGCCCTGCGGCGTTGCCTGCACACCGATGAAGATCGCGTGCTCGCCGTTGAAGGCGACGCTCGCGTCCGTGCTCTGGGCCGCAAGCTCGACGGTGGCGATGTCCTCCATCCGCACGAAGCCGCCGTCCTTGGCCTTGACGATCATCTTCTTGAACTGGTTGACGTCGGTCAGGCCCGTATTCGTCGATACGTTCGAGACGATGAGATAGCCCTTGGTCTGCCCCGCCGCGGACTGGAAGTTGTTGGCGGTGATCGCGGTCGCGACATCCGCAGGCGACACATTGCGGCCAGCCATCTTCAGGGGATCAAGCCAGAGCCGCATCGCAAAGGTCTGGCCGCCGAGAATGTCGGCGGAGGCCACGCCGTCGACGGTCGACAGCACCGGTTGCACAACGCGCGTCAGATAGTCTGAGATCGCCGAGCCCGACAGCTCTTCGGACGAGAAGCCGAGATACATCACGGCCGTGGTCTGGCCCGTGGTCTTGGTGACGATCGGGTCGTTGGATTCCTTCGGGATCAGATATTTGACCGAGTTCGTCTTGGCCAGAACCTCGGTCAGCGCCTGGTTCGGATCGAAGTTCAGCTTGATGTAGACCTGGATCGTCGAGGTGCCGAGCACCGAGGACGAGGTGATGTAGTCGACACCTTCGGCGGAAGCGACCGCCTGCTCGATCGGCGTGGTGATGAAGCCCTGGATCAGGTCCGCGGACGCGCCGGGATAGACGGTCGTGATGTTGATGACCGTGTTCGACAGCTTCGGATATTGCCGGATCGGCAGCGTCGTTGCCGCGCGCAGGCCGATCAGCAGGATCAGCAGGCTGACGACGACCGACAGGACCGGGCGTTTGATGAAAATATCAGTAAAGCGCATCGCGGCGATCTCGATTTCATTGACTTGCAAAGCGCATGACCCGGCCGTGCCGGATCATGCTGCAACGTGTACGATGTCAGTAGCGCGGCGGCTGCGCCGGGATCTGCGGGGCCGGGTCGGTCGAAATCGACACCGCCGCGCCCGATTGCAGCTTGAGCTGGCCGACGGCGACGACCTTGTCGCCCGGCTTCACGCCCTTGACGATTTCGACGCGGCCTTCGACCCGGCTGCCGGTCTGCACGAAAGTGCGCACCGCGCTCAGGCTGGTCTTGCCGTCCGCTTCCTTCTTCTCGGTGATCACGAACACCGAGTCGCCGTACAGCGTGTAGTCGACCGCCGTCTCCGGCACGGTGACCACGGCCGGCTTGTCTGGCAGCACCACCGTGGTGGTCACGAACATACCGGGCTTCAGGATCTTCTCCGGATTGGAGACGGTCGCCTGCACGCGGATGTTGCGGGTGTCGGCCGAGATCTGCGGCTCGATCGTGGTGATCTTGGCGTCGAAGGTGCGACCCGGATAGGCGTCGACCTTCAACCGGACCGGCTGACCGACCTTGAGGCTGCCCGAGTCCTTTTCCGTCACCGTGAAGTTGGCCCACAGCTCCGATAGATCCGTCAGCGAAACGATGGCCGTGCCGGCGGTCAGATACTGGCCGACCTCGACCTTGCGGACGCCGAGATCGCCGGCGAACGGCGCGCGGACCAGCTTCTGGGAGATCAACGCTTCGGTCTTGGCGATACCCGCCTGCGCCTGATCGTACGCGGCCTGCGCGGTGTCGACGGTTGCCTGCGGCCCGAACTGTCGCGATGCCAATTGCTTGGCGCGGTCGAGCGACAGCTGCGCGACGGTGGACTGCGCCTTGTAATTGGCGAGATCGCCCTGCTCCGGCGCGTCAAACATCTGCACCAGCGGCGTGCCTGCCTCGACATGCGTGCCCGGCTCGAACTTGATCTCGGTGACGCGGCCGTTGACGTCGGCGCTGACGTCGACCTGGTGCACGGCTGCGAGACCACCGACCGCGGTCAACAGGTTCGGCACCACCTCGGACTTTGCCTCGGCGGCGCTGACCGCGACCGGCGGCGGCTTGTTGTTGGCGAAGAACTGCTTGATCATCTGGCCGCGGAAATAATTGAACCAGACGAGGCCACCGACGAGCACGGCCAGAAGCGTGCCGACGATGATGAACCAGAGCACCGGCCGGACCGGACGCTTGGGAGCCTTGTTGTCGATCGGTTCGCCCGAAATCTTGTGTTCGGTGACGATGTTCATGTCATGCACTCTCTGCAATCGCCGACTTGTCCGCACACGCGGCCTGATTGCGGCCCAAATGCGAGACAATTGCGGCGTCGTTAAGTCCGATACCCCTCAGGAGAAACTCACACAGCTGCCGCTCGAGGTCGTTCGCCTTGCCGTAAGCGAGACACGGCGTGGCCGGCAGCCTGGTCAGCGCAGCGGTCATGACGGTGTGATGCGCAAACCAGAACAGGTTGAGCGGTTCGCCGTTGTATGGCCGCGCGTCCCGGGCGGCAATCGCACGCTCGAGCGAGGCGACGAAGGCCGCCCCGATCAGCGTCTCGATCTTGGCATATAGCAAACGAGCGAATTCGCCATCATCCAAATGGCTCGTAGCCATCAATCGCAGGCGCTGGGCCTCTTCCTGGTCGGGCCCGTCGGCGATGTGCATGAAATGCCCGACCATGCCGCGGATCAGTTCGACCAACGTGGCCGTCGACGGCTCACGTTCGAGCAGCTCCATGAGCGCCGGGTCCGCCTCGCATTCGTCGGTGAGAATTTCGGCGTACAGCGCGGCCTTGGACGGGAAATGCTTGAACAGCAGCGCTTCGGAAATGGCAGCGGCGGCCGCCACGCTCTTGGTCGTGGTGCCGGTATAGCCGTGTCGGGCAAAGCAACGCTTTGCGGCGCCGAGGATCAATTGACGCCTCAGGTCGCTCGTCATACGCAATGAGCTCATGCTAGTGAGTAAGCACTCACCCACGCAAAAGTCAAGCACTATGCTGCATCGCAACCTGAGTGCGTTGGAATTTCAGTGGAAATTCGCCGCACCCACAAGGCCCACGTGCAGGACGGAGGCGCAGAGGAAGGCCCGCTAGATCGGCTGGAAGCCGAGGTGGCCGCGGATCCGGTTGAGAATGTAAGTCCCATCCCGGCTCGGCAAAATCCGCTCCAGACTGGCGCTGTCGATCTTCATATTGGCAAAGCGCGGCCCGGCCGTGACGTCGTGGACGGCTTGGGCGAAGGCCTCGACCTCGGCCATGGTCGTCACAGACCGGCTATCCCCGATGCCGCAGGCTTTGGCCACGCCGACGAGGTCGACGGCGACGGCGGTGTGGCTGGTCTGGCCCCCGGTCTCGCCATAGGCCTCGTTGTCGAGCACTGCGATCGAGAGGTTGGACGGCTTTTGCAGGCCGATGGTCGCAAGGCTGCCCATGCCCATCAGCATCTCACCGTCGCCGGTGATGACCAGCACCGGCAGTTCTGGCTGCGCCAGGGCGAGGCCCAGGCCGATCATCGCCGCCCCGCCCATGCCGCCCCAGAGGTAGAAATTCCGGGCATGATCACCGGCCGCGCACATGTCGTTGGTGGAGGCGCCGAGGCCGCCGATCGCAACCACATCCTTGCGGTCCGCGAGAAGAGTGGACACCACCTGACGGCGGTCGAGGAGATTGGCCTTGCTCATTTGGTGAAAACCTTGGCGCCGATCAGGCGCTGCGACAGCAGGACGGCGGTGGGCGTGAGCGCGTTGTAGGCCTGCGCAGCCGCCGCCTCGAGCACGGCCGGCACCTCGGCTGGGTTCGAAGCCCGCAGCACCTTGACGCCCGAGAGCTCGAACACGCCCTGCGTGGTCGAGCCCATCGGCACCTGCCACGGATTGAACTCGCCCCACTCGCCCCGCATGGTCACCAGCGTGAGGAAAGGAAAGCGCAGGATCGGGATCAGCGACAGCATGTTGATGCAATTGCCGACCCCGCTCGACTGCATCAACAGCACGCCGCGCTGGCCACCCGTCCAGGCGCCGGCGAGAAGCGCCACGCCCTCTTCCTCCGTCGTCAGTGGAATGCCGCGCATCGTCGACGAGGCCAGCACGCGTTGGATCAATCTCGAATGGCCGGCGTCGGGCACGTAGGGCACCTGCCGGACGTTGAAGCGTTGCAATGTCGCGAAAATATCGTCGGGCCACTGAGTGCTGGACTCGGCGGCCGTGTCGGCAGCGTCAGAGCGGGCGTGCATTTTCCTGTCCGGTCGGCTTGCAAATCGCAGCTCGACTGTAGACGGTGAACCGAGCCGCTCAAAAGAGCGAATACGGCATATCGGACTCAACGGGCGAGTATGGCGGCATGAACGCAAGTGCGAACGACCTGGCGGCCAGTTTCGATCTGGAGAAGCTGACGCCGGAATTCTACGACAATCCCTACCCGACCTATCGTGCACTGCGGGAGAACGAGCCGGTCAAGCGCCTGCGCAACGGCACCGTGTTCCTGACCCGCTATGACGATCTCGTCACGACCTACAAGAACACAAAATCGTTCAGCTCGGACAAGAAGCGCGAGTTTGCGCCGAAATACGGCGACACCCCGCTCTACGAGCATCACACCACGAGCCTCGTCTTCAACGATCCGCCGGCGCATACCCGCGTGCGGCGCCTGATCATGGGCGCGCTGTCGCCACGTGCGATCGCGGGGATGGAGCCTGATATCGTCAAGCTGGTCGACGGCCTGCTCGACGCCGTCGCCGCCAAAGGCACTTGCGAGCTGATCGAGGATTTCGCCGCCTCGATCCCCATCGAGGTGATCGGCAATCTGCTCGACGTGCCCCATGACGAGCGCGCGCCGCTGCGCGACTGGTCGCTCGCGATCCTCGGTGCCCTCGAACCGGTCGTGTCGCCTGAAGTGGCTGCCCGCGGCAACAAGGCGGTGACGGACTTCCTCGCCTACCTCCGAACGCTGGTCGCGCGCCGGCGCGAAAGGCCCGGCAATCCCGAACGCGACGTGCTGACGCGCCTGATACAGGGTGAGGACAACGGCGAGCGGCTGACCGAGAAGGAGCTGCTGCACAACTGCATCTTCCTGCTCAATGCCGGCCACGAGACTACCACCAATTTGATCGGCAACGGCCTCGTGGCGCTCGACCGGAATCCGGATCAGAAGCGGCGGCTGATTGACAACCCCGACCTCATCAAGACTGCGGTCGAAGAGATGCTGCGCTACGAGAGTTCGAACCAGCTCGGCAACCGCATGACCACGGAGCGGGTCGAGCTCGGCGGCGTCATGCTGGATGCCGGCACGTCGATCACGCTGTGCATCGGCGCGGCCAACCGCGATCCGGCGCAGTTTCCGGACCCCGAGAGATTCGACGTCGCGCGCACGCCGAACCGGCATCTCGCCTTCGCCACCGGCGCGCATCAATGCGCCGGCATGGCGCTGGCGCGGCTGGAAGGCGCCATCGCGATCTCACGCTTCCTGGCGCGCTTCCCGAACTATGCCGTGAGCGGACAGCCAGTCAGGGGCGGACGGGTGCGGTTCCGCGGCTTTTTGAGCGTGCCTTGCGCGATCGGCTGAGGCCTCGAAACAAAAAAACGCGAAAACAACCCCATGCACAGTAGAAGGTTACCGGCGCGCGATGCGCCGGTGATCCCGCGCAACCATTTGACATCTCAGGCCATCGGCGCCGGTGCGCGCAACAAATTCCGGAAGGCCTAAACCACCGTCTTGTGCCGCGCGATGCAGGTTTGCAGCACCTCGTCCATGGGTTTGCTCCACCAGTCGTTGGAGAAGATTTCGATCTCCGAATAGCCGGCAAAGCCCTGCGCTTCGACCGCTGCGCGCACCGATTTGATGTCGATGACGCCGTCGCCCATCATGCCGCGGTCGTTGAGAATGTCCCTGGTCGGCACCAGCCAGTCGCAGACATGGAAGGCGAGCAGGCGATCCCGGCCGGCGCGCGCGATCTGGCCCATCAGCTCCGGATCCCACCAGATGTGATAGACGTCGAGTGCGACGCCGAGCATGCCGCTGCGATAGGGATCGAGCCGGTCGCAGATGTCGAGGGCCTGCTTCGTCGTATTGACGCAGGCGCGGTCCGCCGCATAGGCCGGATGCAGCGGCTCGATCGCCAGCGGCAGCTTGGCCTGTTTGGCGTAATCGAGCATATCGGCGAGCGCTTCCTCGACCTGCGTCCGCGCGCCGGCGATGTCCTTCGACGCCTCGCTGCCCGGCCGCGAATATTGCGGCAGGCCGCCGACGACGAGAACGATGCAGGGGGCTCCCAGCGCCTTGGCTTCGTCGACGCAGCGCCGGTTATCGTCGCGCACCTCGACCCGCCGCGATGCGTCGGAGGTGAACATACCGCCACGGCAATAGCCTGATAGATCGAGGCCGGCCTCGCGCACCGCGCGGGCGGCGCGGTCGAGGCCGACGGCAGCGACCTGGTCGCGCCAGGGATCGATGGCGCGGATGCCGTGCCTGGCACAGGCGTCGACGATTTCGACGAGGTCACCCTGCTTGCGGATTGTCGCCGTGTTCAGCGACAGCCAGCGATGGTCGGACGAAAAATCACGCATCAGGATTCGATTCCGCGCGTTGACAGCACCGCCTTCATCCGCCGCGTCGCCAACTCCGGATCGGCGAGCAGCCCGGCCTTGTCGGCGAGGCGGAACAGCTCGGCCAGATGCAGCGTCGAGCGCGTGCTCTCCTGCCCGCCGACCATGGTGAAGTGGTCCTGGTGGCCGTTGAGATAGGCCATGAACACCACGCCGGTCTTGTAGAACCGCGTCGGCGCCTTGAAGATGTGACGGGACAGCGGCACCGTCGGCCCCAGTACGTCGTGGAAGCCGCCTTCGTCACCCGCCGCAAGCCGCGACAAGGCATACGACGCCGCCGGCGCGATCGCATCGAAGATCCCGAGCAGCGCGTGCGAAAAGCCCTGTTCGTCGCCGGCAATCAGCTCCGCATAATTAAAATCGTCGCCGGTGTACATCTTGATGCGCTTGTCGAGACGACGGCGCATGTCGATCTCGCGCTGCTTGTCGAGCAGCGAAACCTTGACACCGTCCACCTTGGCGGCGTTGCCGTTGATGATGGCGACCGCAATATCCATCGCCTTGTCGAGATCATTGGTGCCCCAATATCCCGTCAGCGCCGGATCGAACATGTCGCCGAGCCAGTGGATGATCACGGGCTCGCGGACCTGCGACAGCACGCGGTCGTAGACCTTTGCGTAATCGTCGGCATTACGGCCAAGCTTCGCCAGCGCGCGCGACGCCATCAAAATGATGCGGCCGCCGACCTTCTCGACCGCCGATATCTGCTCCTCATAGGCGCGGATCACGTCGTCGAGATTTTTGGCGTCCTCGACCGCGAGATGATCGGTGCCGGCGCCGGAGAACACCAGCGCGTTGCGTCGCTTGGCGGCGGCGACCGAGCGCGTGATCAGCTCCAGCGAGGTCGGCCAATCCAGCCCCATGCCGCGCTGCGCGGTGTCCATGGCTTCCGCAACGCCGAGCCCAAGGTCCCAGACGTGCTCGCGAAAGGCGATGGTCTTGTCCCAGTCGACGGCAGCGGAGAGCCACGGGTCGTTGTCGGCGAAGGGATCGACCACGGTATGGACGGCCGAGAACGCGATGCGGTCGAGCGGTCCCTCGAGCTTTGCGGGAAACGTCCGCGAGGCTGCGAGCCGGTAGGTCTCGATCGAGCGATCGGCTTTCGGCAGCTTGAGCGACAGGGACGACATCGACAGGACGGGCTTGTTCATTATTCCCTCCTCAGACCTTGATCGGCGCGACGTCGATCCAGCGCCGCTCCTTCCAGCTCCTCAGCGCGCATTCGGCGAGTTGCACGCCCTTGACGCCTTCGAGCAGCGTGAACTTGTAGGGCGCATCCTCGTAGACGTGGCGGATGAACATCTCCCACTGCTCCTTAAAGCCGTTGTCGTAGGTGACGTTGTCCGGCAGTTTCTGCCAGTCGCCGTAGAAATCGTGCAGCCGCTTCTCGTCGGGGTTCCACACCGGCCGGGGCGTTGCTTGCCGCGCCTGGATCATGCAGTCCGAGAGGCCGGCGACGGCCGAGCCGAGCGTGCCGTCGACCTGGAAGGTGACGAGATCGTCGCGATAGACGCGCGTCACCCATGACATGTTGATGTGGGCGATGGCGCCGCCCTTGAGCTGGAACGTGGCATAGGCGGAGTCGTCGGCCGTCGCCTTGTACTTCTTGCCCTGCTCGTCGAAACGCTCGGGGATGTCGGTGTTGCCGATGCAACTCACGCTCTCGACCTCGCCGAAGAGATTGTCGAGCACGTAGCGCCAGTGGCAAACCATATCAAGGATGATGCCGCCGCCGTCCTCGTCGCGGTAATTCCATGACGGCCGCTGCGCCTCCTGCCAGCCGCCTTCGAACACCCAATAGCCGAACTCGCCGCGCACCGAGAGAATGCGGCCGAAGAAGCCGGAGTCGCGCAGGAAGGCGATCTTCTTCAGGCCGGGCAGGAACAGCTTGTCCTGCACCGTGCCGTGCTTGACGCCCTTGGAATTGGCGAGCTTGACGACCTCGAGCGCCTCCTCGAAATTGGTCGCGATCGGCTTCTCGCAATAGACGTGCTTGCCGGCATTGATGGCCTGGGTCAGCAGCCCGGGGCGCGCCTGCGTGGTCGCAGCGTCGAAGAACATGGTGTCGTTCTTGTCGGCGAGCGCCGCATCGAGATCGGTGGTCCAGCGCGTGATGTTGTAGCGTTTGGCGAGCCCCTCGACCTTCTCGGCGCTGCGGCCGACCAGGATCGGATCGGGCATCACGCGGTCGCCGTTCTTCAAGCGGACGCCGCCCTGCTCTCGGATCGCGACGATCGAGCGGATCAGATGCTGGTTGAGGCCCATGCGGCCGGTGACACCGTTCATGATGAGGCCGAGGCGTTGGGTGGTCATGCCGATTGCTCCTGAAGCGATTTTGGCTGTTCGAGCGGGCGCAGCGCCGACCAGTCCGGATGGACCGACGTCGCAAAGCCCGTTGTGTGAAGCGATCCCGTCAGGAGATCGCCGTTGTGAATGGAGAGGCGGATGCCCTGCCCTGCATCCGCATAGAGAGCGGGATGCGCGGCGGCGAAGGCCTGGGCCTCCGCGGCGGGCGTATCGCCAAAGCCATCGACATAATGATGGCCGTTACGTTCGGCATGGGTGATGCCGATGAAGGCGCCGAGCGCGAGATCCTGCTGCACGGCAAGCCCGGCCTGGCAGGTCAGGTCCTCGCCGGTGACGAAGAACTTCTCGCCGCCCGCGCTCCATTTGGCCGCGCGCGTCGCGTTGACGATGGATTTGTAAAGCCCTTTGCAGGATTTCGAGGAGATGCCGTGATAGCCAAGCGCCCGTGCCGCGGGAAACGCGTCGTAGGAATCGTCGGCTTCGTCGATGATGAAGCCGCGCGCAGCGAGCGAGCCGAGCGGCGACTGCCTCGTGACATCGCGCGGCATCGGCTGCTCGATATAGAGCAGCCTGGATGAAATCGATCGCAGCGCAGTGTCATGGTCGAGCCGGCCGATGAGTTCATGCAAGGCTGCGAGATCGGCATATTGCTCGTTGGCATCTAGCGTCACCTTGTAGTCACACTCCAGCGCATCGAGCTCCTTGCCAATGCGCGCCAGCCGCGCTGCATCGGCGACGGGGTCCCCCGACAGCTTCAGCTTGAAGTATCTTGCACCGGAGTTCTCGCGAGCATCGGCAACCCCGCCTTCGCCTTCGATGGGATCGTCGAGACCGACGGTATGCCTGATCGCAACGCGTGCCGGCGGCTTCCGGCCGGATAGGAACGTCGTGAGATCGGTTTCCTTCAGGTCGGGCGAAAGCCGCGCGTCGATGCCGGCGATGTTGCCGGCCATGCCGTCGAAAAAATTGGTCTCGGCGGCACGGAGCAGCGCGTCGAGGATCGCCTTGTCGATTTCCGCGGGTCCATAGACTGCGGCCAGCGACGGAATGTTTTTCTTCGCACATGTCGCGACCTGAGCACCGACGCACGATGCATGCAGATCGAATGCCGTCAGAAATCCGGTTCGCGCAAGATAAAGCCCCCGCGCGATCTCCAGCGAGCGGCGCAAATCATCGACGGTCTGCGCCGGCGACAGCTCCGGCCGCTTGTCGAACCATTTCGGCACCAGCAGCTCGGCGGCGGCACCGACCGCGCTTCCCCTGCCCTCGACCTCGATCTCGACCCGCACGAACAGCTGCGGCGTCGCGTTGATCGTGATCGCGCCGAAGCGGAACGGCCGCGCGAAATGCACGGGTCGTTCGAAGAACGCGATATCTCGCAGCTTCAGACGCGGCGCCATGGCTTTAGTCCAGCGCCCCTTGCGAGAAAAAATGCTTGCGGATCCGCTGCACCAGCTCGGTGAAAACAGGGTCGGCCATCACGTCGAGTGAGCGCGGGCGCGGCAACGGTACGTCGTAGATCGCGGCGACCGCACCGGGCCGCTCGGTCATGACCAGCACGCGGTCGGCAAGGAACACGGCCTCAGGGATCGAATGCGTGATCAGCAGCACCGTCTTCCTGGTCTCGCGCTGGATCCGCATCAACTCGACATTCATGCGCTCGCGCGTCAGCGCATCGAGCGCGCCGAACGGCTCGTCCATCAGCATGATCCTGGGATCATGCACCAGCGCGCGGCAGATCGAGGCGCGCTGCTGCATGCCGCCGGAGAGCTGCCACGGCAGCTTCTTTTCGAAGCCTTCGAGCCCGACAAGCTTCAACAGCGCCTTGGCGCGGTCGAGATATGTCTGCCGCGGCAGCCGCTTCATGTCGATCGGCAGCATCACGTTGGACAGGATGTTGCGCCATGGCAGCAGCAGCGCGTTCTGGAACACGATGCCGACATTGCCGTGCGGCGCCGTCACCTTCTCGCCCTCGACCAGGATCTCGCCCGTGGTCGGCGGCAGCAATCCCGAGATCAGCTTGAGCAGCGTGGACTTGCCGCAGCCGGATGGGCCGACCACGACGAAGAACTCGCCGTCATTGATGTGGAAGTCGAGCGGCCGCAACGACGGCACATCGCCGTCGCGCGTCCGGTAGGTCTTGGACACGCCTGACAGCTTGATGCCCGACGCATCCCCGGCAGCCCGGTCGCTCACCAGTCTCAGATGCGCGGCCGGCTGCAGGGTTTCACTCATGGTTGTCGCGGGTTTCACGAACCGCTCTTCGGCAGATAGTCGTTGGTATAGAACGCCTTCGGGTTCTCCTTGGCCTTGGCATCGAGCCCGCCATATTCGACCATCAAGTTGACGCTGTCGGTCATGTTCTGGTCGGTGACCTGGAATGGCCGCTTGCTCTTGGTCTCGGCGGTCCGGTAGAGCGGAATGGTCAGCTCAAAACCCTGCGTCAGCGTATCGATCTTGCCGCCCTTGGAGTTGGCATCGAGGATCGATTGCGCCGCGGCCTTCGGCTCCTTCTCGGCGGCCTCGACCGCCTTGGTCGTCGCCGACATGAAGCGGCGGACGAGGTCGGCATTGGCTTTCACATAATCAGTGTTGGCGATGATGCCCGAAGAGACCATGTTGATGCCGTAGTCGGCGAACTTGATTGGGTAGACGTCCTTGCCGGTGGCGTCCTTGATCTTCATCGACTGGTCCATGACGTAGCCGAGCAAGAGATCGGCCTGGCCGTTGATGACCGCGTTGAGCTTGGTCTGGCCATCGCCCGCCACCGTCTGGAAGTCGCTTTCCTTGAGGCCGGTCTTCTTCAGGAACAACGGCCAGATCTGGGTCATGGAATCGGCCGGCGTGATCGCCACCGTCTTACCTTTGATATCCTCGGGCTTCCTGATGTTCTTGTCGGCAAAACCCATGGCAGACATCGGGCTGGTCTGGAGCAGCACGCCGGTCGCAACCACTGGCGCACCCTTGATCGCGGCACGCATCATGGTGGGCACGTCGACATAGCCAAAATCGGCGGTCTTGGCGGCCACCGCCTGCGTGGTCGCGGCCGAGCCGCGGCCTTCCTGGATCTCGAGGTCGATGCCTTCGGCGGCGTAGATGCCCTTGGCCTTGCCGTAATAGAACGGCGCGTGCTCGCCATAGACGTACCAATTCAACATCAGCACGACCTTGTCGGCCGCTTGCGCCGGCATGGCCGCGAACACCATCAGCGCCGCCGAGACAGCTCCTATCCACCGCTTCATCGTCACTCTCCCTTGTCGTTGTTTTCGTCGGCCGTTGGCGGCCGTTCGTGCTTTGGTTGTTGTTAAGAGGCGAAAATCACGTCCTCGCGCTGGCTGACATGCCAGGGAATGACCAGCTTCTCGATCCGGTCCACGATCCAGAACAGGATGACGCCGAGCAGCGCGAGGATGACGAGGGCTGCGAACATCGTCGGCAGGTCGAAGGTTCCGATCGAGCGCTGCATCACATAGCCGATGCCGGAATTGGAGCCGACGAACTCGCCGACGACGGCGCCGACCACGGCGAGCGTCACCGACACTTTGAGGCCGGAGAAGATCGCGGGCAGCGCATGCGGCAGGTTCACCGCGCAAAACACCTGGAAGCGGCTGCCCTGCATGGCGCGAGCGAGATCGACCATATCCGGATCGACCGATTTGAAGCCCTGCACGGCGGAGACCACCACCGGAAAAAAGCCAAGCAGGAACGCCGAGATTACTTTCGGAATGATGCCGAAGCCGAACCACACCACGAACAGCGGCGCGATCGCGATCTTCGGCACGGATTGCGAGAACACCAGCAACGGATAGACGTAGCTCTCCACGGTCTTGGAGCCCGCGATCAGCATCGCGATGGGGATACCGAACAGCGCCGAGAGCGCGAAGCCGCAGACGGTCGCATAAGTCGTCGGCCAGGACTGGCGCAGCAGTTCCGGCCAATCGGTGCGCAGCACCGCAATGACATCGCCCGGCGAAGGGATCTGGTAGGCGGGAATCTTGAACAGCCGGATGGCGAGATCCCAGGCCACGACGATGAACACCAGGAACAAAAACGGCCGGATCCAGGCCGCATTCAGCATCTTGGACACCGCACTCTGCGGCTTCAGCTCAGCCACGTCTCACTCCCGGTCGTCTTGCTTGTTGGGCGAGAAATTAACCCGTTGGGTAAATACTGTCCAGAGGTTTTCCTGCGACGTTTTGGGCGGGGGTTCCGGCGGGTTTGGGCGGGGGGATCGCGGGCGAAACGTGCCGTCCCTCCAAACATTCGGTGTCGTCCTGGCGAAGGCCAGGACCCATAACCACAGGGTGAAGTTTGGCGAAGGCTGGTCGTTCGGGATTGGCACCACGCGCGATCGATGGATCACGCGGTATGGGTCCTGGCCTTCGCCAGGACGACGATGGAGAGGCAGATCGCGTCAAACAAGGAGACGAGCGGCAGCAGTGCTAAACCGTCTGCGCCACCGCGGCACGCGACTTCAGCGCCTTCGTCATGGCTAACAGCGCGGCCGACTGTCCCGTCAGCGCCGCCAGCACGAGGCCGACCATGTGGTCCAGCCGCTCGTCCTTGGCGTCCTTGGCCAGCAAATCGCGGCCGAAGATCACGCTGAGCGTCGCCGAGTTCGACAGATAGAAGAAGCACAGTCCCGCGATCGAGATGTAGAGCTGGACAGGATCGACCGCGACCTTGAAGTCGCCGCCGGAGACACCGCGCCGCACCACGGTGCCGATCATCTCGACGAAGGGCGAGTGCATCGACTTGACCTTGGTCGAGCGCTTCAGGTGCTTGGCGCGCGCAAGGTTCTCGGTCTGGAGCAACGACAGGAATTCGGGATTGCGCAGGAAGTAATTCCAGGTGAACTCGATCAGGCGCCTGATGGCTTCGGGCGGATCGAGATGCTCGAGATCGAGCCCGCGCTCCTCGCTGCGGATCTTGTCATAGGCGCCTTCGAGCACCGCGAGATAGAGCTCGTCCTTGTTGCCGACGTGATAATAGAGCATCCGCTTGTTGGCGCCGGCGTTGGCCGCAATCCGGTCGACGCGCGCACCGGCGAGCCCATGGGCCGAGAATTCCTGCTTGGCGGCTTCGAGAATGCGCAGCCGCATCCCCTCGGGATCGCGCTGCCATTTCAGAGTTCGCTTTGCCGCTGCTTTCGCCAAACCGGTTGCTCGCTGGGTGGTCTCAGGATGCCGTGTAACACGGGAGCGCGCGTTTGAGAAACGTGGTCATTCCGGGGCGCGCCCTCTTGGGCGCGAGCCCGGAATCCATCGTGCGACAGGGCAAGTGGAGGAATGGATTCCGGGCTCGTCGCTTCGCGACGCCCCGGAATGACTCCCTCAATCCACCGGCTTCGGCGAGCGCTCCAGCAGCACCGTCTGGATGCCGCAGGTGCCGGTCCGCACCGTCATGATCCGCGTGCCCGGCTTGCGGCCGTTGCGCACTTCGCTGACGTCGAGGCCGGCGGCGATCAGGCGGGCGCGCGTAGCATCGATGTCGGTCACCCGCCAGCTCAGGCCCCAGAGGCGGTCATGCAGGGGATCGCCGCCCGCGACGGGACGGCGGACCACCTCGACGACGAGATCGCCGCAGCGGAAGAACATCAGCTGGCCCCAATCCTGATGCGAGCGGTCGAGCGCCAGATCGAGCCCGAGCCGCGCGCCATAGAGCGCGGCGGCGCGATCGGAATCCTCGGTGGTGATCACGACGTGGTCGAGCGCATCGATCGGCCCGATATCAGTCGTCTTCGAAAGCGGGCGCCCATCAGCCAGTTCGAGGAAAAACATGCGCACGCCGCGCGTGAGCTCCGTGGCGGCGCGCGTCCGCTTCCAGTGCAAGACCGCGCCGCTCTCCGAGTCGCTGCTTTCGACCTCGGCAACCGGATCCGGCTTGAGCGCCACCCGCTCCAGCCGCCGGTGCATTTTGCTCATGTCCGCGACACGAAAGCACAGGCTGGCGAGCACGCCTTCCTGGTCGCCGAGCAGCGCGCGCATGCGGTCGGCTGTCACGCTGAAGCCGTTCGGCGCCATCAATTCGATCGTCATGTTCGCGAGAGTGAACAGCACCCGGTCGGCGCCCTCGCCCGAATTCTGCCAGGCCGGCGCGCGCCCGAGCAGCGTCTGATAGGCCGCGCTGGCCGCACCGATATCCCTGACCAGTGCGACGACGTGATCGAGGCCGGTGATCATGTTTCCCCCTATTGACCGGCCCGGAACCATGGACCGAGAGACGGCGTTTGTCCGGACTTGGCATTGCCCGGTGATGGTCGTATTCCGGCCGCATGCCGACCTCAAGCACTCCGAGCGGCGGTTTTGCGAATAATTTCAGCGGTCCCGCGGCGGAACCGGTGTTACAGTAAGCACGCCGGCCCGGACCACAAAGCGCATCACGGACAAGCAATGCAGGCTCTCTTTATCGGACAGACCTATATCGACGTCGTCTTCATTACCGACCACATGCCGACCGGCGACGAGAAGCACGTGGCCTCCGACTACGCGGTTTCCTTTGGCGGCAATGCGGTGACCGCGGCGTTCTGCTGCGCCAAGCTCGGCATCGTACCCGATCTCATCGCCACCGCGGCCAATGACTGGCTCGGCCGCATGTTCATGGACATGTGCGCGAAATATGCAATCTCGCTCCATGGGCGGAAGGTCAACCAGTCCTCGCTGTCCTTCATCATGCCGAAGGACGGCAAGCGCGCCATCGTCCGCTGCCGCGACGACGACCACATCCATCCGTTCCCGATCCTCAATCTCGGCGGCTGCCGCGCGCTGCATGTCGACGGCCATCAGCCCGATGCCGCGATCCACTACGCGAAAGTCTGCCGCGAGGCCGGCATCCTGACCTCGCTCGACGGTGGCGGCCTGCGCACCAACACGCATGAGCTATTGGAATTCATCGACGTCGCCATCGTTGCCGAGCGCCTGTGCGAGCAGATGGATCTGACGCCGGAGAAGATGCTGGACTATCTCAAGAGCCGCGGCTGCAAGATCGGCGGCATCACCATGGGCGAGAAGGGCCTGCTCTGGTACGACGAGACCGGAACGGTGCAGGTGATGCCGGCGATGCCGATTCCGCGCGAGCGCGTGATCGACACCAATGGCGCCGGCGACGTCTTTCACGGCGCCTATGTCTATTCTTATCTCGCCCATCCCGGCAAAAGCTGGCGCGAGCATTTCGATTTTGCCCGGGCAGCCTCGACCTTCAAGATCCAGCGTCTCGGCAACGAAGCCGGCCTGCCGACCCTTGTCGACATCGCCAAGGTCAGGCACGAGTTCGAGGTCAGGGTCTAGCGTTCGCCGAGATCTCTCATCCGAGGTTTTTTATGGAGCGCGTCTTCGTCGCCGGCAGCATCAACATGGACGTCGTGGCGACGGCCGATCGCCATCCCCGGGTCGGCGAGACCGTCGCCGGCAAGCAGGTGCTGTATTTTCCGGGCGGCAAGGGCGCCAACCAGGCGGTGGCGGCGTCGCGACTTGGCGCGCGGACCACGCTGATCGGCCGGCTGGGCAAGGATTCTTTCGGCGGTGAGCTGAGGACATTTCTCGGCGCGCAAGGCATCGCGCTCGATTTTGTCGGTGACACCGCCGAGGCGCATACCGGCACCGCCATCATCACGGTGGCGGAGGCCGACAACACCATCGTCGTCATTCCCGGCAGCAATGCGCTCGTCGGCGTCGACGACGTCGCGGCCGTCCCGCTGGCAAAGGGCGATGTCGCGGTCAGTCAATTCGAGATCCCGCTGCCGACGATCGCCGCGTTCTTCCGGCGGGCTCGCGACGCCGGCGCCACGACGCTGCTCAATCCGGCCCCGGCACAAACCATGTCGAGCGAGTTGCTCGCGCTCGTCGATATCCTCGTGCTGAACGAGACCGAGCTCGGTCTCCTCGCCGGCATGGAGTTGTCCGACAGCGACGAGGCCGCGCGGATCCTCGACGTCGCGCGAAAACTTCAGGCGCGCGGGGACCAGACCATCTGTGTGACGCTTGGCAAGCGCGGCGTGCTGGCACTCGCCGGACGCGAGGAGATTTCGGTGCGAGGCCGCGTGGTGAAGGCGATCGACACCACAGGCGCGGGCGATTGTATCGTGGGAGCACTCGCGGCGCAACTTGCCGACGGCGTCGACTTGCGCGCGGCCCTCGCCTTCGCCAATGCCGCCGCCTCGATCTCCGTGCAGCGCATGGGCGCGGGGCCGTCGATGCCGACGGCGGCGGAAGTCGCCGCCGTCCTCAACGCCGGCTGATCACGCCAGCGCGCCTTTCAGGTCAAAACTTTCGTCGGCGGCCTGCTCCGGCGTGATCGAGCGATCCAGGCCGAACAGGCGGCGGCCGAACATGTGGTCGCCGGCACGGTTGATCGATTCGATGCCGAGTAGACTATCGCCCTTGTAGCAGAACGCCGAGAACGCCTTGTTCGCCGGGCTGCCGCGCAGCACGACGCGGTCGTAGCCGGTCGTGAGGCCCGCGATCTGGAGCTTGTCCTCGCCCTGGTCGCTCCAGAACCAGGGATGGCTGTCATAGGCCTTGCGGTCGCCGGTGAGCCGCGCCGCGAGGCAGCGCGCGTGATCGGTGGCATTCTGCACGGATTCCAGCCGCTGCGATCCGCCGAAGCGCGGGCTCTTGAACAGCGCGCAATCGCCGATTGCCGAGATATCGGGATCGGCGGTCGCGAGATATTCGTCGACGATGATCCCGGCCGCGACCGGCAGCCCCGCCTCCGCCGCAAGCTCGATGTTCGGCAGCACGCCGACGCCGACCACGACGAGATCCGCCGGCAAATGCCTCCCGTCGCTCAAGGAGACGCCGGTGACCTTGCCGCCCTCAGCCTCGATCGCGGTCGCCTGCACGCCGAGGTGAATGCGGATGCCGGCCTCGCGATGCCGCGCCTGAAAATACTCCGAGACCTCCGCCGTCACCGCCCGCGCCATCACGCGGGGCGCGAGTTCGAGCACGTCGACCTCGAGGCCCTTGATGCGCGCGGTGGACGCGAATTCGAGGCCGATGAAGCCCGCGCCGATCACCACGACCCGCGTCTTGGACGGCATAATCTGCCGCAGCGCCTCGCTGTCGTCGAGGATCCGCAGATATTTCACGTCGGGGAGGTTCGCATTGGGCAGATCGAGGAGCCGGTTGCGCGCGCCGGTCGCCAGCACGAGGTGGCCGTAGGACCGCGTTTCGCCCGAGGCGAGCAGCACCTTGCGCCCCGCGCGGTCGATCGACACGGCGCGGCCCGCGAGCAGCTCGATGGTCTGGTCCTGGTAGAATTTCTCCGGCCGGAACATCAGGCTCTCCGGCCCGGCCGCACCCTTGATGTAGCCTTTGGAGAGCGGCGGCCGCTGATAGGGCAGATGCGCCTCGTCATTGATCAGGCAGATGGGAGCGGAAAAGCCTGCCTGACGCAGCGATGCCGCGACCTGATAGCCGCCATGGCCGGCACCGATAATGATCACCGGACCATCCGTCATCGGACAGCCCATTTCCGCAAGACACGAGCGTCACCCATGTCGTCTCCTCTCGCGCTGATTTTGGCTTGCTTGCCCAGGAGGAGCCGGCGCTCGTGTCCGTCCCTTTGGCGAAGGCTGGCCCATTTGAGCCTATCGTTCCGGCTTGCGCAAGGGCGGCTGGCGGGGATTGTCACCCCTCGCCTTCTGCGATTTAGTCGCACGAACGACCTCATGCCGGGGATTTTCCAATGACCGCTCCCGTCTCCCGACCCGATGATCCCGCCTTGCTGCGGATCGGCGGCCCGATCGCGACCATCACGCTCAACCGCCCCGCCGCGTTCAATTCGATCAATCTGGCGATTGCGCAAAAGCTCGAACAGCTCGCGGCCTACATTGAGGGCGCCGACGATATCCGGGTCGTGGTCCTCGAAGGCGAAGGCCGCGCCTTCTCAGCCGGCGGCGATCTGCAGACGATCGGTGCCGCCGCCGAAGCGGGCACGGTAACGCCTGTCGTCGGCGAGCTGTTGAAGCATTATCATGCCTTCATCGAGATCATCCGGCGCATGCCGAAAATCTCGCTGTCGAGCGTGCACGGCTCGGCGGCCGGCGCCGGCATGGGCCTCGCCTTCGTCACCGATCTCTGCATCGCCGCGGAGGATGCCAAATTCACGCCGGCCTACGCCAAGATCGGCGTGTCGCCGGATGGCGGCTCTACGGTCGGCATCGTCAACACGGTCGGCCCCCGCCGCGCGCTGCAGATTTTCCTGGCCGAGGACAATTTCACCGCGCAGCAGGCCCATGAATGGGGCCTGGTTGCGAAGGTCGTTCCCGCGGCCGAGTTGAAGGCGGCAACGCGAACCCTCGCCGAGCGTCTCGCCCAGAACCCGCCGGCCGCGATCGCCGGCACCAAATCACTGGTCTACCAAGCCGCCACGACGCCGGTGAAGCAGCAGCTCGACGCCGAGGAGCACAAGATCATCATGGCGATGAACACGGAGGAGTTTCGAACCGCCGTCAGGAAATTCACGAGCAAGAGCAAGTAGCTCTCACTGCGGACAGATGTACCCCGTCCCCGCCGGCGACTTGAAGCAGCCGACCGACTCGGGGAGCACCTGCCGCGGCAGCCACAGCACCACGCTCGGGAAGTAGATCGCGAACGCGATTGTCCCGAGGAACACCAGATAGATCGGCAACGCGGCACGTAGCGCCTTTGCGAAACTGACGCCGACGAATTTGGAGGCCATCAGCAGCACCAGGCCATAAGGCGGCGTGATCAGGCCGAAGGCGAGCGTCGCGATCAGCACCACGCCCATGTGAACGGCGTTGATGTCGCCGGCTTCCGTCAGCGTGTTGACCAGCGGCATGAAGATGATGATGGTCGGCACCGGCTCGATGAAATCGCCGACCACGGTGAAGAGCAGCACCATCAGCAGCATGATGAGATGCGGATCGTTGCCGGCGATCGAGGTGATCACCTCCGCGATGTAGCTTGCACCGCGCAAGTACGCGAGCATCCAGCCGAACGCATTGGCGGCGCCGATCGTGATCAGCGGCAGCGAGAAGATCAGGCCCGCAAGGCAGAAATCGTACGGAATTTTCCTGATATGCCCGCGATTGAGCGCGGGGATCACGACCGCGACAATCCAGACCACGGCAACGACGCCGGCTTCCGTCGGCGTGAACCAGCCAGTCAGAATGCCCCCCAACAGGATCACGGGGATCATCAGCGGCAGCGCCGCATCGCCGGCCGCGAACACCACCTGCCGCAGCGGCGCGCGCGGCTTGCGCAGGCCGGACGGGCCGAAGAAATAGCAATAGATCATCAAGCCGAAGCCGATCATCAGGCCCGGCACGACGCCTGCCATGAACAGCCCGGCGATCGAGACGTTGCCGACGGCGCCATAGACCACCGCGGTGATGCTCGGCGGCACCAGCGCCGCAATCGTCGATGCGGATGCGATGATCGCGGCGATGAAGGCGGGCTCGTAACCCTCGCGCTTCATCGGGCCGCCCAGCGCGCGGCTCATCACGGCGACGTCGGCCGTGGTCGAGCCCGACATTTCCGAGAAGAACATGCTGAAGACGACCACGACCTGCGACAGGCCGCCTCTGATATGCCCAACGAGCGACACCGAGAGGTTGGCTATCCGGACCACCACATTGGCCGAGCTCATGAGTTCGCCGACCAGCAGGAAAAAGGGGATCGCCAGCAGCGCCTCGGAATCGACGCCGTCGAAGATTTTCTGGATGATCGCGGCGAGCGAGACGTCCGACAGCAGCGCGCCGATGAAGACGCCGGCCATCAGCGAGAACGGCACGGGCACGCCGAGATAGCCGAAGGACAGGAAGCAGACCGTCATCAACGCCAGAACAATGGGTGCGCTCACGGCTGCGCCCTCATCTGCGCGTCGGTGATGACAGGCGACCCGCCATCCTCTTCGGGCGGCTCGGGGTGGTCAAAGCCGTTGCGCAGGCCGTTGACGAGCTGCTCGATGGTGAACAGGCCGACCAGCACGCCCGACAGCGGAATGATCGCGTAGAGCGAGGCGATCGGCGTGCCCGACGGCAGGCGAAAACTGCCGAAGCCGCGGAGATAGTTCTGATAGCCGTACACGATCAGGCAGAAGGCGACGCCAAGCACCACGATCCGGATGATGATCTCGACGATCAGACGCGGCGTGCCGTGCATCGCCTCGGAGATCGCGGTGAGATAGAGGTGGTCGTTGCGCCGGGTCGCAGCCGCGGTGCCGACGAAAATCGCATAGATGAACAGGGTCGAGGTCACTTCCTGGAGCCATAGCCATGGATGGCCGATGGTGCGGGTGACGATGTCGGCGGTCACCGACAGCGAGAAGCCGAAGCAGAGCACGCCGCAGAGGATCATCAGCGCGAGCTCGAGCCAGTCGAGCCCGCGCCATTTGAGGTGGCGTTGGCGTTGCACCAGCAGTTTGTCGGCGATGGCCATTAGTGTCGTCCCTGCCTAGTGCGCTACTGCGCACGGGGGCCGGGACCCATAGCCCCAGCTGCGTGTGGTCAAAGCAAGCTGGCGGCTACCCTGCCCCAAGCTCCGCCGCGGCGTTTGGGTCCCGGCTTTCGCCGGGACGACTCGTGGAGGCACGGACATTTCGCCGGCGGCCTAGTTGATCGAGCGGATCAAATCCTTGATCTTCTCGGCGTGCGGGCCGAGCTCCTTGGCGAGCTTGTCGAGATAGGGATCGGCGATCGCCGTGAAGCTCTTCTTGTCGACGTTGTCGACGATCTTCACGCCCATCTTCTTCAGCTTCTCTGCCGCGGTGCGTTCGAGGTCGAAGGCTTTCTGCGGCTCCTTGGAGCTGACCTCGTTCCCCGCTGCCTGCACCCAGCCCTTCTGCTCGGCCGACAGGCTCTGCCAGAGCTTGTCGGAGATGAAGACCAGCGCGTTGTTGGCCTCGTGCTCGGTGATGTTCAGGACCGGCGCGACCTCGTAATGCTTGTTGACGAGGTAGACGTTGATGCTGTTCTCGGCGACGTCGACCACGCCGGTCTGCAGGCTGGTATAGACGCTGCCGAACGGCATGTGCACGGTCTGGGCGCCATAGGCCGGGAACATGGTGTCCTCGGTCGCGGTCGCCTGCACCCGGATCTTCAGGCCCTTGATGTCGCCGACATTGTGGATCTCCTTCTTGGAGTACATGTGGCGCACGCCCTGCGAGCCGGTCGCGATCACATGCAGACCCTGCGTGGTCTCGTCGATCATGGTCTTGAGCGCCGCAAACACTTTTGGATCGGCCAGGCCCTTGACCACGTGGTTCTCGTCGCGGAAGAGGAAGTGCAACGACATCACGCCCGCTTGCGGCGAGATCGTCGCGGTGTTCGCCGAGGAGATGATCGCAAATTCGACGTCGCCCGCCTTCACGAGCTGGAGCACCTGCGGCTCCTGTCCGAGCTGCGCGCCCGGATATTGATCGATGATCATGGTGCCTTTGCTCAATTCCTTGAGCTTTTCGGCAAAGAGGTCGCCCGCGATGGAATAGCCGGTGTTGCGCGGCTGGTCGTAGGCAAAGCGATAATGCTTCACCTCCTGCGCCGACGCGCCCGTGACGAACAGGATCGCGGCCGTTGCCGCCAGCCCAAGCTTGGATCGTGCAATCATCGTTTCCCCCTGTTTTAACGCCCGCCGCTTGTGCGGTCTGGGCTACGCTTCCGGGTGGTTGGTCACCCTCTCTTAGTTTTCTGCTCAGTCTTCTTCCCGGTCCTCTGCATGAAATCGAAGTCGCAGCCCTCGTCGGCCTGCATGATGGTCTCGTTGAACAGCCAGGCATAGCCGCGCCGCGCCTCGTCCGGCGTAGCCGCGGGTTTCAACGCGCCGCGCCGCCGTTCCAGCTCGGCGGCATCGACCAGCAGCTCGATGCTGCGCTTGGCGACGTCGAGCCGGATCATGTCGCCGTTCTTCACCAGCGCCAGCGGCCCGCCGACGGCGGATTCCGGCGTGATGTGCAGCACGATGGTGCCGAACGCCGTGCCGCTCATGCGCGCGTCCGAAATGCGCACCATGTCCTTGGTGCCGGCGCGCGCGAGCTTCTTCGGGATCGGCAGATAGCCCGCCTCGGGCATGCCGGGCGCGCCCTTGGGGCCGGCATTGCGCAGCACCAGCACATCGTCGGCGGTGACGTCGAGATCGGGATCGTCAAGCCGCAAGGTCATGTCCTCGACGGATTCGAACACCACGGCACGGCCCGTGTGTTGCAACAGCTTTGGGCTTGCGGCGGATTGCTTGATGACCGCGCCGCGCGGGGCGAGGTTACCGTGCAGGACGGCGAGGCCGCCTTCCTTCTTGATCGGATTGTCGCGCGGGCGGATCGCGTCCTGGCCGGGCACGTCTTCCGCGTTTGCTGCGATATCTCGCAGGCTCTCGCCCGTGATCGTCTTCGCATCGAGATCAACGAGGTCGCCAAGCTGCGCCAGCAATTTCGGCACGCCGCCGGCGTGATGAAAATGCTCCATGTAATGCTCGCCCGACGGCTTGAGATCGATCAGCACGGGCACCTCGCGGCCGATCTGGTCGAACACTTCGAGATCGAGCCGGTGCGGCGAGCGATGGGCCATCGCGGTCAGATGGATCAGGCCGTTGGTTGAGCCGCCGATCGCCTGGAGCACGACCTGGGCATTCCTAAAAGATGCCGGCGTCAGCACCTCGCTCGGCTTCGGCCCCTTGGTCTTGGCCATCTCGGCGGCCACCCTGCCGCTCGCCTCGGCAAGCCGAAAGCGCTCCGCATGCGGGGCGGGAATCGTCGCGCTCATCGGCAGCGACAGGCCCATGGCCTCGATCATGCAGGCCATGGTGGAGGCCGTGCCCATCACCATGCAGGTGCCGACCGACGGCGCGAGGCGGCCGTTGACCGCCTCGATCTCGTCCATTTCGCCGGCGCGATACTTGCCCCAGAGACGGCGGCAATCGGTGCAGGCGCCCAGCACCTCGCCTTTGTGATGACCAACCACCATGGGGCCAACGGGAATGACCACCGTCGGCAGGTCGGCGCTGATTGCGGCCATCACCTGCGCCGGCAGTGTCTTGTCGCAGCCGCCGATCACGATCACCGAATCCATCGGCTGCGCGCGGATCATCTCCTCGGTGTCCATCGCCATCAGATTGCGCAGATACATCGAGGTCGGATGCGCAAAGCTCTCGGCGATCGAGATGGTCGGGAACACGAACGGCATCGCGCCCGACAGCATCACACCACGCTTGGCGGCCTCGATGATCTGCGGGACATTGCCGTGGCAGGGATTGTAGTCGCTGTATGTATTGGTGATGCCGACGATCGGGCGCTCCAGCGCGTCATCGGAATAGCCCATGGCCTTGATGAACGCCTTGCGCAGGAACAGCGAGAAGCCGGCATCGCCATAGCTCGTCAGCCCTTTGCGCAACCCACTAGTCATCATACCACTCCCATTACCGGGTCATTGTCGTACAGCCTGTCCCTTGATTGTCAATAAGACAGACGCCAAACCTGCCATTTCCGCATTGAAGTACTGGTTGGCGACCGGATTATTGACAATCCGCGCCTTCCCTGCTCCACAGGACGCACCGGCCAGGCGCCGGGAGGCCGAGGGCATGTCCGACATTCACACCGCAGACGCCATGACGGTCCGGCGCGACGATCCGGACGACATCGTCGCGCGGCTCGAGGAGGACATCATCTTCGGCCGGCTCGCGCCAGGCGCGCGCCTCACGGAAGACGCGCTGATGTCGGCTTACGGCACCTCGCGCCACTTCGTGCGCCAGGCACTGGTGGATGCCCAGCGCCGCGGCATCGTCCGCCGCGAGAAGAATGTCGGCGCCACCGTGCGGTTCTATTCGGCTGAAGAGGTCCGGCAGATCTACGAGGTCCGGGAGATGCTGACGCGGCAGGCGGCGCTGATGATCCCCCTGCCCGCACAGCAAGGCCTGATCGACGAGCTCTCAGCATTGCAGCGGCAATATTGCGCGCGAGCGGATTTGCAGGACCTGCGCGGCATCCATGAAGCCAACGACGCCTTCCACCTCGCGCTGTTCTCGGCCTGCGGAAATCCGTATCTGGTGCGCTCGCTGCAGGACTACATGAACCTGACGCTGCCGATGCGCGCCAAGAACCTTGCCGACCGAGACGGCCTCGCGCAATCACGGCGCCAGCACGAGCTGATGATCGAGCTGTTGAAGGGCCGTGACAGCTGGGCGCTGGCGCAGCTCTGCGTGGACCACATGCAGTTCAGCAAGAGAGACTACCTGGCGCGGATTGCGGGTGGCGAGGTCGAACGTCGGGACGCGCCGAATAAGTGAAAGACGTCCACTTACAGCGCTGAGATTCGTTTGGACAAAGCCGCGATTTCGGCTTCCGCCTCGCGTTCCGAACCCGATCTTGCACCTTTGGCCGAGACGGTTTCAACTGTATGTTGGCAACAAACAGCTGGCGCACTGGTTGAGTTGCTCATGCCCATGATCGACCGTACGGCGGCGCAGAGCTGCGAGAATATCGATGATTGACCTGCCTAGCGCGCAGCCGCCGGAGAGAGGCCCGCCGGTCCAGGCGCTCTTGCACAGCTGCGATTGGACCAAGTCACCGCTCGGCCCACCGCAGGGGTGGTCACCGACGCTTCGGTCAGTCGTGAGTCTGGCGATCGACTCGAAGTTTCCGATGTTCGTGGCTTGGGGCCCGGAACTCGGTTTTATTTACAACGACGCCTACGCTGAGATCCTCGCCGACAAGCATCCGGCTGCTTTCGGCGCTCGCTTCCAAGACATTTGGGCCGAGATCTGGGACGATATCTGGCCTCTGATCCAAAAAGCCATGGCTGGCGAGGCAACTTGGCAGGAGAACCTGCCGCTCATCATGAACCGGCGCGGCTACGATGAGCAGACCTGGTTTACCTTCTCATATTCGGCGGTTCGCGAGCCCACAGGCGAAGTGATGGGGATGTTCTGCGCCGTCGCGGAGACCACGGGGCAGGTGCTTGCAGAAGCGGCGCTGCGCGAAAGCGAAGCCAGGGCCGCGGCGATCACGAACTCCATCGACCAGATGATCTGGTCTACGCGACCTGATGGGTTCCACGACTTCTACAATCAGCGTTGGTACGAGTTCACCGGCGTACCGCAAGGTTCCACAGACGGCGAAGCTTGGAACGGAATGTTCCACCCGGAAGATCGAGAGGCCGCATGGTCCGCTTGGCGTCACTCCCTGGAAACCGGCGAACCGTATCAGATCGAGTATCGTCTCCGTCATCGATCCGGGCAGTATCGATGGGTGCTTGGACGTGCGCAGCCAGTGCGCGACGCCGATGGCGTGATCCTGCGTTGGTATGGGACCTGTACAGACATTGAGGACATGGTCGCCGCTCGGGAAATCCTGGCCCGATCGCGCGAACAGCTCGAACACCTTGTTCAGGAGCGCACGGAGGAGCGCAATCAGCTCTGGAGTGGGACCAACCTCTTGGTCGCGGTGGTTGCTTTCGACTCGACCATACGAGAGGTCAATCCGGCCTGGCCAGCGCTGCTCGGCTGGTCACAAGCTGAGATCGTGGGACGACCCTATACTCAGTTCATCCACCCCGACGACATCGAAGGATCGCGCCTCTGGGCCGACGAACTCGCGGCTAACGATGAATCCGGCGAATTCGAGAACCGTTACCTGTGCAAAGACGGAGCCTATCGTTGGATCGCCTGGTCGGTCACCGCCAGCAAGGGCGCTTTTCACTGTATCGGTCGTGACATCCATCGTCAGAAAGAGCAGGCCGAAGCTCTGAGAGCCGCCGAAGAAGCCCTGCGCCAGGCGCAAAAAATGGAAGCCGTCGGGCATCTCACGGGCGGCATCGCGCACGACTTCAACAACATGTTGTCGATCGTGATGGGCTCACTCGATCTTCTGAAGCGCCGAACGGTCGAGATCGACCCCCGCGCCAAGCGCTATCTCGAAGCTGCCATGGACGGAGCGCGCCGCGCTGCCTTGCTTACGCAGCGCCTCCTTGCGTTCTCCCGGCAACAGCCGTTGAAGCCCCAACCCATCGATATCAACAAGCTCGTCTCGGGGATGTCCGGGTTCATACGCGGCTCACTCGGCAGCGATGTCAGGTTAGAGACTGTGCTGGATTCAAACGTCTGGCGCATCTCAGCCGATGCAAATCAACTTGAAAATGTGCTCCTGAACCTTGCAGTGAATGCCCGCGACGCAATGCCGGAGGGCGGCCGGCTCACCATCGAAACTCACAACGCTGATTTGGACGACCGCTATCTGGCAAGCGAACCAGGCGTCTTGGCAGGGCAATATGTATTAATCGCGGTGACGGACACCGGCTCCGGCATGCCTGCGGACGTAATGGCCAAAGCCTTCGACCCGTTCTTCACCACCAAGGCTGTGGGCAAAGGCACTGGCCTAGGTCTCAGCCAGGTATACGGCTTCGTCAAACAGTCGGGCGGCCACGTCAAGATCTACTCGGAGCCCGGCGAAGGGACAACATTCAAGGTCTACCTGCCGAGGCTCGTGGATGCGACCGAGCCCGTTTTCAAGGAAAAAACAGCCGCGTTCCTGCCTACCGACGACAATCACGAACTTATACTGGTGGTCGAAGACGAGCCCGCAGTGCGCCAGTATAGTGTCGATGCATTGATTGAACTGGGCTACCGCGTGGTGGAGGCAGAAAGCGCAGAAGCGGCGCTGCAGCTTTTGGACGAAACCCCGGACGTCAGCCTGCTATTCACAGACATCGTCATGCCGGACATCAATGGGGCGAAGCTCTCTGAAGAAGCGCTTCGACGCCGAGCGGATCTGAAGGTTCTTTTCACGACGGGCTATACGCCCAACGCGATGCTCCAAAATCGTGTGGCAAGGCCCGGCGTGGCCGTGCTCAGCAAGCCTTTCACCGTCGAGGAACTCGCAGTGAAGGTGCGAGAGGTGCTGGACGGCTAGCCAGCGAGAGCGCACCGGTTCTGCGCAAGGGACTACATTGCGCCCCGCCGTCATACCCAGACGTCGCTCCCACGGGCCCACTCTCGCGCCCATTCCCGTCAGGCCACGGCAGGCCAGAACGCGCGTTCAATACCGCCTCAGCAGGCCGCGCTCCACGCTGGTATCGCCATAACCAGCGCAGGCCCCTTTCGGGTCTCTGATCAAGTCTCCACGAACACGCCTGAACGTTTTGGCGGCCGCGTCGGACACCTCGAGGCGGAATTTACCGGGATCGGGGGTCTCGCCGTCGCGGGCCTTGATGGCCGCCGCATAGGCGTCGATCATCGCCATCGCGGCATCCGTGCTGCCGAGAAGTCGGGCGCCGAGCTGGATGCTGCCCGCACCATTGACCTCGTAGCCGACGCATCGTTGTTCGAGCACCGCGGACGCGGTGACGAGCTGGTCGAGAAACGTCGCCTCGGCGTCGCTGAGCGTCGCGGCTCGCGCCGGTCCCGACATGATCAGCGCGAGCAGTACGACGGCTGGCAATTTGAATTTCATTGTCCTGACTCGCGCGGCCGTGATCGAGGCGCCAGTTGCCGAAATGCGATCGCGCAGATCGAGAACCAAATGCCAAAGGCATGGTTGACCTGGATCAATGGGCAGGGCGGCCAGGCCAAAGCTCGGCCCTTGCATGCGCTCGCTCTCAGTGAACCGAGGCACGGCGTCGAGATTGGCATCAAAACCTTTTGTCAACCCATCGAAATAGCGCGCCGTCGGAAATAGATAGGACCGGCGTCCAGCCGCGAATCGCGCGTTCTTCCCCGTATTCCCTCCCGAATGAAATGCCATGACCGAACAAACCCTGACCGAGCCGGTCGTCGAGTCGCAGGAGCGATCCCGCGGCTTTACGCGCTACCAGACGATCCTCGTTGCGCTGCTGGCACTGGTCCAGTTCACGATCATCATCGATTTCATGATCATGTCGCCGCTCGGCGCCATCATGATGCCGGCGCTCGATATTTCGGCCGCCCAGTTCGGCGTGGCGGTGTCGGCCTATGCGTTCAGCGCGGGAATTTCCGGCATCCTGGCGGCCGGCTTTGCCGATCGGTTCGATCGCAAGCGGCTGCTGTTGTTCTTCTATGCCGGCTTCACCCTTGGCACGGCGCTGTGCGCGATCGCGCCCAACTATCATCTGTTGTTGCTGGGGCGGATCGTGACGGGCCTGTTCGGCGGCGTGATCGGCTCGGTCGTGCTCGCCATCGTCACCGATCTGTTCACTCTGCAATTGCGCGGCCGCGTCATGGGTTTCGTGCAAACCGCCTTCGCCGCAAGCCAGGTGCTGGGCATCCCGGCCGGTCTTTTCCTCGCCAATCAGTGGAATTGGCACGTCGCGTTCGGCGCACTGGTCGGCCTGTCGGTGATCGGGATGGCCGCCGTGATGCTCCTGATGAAGCCGGTGAAGGGCCATCTCGGGCTGAAGCAGGATCGAAACCCGTTCCGGCATCTGATCGCAACGGTCTCGCAGCCGCGTTATTGGATGGCGTTCTCGGTGACGACCCTGCTGGCGACCGGCGGCTACATGCTGATGCCGTTCGGCAGCGCTTACACCGTGCACAATCTCGGCATCGACATCGTGCATCTGCCGACGATCTATCTCGTCTCCGGCCTGTTCAGCATTGTCATCGGCCCGCTAGTAGGACGCGCGAGCGATACTTTCGGCAAATACCCCACCTTCGTCTTCGGCAGCGCCATGTCCATCGTGATGGTGCTGATCTACACCCATCTCGGCGAGGTGAGCCTGACGGTCGCGATCCTGGTCAACGTGCTGATGTTCGTCGGCATCTTCTCCCGCATGATTCCGTCGCAGGCGCTGATTTCCGCAATCCCAGAGCCGGCGCAACGCGGCTCCTTCAGCGCGGTCGGCGCGTCGCTGCAACAGCTCTCCGGCGGGCTCGGCTCCGTGCTCGCCGCCGCGCTGATCGCGCAGGACCCCGACGGTACGCTCCGGCATTTCGACCGGTTGGGATACGTCGTCGTGACGACGGCGGTGATATCCCTGATCCTGATGTATTTCGTACAGAGGCCCATCGCGGCCCAGGCCGGCAAGCGCGTGGTCTAGGGCGTCGATTCTGACACCCTAGATTGGAACGCTCCTACCGCTTGGTCCAATCGATGATCCGACTTGTGTCGCCGTCGAACTCGTTGCTGCAGAACGCGCCGCCCTGATAGTGATCGCCGATCGGATCGGGCTTCAGCTTGGCCTGCTCGGCCATCGCATGCGCCACGTGGTCCTCGGAGCGCCCCGTGGGACGGTAGCCGAACTCGTAGGCGCGGTGATTGTCCCACCAGGCGCGCTCGTTCAGGGACACGCCGTAGAAGATCTCGAAATGAATATCGGGATGCTCGAGCCCGATCTGGCAGAGCTGCACCAGATCTTCCGGCTTCAGCCAGATCGAGATCCGGCGAAGGTCCAGCGGTACGTCCCCGAAATTGCCAATGCGAAGGCAAGTCACCTTCAGGCCATGCTTGTCCGCATAGAGCGCGCCGACCGCTTCGCCGAACACCTTGCTGACGCCGTAGCGGCCATCGGGGCGCGGGGTCACGTCGGTGCCGATCTTGTGGTGGCGCGGATAGAATCCGACGGCATGGTTCGAGGAGGCGAACACCACGCGCTTGACGCCCTTGCGGTACGCGGCCTCGAACAGATTGTAGCCGCCGATGATGTTGGCCTGGAGGATGTCGTTCCAGGGACCTTCGACCGAATAGCCGCCGAAATGGATGATGCCGTCAACGCCCTCGCAGATCGCCTCGCACTGCGCCAGGTCAGAGAGGTCCGCCGCCTTGAATTGCTCGTTGGGGCCGAGATCGGCCGGCGGGCGGATGTCGCTGAGCAGCAGGTCGGGATAGATCGGCGGCAGCAATGTCCGCAGCCGCGTGCCGATTCCACCCGAAGCTCCCGTCATCAAGATGCGCATGTCATTCCTCGTCTTTGGCGACCGATTTGCCGTCACGTGTCTCTAATGATAGCTGGATTGTCCAGAGGGAACGAAACGAGAGAACCGACATGAATGAGGCATCGTCCCACACTCAAGGCTGGCGGCCAGCGACCTATTACCCCGATCCCGCGATAAAAGCACTGGATCCCCGCTTCGAAAAATACTGGCTGAAACTCTCGGCCGTGGAGCGGTTGACGACCGGCCTGCGCTGGGCCGAGGGTCCGGTGTGGTTCGGCGATGGTCGTTATCTCTTGTGCAGCGACATTCCGAACCAGCGCATTATCAAATGGGAAGAGGAGACCGGCGCCGTCAGCGTGTTCCGCAAGCCCTCCAATTTCGCCAACGGCAACACCAGGGATCGCCAGGGCCGGCTGGTCACCTGCGAGCATGGCGGGCGACGCGTGACCCGCACCGAATATGACGGCAGCATCACCGTGCTGATGGACTCGTTCGGCGGCAAGACGCTCAACTCGCCAAACGACGTCGTGGTGAAATCCGACGGCGCGGTCTGGTTCACCGATCCCACCTTCGGCCTGCTCGGCAATTACGAGGGCTACAAGGCCGAGCCCGAGATCGAGCCGAACGTTTACAGGTTCGATCCCACAACCGGCAAGGCGACCATCGTCGCCGAAGGCGTCCTGGGTCCGAACGGGCTGTGCTTCTCGCCGGACGAGAAAATTCTTTATGTTGTGGAATCGCGCGGCGTGCCAAACCGAAAGATCCTCGCCTATGACGTCTCGGCGGACGGCACCACGATCTCGAACAAGCGCGTCCACATCGACGCAGGCCCGGGCACGCCTGATGGCATGCGCTGCGACATCGACGGCAATCTCTGGTGCGGCTGGGGCATGGGCGATCCCGAGCTCGACGGGGTCGTGGTGTTCGCGCCCGACGGCGTCATGATCGGCCGCATCGCGCTGCCCGAGCGCTGCGCCAACCTCTGCTTCGGCGGTGTCAAGCGCAACCGCCTGTTCATGGCGGCGAGCCAGTCGATCTACGCGTTGTATGTGAACACGCAGGGCGCGGTCGGGGGATAGTTTCTCCGCCCTTTTTTGTGAGCTCGTAGCCCGGATGGAGCGAAGCGCAATCCGGGACATTCCCCGCATTCCGCTTCGCTCCATGCGGGCTACGAAAAAACAAAACGCCGGAGCGGTTTCCTGCCCCGGCGCTTTGTTCGTTCAGGCGACGAAACCTATGCCGCGTTGAAGCCGGCGACGGCCTTCACTTCGAGGAAGTCCTCGAGGCCGTACTTGCCCCACTCGCGGCCGTTGCCGGACTGCTTGTAGCCGCCGAACGGCGCGGTGCGATCGTTCGGCACGCCCTGCAGGTTGACGTTGCCGGCGCGGATCTGACGGCCGACGCGCTTGGCGTCCTCGACGGACGCACCCGTGACGTAGCCGGCAAGTCCATAGGGCGTGTCGTTGGCGATGTGCACCGCCTCGGCTTCGTCCTTGGCGCCGATGATGGTCAGCACCGGTCCGAAGATCTCTTCGCGCGCGATCGTCATGTCAGGGGTGACGTCGGCGAAGATGGTCGGACGGACATAGAAGCCCTTGTTGACGCCCTCGGGCAGGCCCGGGCCGCCCGAGACGAGCGTTGCGCCCTCGTCGATGCCCTTCTTGATCAGGCCCTGGATCTTGTCCCACTGGCCGCGGTTGACGACGGGGCCGATGGTGGTGCCTTCGGCGCGCGGATCGCCCGCCTTGGTCTTGTCGGCGACAGCCTTCGCGATCGCGGCGACTTCCTTCATCTTCGAGAGCGGCACGATCATGCGCGAGGGCGCGTTGCAGGACTGGCCGGAGTTGTTGAACATGTGCATCACGCCGCCGGTCACCGCCTTCGTGAGGTCGGCGCCTTCGAGGATGACGTTCGGCGACTTGCCACCGAGCTCCTGGCTGACGCGCTTCACGGTTGGTGCCGCACGCTTGGCCACGTCGATGCCGGCGCGGGTCGAGCCGGTGAACGAGATCATGTCGATGTCGGGGTGCTCGCTCATGGCGGCGCCGACCTCGGGGCCGAGACCGTTGACGAGGTTGAACACGCCCTTCGGCACGCCGGCTTCATGGAGGATTTCCGCAAAGATCAAGGCCGAGGTCGGGGTGAACTCCGACGGCTTCAGGATCATGGTGCAGCCGGCGGCGAGCGCGGGCGCGACCTTGCAGGCGATCTGGTTGAGCGGCCAGTTCCAGGGCGTGATCATGCCGACCACGCCGACCGGCTCGCGCAGCACCATGGCGGTGCCGACCGGTTCCTCGAAATGATAGTTCTTGAGCACGTCGAGCGTGGTCATGAGGTGGCCAAGGCCGGCGCCGGCCTGCAGCTTTTCGGCCATCGGCAGCGGCGCGCCCATCTCGTCGGAGACGGCGGCACCGATCTCCTTGAGCCGGCCCTTGTAGATCTCGATGACCTTGGTGAGCAGCGCGACGCGCTCGTCACGGCTGGTCTGGGAGAACGTCACGAACGCGCGCTTGGCGGCGGCGACAGCTTTGTCAACGTCGGCCTTGGAGCCCAGCGCAACCTCGTACATCGCCTCTTCCGTCGCCGGATTGACCACGGCGGTGGACTTCTTGACGGCGGGATCGACCCAGGCGCCGTCGATGTAGAACTGCATGCGATTGACCATAGTGAACCTCTTCTTGGGGGGCTTGGGGGCGTTTCGGCAGGCATCCTTGCACGAAAGCGCCGGCAATTGAACCCGCCATGTGCGGGGCCAGCATTGCGGCGGACTGAGGTTATATGAGCCGATGGCGGAGGGGTGGCAAGGTCTCGATTGCCGTCGTCCTGGCCCAGTGCGCCATTGCGCACGGGGGCCAGGACGGCGGAGAACTACACCGCCATCTTCCGATGCAGCACCGGCGCGCCGGTGGTGAGGCTTTCGGCCGCATCGATGATGGCGTTGGCGTCGATACCGTGGTGACGATAGAGGTCCGCGATGGTGCCGGTCTGGCCGAAATGCTCGACGCCGAGCGCCTCGACGCGGTGGCCGCGGACGCTGCCGAGCCATCCGAGCGCCGCCGGATGGCCGTCGATCACGGTCACGATGCCGCAGTCGCGCGGCAGCGGCGCGAGCAGTTTTTCGATGTGGCTGAGATGCTGCACGCCGCGCCGATCGCGGCGCAATTTCCGCGCGGCGGTCCATCCCGCATGCAGGCGATCCGCGGACGTGATCGCGAGCAGGCCGACGTCGCGCCGGCTCTCGCCGATGAAGCCGGTCGCCTCGATCGCTTCCGGCGCAACGGCGCCGATATAGGCGATGATGAGTTCGGCATTGGGGCCCGGCTTGCGCAGCCAATAGGCGCCGTCGGTGATGCCCTGTGCAAGCTCGGGTGTCATGATCCGCTGCGCCTGCTCGATCGAGCGCGTCGAGAGCCGCAAATAGACCGAGCCACCCTCGCCCGGATCGCGCTGCATGTGGTTGAAGCCGAAGGCCATGATCACGGCGAGCTCGTCGACGAAGGCCGGCTCGAACGAGGCAAGCCCATCCTGCGCCATGCCGATCAAAGGCGTTGCGATCGACTGGTGCGCGCCGCCTTCGGGTGCCAGCGTGATACCTGACGGGGTTGCCGCCACCATGAAGCGGGCGTCCTGGTAGCAGGCATAGTTCAGCGCATCGAGACCGCGCTCGATGAAGGGATCGTACAACGTGCCGACCGGCAGCAGCCGCTCGCCGTTGATCTGGTGCGACAAGCCTAACGCCGAGAGCATGATGAACAGGTTCATCTCGGCGATGCCGAGTTCGAGATGCTGGCCCTTGGGCGAGAAATCCCAGTTGAAGGTGGATGGAATTTTCTCGCTGCGGAATAAGTCTGCCTTCTCGCCGCGCGCGAACAGGCCGCGCCGGTTCACCCACGGACCAAGATTGGTCGAGACGGTGACGTCAGGCGATGTCGTGACGATGCGCCTGGCAAGCTCGCTGTCGCCGCGCGCGATCTCGTTCAGCACGAGACCAAAACCCTGCTGGGTCGACATCTGCGGCGCCGGCTTGAAGGCGAGTTGCGACGGCACCTCGATCACAGGCGCGGTAAGCCGGCGGCCGTCCTGGTTGAACGGCACGCCCGCGAGGAAGGCGTCGAGCTCGGCGGCACTTTGGGCGAGACCCTCGTATCTGTCCCATTCGTGTCCTGGCCGGATGTTCTGGCTGTCGCGATATTTCTCCATCTGCGCAACCGTCATCAGGCCGGCGTGATTGTCCTTGTGACCCTGGAACGGCAGGCCGACGCCCTTGATGGTGTAGGCGATGAAGCAGACCGGGCGATCGTGATCGATGGATTCAAAGGCGTCCAGCATGCTCGCCATGTCATGGCCGCCGAGGTTCGACATCAGCGCCAGCAATTCGTCGTCGCTGCGCTTATCGATCAGCTTGGTGATGGGACCCTGATCGCCGATCTCGTCGTGGAGGTGTTTGCGGAACGCCGCGCCGCCCTGAAAACACAAGGCGGCGTAGAGCGCGTTCGGGCAATTGTCGATCCAGCGCTTCAGCGCCTCGCCGCCAGCTTCCGCAAAGGCCTCGCGCATCAGTCGGCCGTATTTCACGATCACCACGTCCCAGCCGAAATTGCGGAACACGGTCTCGAACTTTTCCCAGAGGCCTTCGCGGACCACGGCGTCCAGCGACTGCCTGTTGTAGTCGACCACCCACCAGGTGTTGCGCAGCCCGTGCTTCCAGCCTTCCGCCAGCGCCTCGAAGATGTTGCCCTCGTCCATCTCGGCGTCGCCGACCAGCGCAATCATTCGCCCTTCGCGGCGATCCTTCATCCAGCCATGTGCCTTGACATAGTCCTGCACCAGCGAGGCGAACAGCGTCTGCGCAACGCCGAGGCCGACCGAGCCGGTGGAGAAATCGACGTCGTCGACGTCCTTGGTGCGCGAAGGATAGGACTGCGCGCCTTTGAAGCCACGAAAATTCTCCAGCTTGTCGCGGCTCTGCCGGCCGAACAGATATTGGATGGCGTGGAACACCGGGCTTGCATGCGGCTTCACCGCGACGCGATCTTCGGGTTTCAGCACGTGGAAATACAGCGCCGACATGATGGTGGCGAGCGAGGCCGACGAGGCCTGATGTCCCCCGACCTTCAGGCCGTCCGCATTCGGGCGGATGTGGTTGGCGTGATGAATGGTCCATGACGACAGCCACAGCGCCTTGCGGGCGAGCGCGGTCAACGTGTCGAGGCGGGTGGTATCAACGGGCATGGCAATGCTCCCGGAAAACAGGTGCCCGATGATACCCCTGCAGGAAGCGCTAAACTTCTCAATTTTTCGCGCAATAGCAACTGATGTTGGGATAGCTTACCAATCGATCGGTAAAAACGACAGGTTCATCCCAATGCCCGCCCTCGACGCCATCGACCGAAAAATCCTCGCTCTGCTCCAGAACGACAGCCGGTTGACCATGCAGGAGCTGGCCGACAAGGTCGGGCTGTCGGTGTCGCCCTGCCATCGCCGGGTCAAGCTGCTGGAGGAACGCGGCGTCATCTCGCGCTACATCGCGACCGTGGACCAGAAGGCGCTGGGGCTGCATGTCAGCGTTTTCATCTCGATCAAGCTGGCGCGGCAGAAGGAGGAGGATCTCAACCGCTTCGCGCGGGCGATCTCGAAATGGGACGAGGTGCTGGAGTGCTATCTGATGACCGGCAACCGCGACTATCTCCTGCGCGTTGTCGCGGCCGACCTCGCCTCCTACGAAACTTTCCTGAAGACCAAGCTGACCCGGCTCGACGGCATCGCCTCGATCGAGTCGAGCTTCGCGCTCAGCCAGGTGAAATATTCGATCGCGCTGCCGGTGTAAGGCATCACCGCCACGGCTGTACGATGATCTTGGTGTGCGCTTCAGGGTTGGCGAGGTCGGCGAAAGCCTTTGCGACGCCGTCGATGCCGATCTCGGCGGTGACCATCGCCGCCGCATCCACCTGCCCTTCCGCGATCAAGCGCAGTGAGGCTGCAAACTCGTCCGGCGTGTAGCCGAGCACGTACTGGACGTTGAGCTCCTTCATGATGCCGAGCATGGGCTCGCTCCTGTCGGTCTCCATGCAGACACCGACCACGACGATCCTGGCATCGCGCGGCGCGCCTTCGAACACCTGTTGCAACAGACCGGGCACGCCGACGCATTCGAAGATGATCGCGGGCTTCAACGCGGGCAGCATCGCCTGCAACGCCGGCCGCGCGGCCTTCTCCGCATCCGACATCTGCGCATGCTCGGCCCAGGTCGCATAGGGCTGCGACACCCTTGGATCCACGACGACATCGGCGCCGAGTTTTGCCGCAAGCGCGCGCCGCGCCGGCGAATAATCGGCCGCGACGATCGGATGCAGGCCTTTGAGCTTCAGCGCCGCAATCACCGCGAGCCCGACCGGCCCGCAGCCGATCACGAGCGGCACCTCGCCGCCTCGGATGTTGGCCTTGGCGACGGCATGAACGCCGACCGCGAGCGGTTCGGTGAGCGCGGCATGCTCCGGCGCGAGACCGTTGGGCACCTCGAGCAGCAGCGCTTCGCTCAGCAGCATCGCCTCGGCATAGCCGCCAATATTGTCATTGGAATAGCCGATGCCCTCGATGCCCAGCGGAGTCACGAGGGCCGGCAGCGAGCAGACGCGCGTGCCCGGCTTGAGCTTGCGCACAGTCCCCGGGCCGAAGTCGACGATCTCGCAGCAGAACTCGTGGCCGAACACGACGTCACGGGCGAGGTCCATCGGCTTGCGGCCGGTCTTTCTCGCCATCTCCACCATGCGGTGGGCGTGCTGGCGCGCGTGCAGGTCGGAACCGCAGATGCCGCAGGCGAGCGTCTTGACCAGCACCTGGCCGGAGCCCGGCTTTGGCTCGGCGATCCGGTCGACGACAATCTCACCGTTCCTGAAAATCGCAGCGCGCATCCGGCTCCTCCCGTCTTGTTGGAGCCATTGATAGCACGAAGCGGACGCGCGATCTTGCGTCAGGGGTTCGGGGAACGCTCTTCCATGATCAGGAGCTGGGCGCGGCGGATGCGCTCGCGATGGGCGATGTAGAGGCCGCTGGCGACGATGAAGGCCGCGCCGGTGACGGTCCAGACATCCGGAACTTCGCCGAACAGGAAGAAGCCGAGAATGCTGACCCACAGCAACTGCGTGTAGGAAAACGGCGCCAGCACCGAGGCATCGCCGTAGCGATAGGCCAGCACGATGATCCACTGGCCGACCGTGGAGGCGACGCCGATCACGATGCCAAACCCGATCGCGGTCCACGTCGGCGCGACCCAGACGAACGGTACCATCAGAGAGAGGATCGCAACGCCCGTCAGCGCCGAATAGGCCATGGTGGTGAGGACGGCTTCGCGCCCGCTCATCATGCGCGTCAGGATCAGCGCCGCAGCCCAGCAGAACGCCGAGACGATCGGGAAGAACGCGGCGGCGTGAAACGCGCTGGAGCCCGGGCGCAGGATGATCATCACGCCCGTCAAGCCGATCGCGGTGGCGATCCAGCGGCGCATGCCCACCTTCTCGCTCAGGAACACGATCGAGAGAGCGGTGACGAACAGTGGCGAGACGAACCCGGTCGCGGATGCTTCCGCGATCGGGAGGAAGCTCAGGCCGGTGATGAAGAACAGCGAAGAGCCCAGCAATGCCGCGCCGCGCATCAGCTGCAGGCCGAGGCGCTCGGTGCGCATGGCATGAAGCGGCGAGCCCGGCAGCATCACCGGCGTGAACATCAGCGCGAACGTCACGAAGCGGATCCAGGTGATCTCGATCGACGGGAGGCTCGACGACAAATATTTCGCGGTGACATCGGAGCAACCGAGAAAGATCGTCGACAGCAGCACCAGCGCGATGCCCTTGAAAGGATGATCGACGCGCGCGGGCGCGCGGCGCGCCTGCGGCTTCTTTTCCGGCATAGGCATGGGAATACTGTCGAGCCTTGCGGCTGCGGCGGGCGGCGGGGTCACGGCTGGAACCTAGGAATGCGAATCGGGAATGATCGTAAAAAACGATAATTGCGCCGCTTTCACAACTTCCGAAAACAGGATGCCGATATGCGCTCACGTCCGCGCGCGTCAAGACTCCATTAATAATGGGCGTTTGTGCACTACAGCATGGGCAGCCCGCGCGGCTTCGGACCGCGCGGAAACGCCGCATCGAGCTCCGCAATCTCGTCTTTCGTCAGCACGAGATCGCCGGCCGCGGCATTTTCGCCTGCATGTTCCGCGGACGACGCCTTCGGGATCGCGAACACCGTAGTCGCACGGGTGAGGAAGCTCAGCGCGACCTGGCGCGGCGTCGCGCGACGCGCCTCCGCGATGCGCACCAGCACTGCGCCGCCCTTACTGCTGCTCGCAGGGAAATCGTCGTGGCCGAACGGCGAATAGGCGACCACGGCAACACCATGCTGCTCGCACCACGGGATCACCGCGTGCTCGATCGCGCGTTCCCTCAGATGATAGAGCACCTGATTGCAGGCGATGCGGCCTTCGCCGGCGGCGTCGAGCATCTCGTCGAGATCATCGGCATCGAAATTGGAGACACCCCAGGATTTGATCTTGCCGGCCTTCACCAGTTCCTCGAACGCGGCCACAGTGTCCTCCAGCGGATACGAGCCGCGCCAATGCAGCAGATAGCAGTCGAGCCGATCCGTCTTCAGCCGCTTCAGCGAGCGCTCACAGGCGGTGATGGTTCCGCGGCGCGAGGCGTTGCTTGGCAGCACCTTTGACACGAGGAACACCTCGTCGCGTCGGCCCGCGATCGCATCGGCAATGACGAGTTCGGCATCGCCATACATCTCGGCGGTGTCGATGTGGGTCATGCCGAGATCGAGCCCGCGCTGAAGCGCCGCGATCGCGCGCTTACGATCACCATGGTCGAGATACCAAGTGCCCTGCCCGATGACGGAGACGCTGGCGCCGGTTTTGCCGAAGGGTTTCGTGTTCATAATTGCTCCGATACCACTCGTTCGCTCAGGCAACCGCCATCGAGCTCAAGAGTTCAATCCGCCGATGCCAGCGACCAGTACGCTACCGGTCGCAGACTCCGTGATGTAGAGCTGATCTTTGTTCGCGCCACCAATCGTGACATTGGTGCAATTCGGTCCGGCACACGATTTCACCCGCGCGATCAATTCGCCGTTGGGCGCGAACACGAAGACATGGCCGAGCGAGGCGTGACCGACGAACAGGCGGCCCTTGGCATCCATGGTCATCCCGTCAGGACCGCTGGTGCCGAACAGCGAGCAGAAGCGGCCGACCTTCGACACGCTGCCGTCCTTCATGAACGGCAACCGCCACACCGCGTTGTCGCGCGTCATCGCGACGAACAGCACGGTCTCGGTTGGATCGAGCACCAGACCATTCGGACTGATGCCAGTGTCGACCAGGCAATCCAGCCGGCCGCTTTGCGCCAGGCGATAGACACGGCCGCTTGCGTCATGCAGGCCGGTCTGTCCCTGGTCGGTGAAATAGATGTCGCCGTTGGAAGCGAGATGCAAATCGTTGCAGCCGCGGAATGATTCCGAATTGCGCGCGGTCAGCACAGGCTTGATGCGGCCTGCCTCGGCGTCGAATTCCATGATGCCGTGCCTGTAGTCGGCGACCAGGATGCGGCCGTCGGCCGCGATCTTCAGCCCGTTCGGCCAGCCCTCATATTCAATCGCGAGCGACCACTCGCCGTCAGGCGCAATGCGGAAGATGCGGCCGAAGGGAATGTCGACGATGTAGAGATTTCCATTGTTGTCGAACGACGGCCCCTCGATGAAGGAGTCCGTCGGCACACCCGACCGGTTGGCATCGGCCCAATCCGTCCGTTCGCCCTTGCGGCGGAATTTGTCGGGCATGGCGGAGAAGAGCCTGGTCTCGATCAGGCGCGGCGGCGTTTCCAGGTACATCATTGTTGTTATCTTTGTTGAACTGGCGGAATGCGCGGCAGCATAGGGCACAACGGAGGGGTCGTCGATTGGTGCGACAGCTTCACCACACTCTCGGGGTCGTCCTGGCGAAAGCCAGGACCCATTACCACAGGGACATATTGTTGCGGATAGTGGCCACAACGGGCTTCGACAAACGCTGACCGGGGTAATGGGTCCTGGCTTTCGCCAGGACGACGATCAGGAGAGACCTCTACCCCGCCGCGCCCGCGCGCTTGGCCTGCATCGCCGGTGCCACCTCGGTGGTCGCGATCAGGCGCTTCAGCTCGGGGATGCAGGAGCCGCAATTGGTGCCGGCCTTGAGCTTTGCGCCGATCTCGGCGGCCGTGCGCGCGCCCGCGACGATGGTGTCGCAGATGGTGCCGCGGCCAACGCCGAAGCAGGCGCAGACGACAGGCCCGGTCGAAGCCGCGCCCTCGCTGGACTTGCCGGACAGCAGCATGCGCCGCTGCTCGTCGGTGACGTGGTCGGCGACGAACAGGCTCTTCACCACCTCCCAGTCGCCGGCATCATGCGCGGGGCCGACGAACAGGCAGGTTTCGATGCGGTCGCCCACAAACGACGCCGCGCGATAAACGCCGCCGCCGAAGTCGCGATAGTCGGCGACGTCCTCGCCGGCAACGCCACCGAGCCAGGCCGGCCAGCGCGACAGATCCGCATTGTCGGCGAAGAGATAGCCGAAGCCGCCCGTGACAGTGACGCGGGTCCACATCAGATTCGGCGGCAGCTCCAGCTGCTTGCGCGACAACGCAAAGCCGCGGAAGACGTATTCATAAGGCACGATCGCAGCTGGTGTCGCCTTGGACTCCGGCTGTCCCGAGAACGGATCGGTGAACGGTGCAACCAGCGCCCCGACGCGACCGTGCGAGGCGTTCATCGCACTCCAGTGGATTGGCGCGAACAGCGTGCCGCGCTGCTGCCGGTCGCTGACGACGGCCTTCAGAATGCACTGGCCATAGTCGCTCGTAATGCGGGCATAGCCGTCGTGGACGATGTTGTATTTGTTGGCGTCGTCGGGATGAATCTCGACGAACGGCTCGGGCAGATGCGCACCGAGCCGCTGGCTGAGGCCCGTACGGGTCATGGTGTGCCACTGGTCGCGGATGCGCCCGGTATTGAGCCGCAGCGGCCGCGACGGCCCGGTCTCGCCGCGCAGCGCCGGCACCTCCGTCGCAACGAAGCGACCCTTGCCGTCATTGGTGAAGAAGCCGCCAGCCGCGAAAAACCGCTCGCCGGGCGCCTCGCCTTCGCGCGCAGGCCACTGCACGGGCTTCAAGGCGTCGAAGCCCTCGTCGGATAGCGAGGTCAGCGCGCCGATGTCGAAATCGCGGCTGCCATCGTTCTCGAACGCCGAGAGCGCGGCGTGCTCGCGAAAGATGTCGGCAACGGATTTGTAATTAAAACTGTCGCCGAAGCCGAGGCGTTTTGCGGTTTCGCTCAGGATCCACCAGTCCGGCCGCGCCTCGCCTGGCGCCGGCAGGAACGAGCGCTGGCGCGAGATACGGCGCTCGGAATTGGTCACGGTGCCCGACTTCTCGCCCCAGGCGAGCGCGGGCAGCAGCACGTGCGGTCCGGCCTCGACGGTGTCGTTGGAGAGCACGTTCTCGGACACCACGAACAGCTCGAGCTTCTTCAGCGCCTCGCGCACGAAGTCGGCATCGGGCAGCGAGACCGCGGGGTTGGTGCCCATCACCCACAGGGCCTTGACCTCGCCGCGGTTGATGGCTTCGAACAGCTGCACCGCCTTCAACCCTTCATGGGTGGCAATGCGCGGCGCCTTCCAGAACCGCCGCACGCGATCGATGTCCGGCGGCGTGAAGTTCATGTGCGCGGCGAGCTGGTTGGCGAGGCCGCCGACCTCGCGACCACCCATCGCGTTGGGCTGGCCGGTGAGCGAGAACGGCGAGGCACCGGGCTTGCCGATGCGGCCCGTGGCAAGATGGCAGTTCAGGATCGCGTTGACCTTGTCGGTGCCCTGCGCCGACTGGTTGACGCCTTGCGAGTACAGCGTGACGACGCGGGGCGTGTCACGGAACATCTTGAAGAAAGTAGCAACGTCCGGCTCGGAAAGGCCGGTCGCCAGTGCGGTCGCGGTGACGCCGCCGGCGATGCTGCGTGCGCGCGCCAGCGCGTCGTCAAAGCCCGACGTGTTTTGCGCGATATAGTCCTGATCGAGCGCACCATTGTCGGCGAGGTGAACGAACAGGCCGGAGAACAGCGCCGTGTCGGTGCCGGGCTTGAGGCCCAGGAACAGATCGACGTCGGTCGCGGTGTCGGTGCGGCGCGGATCGATCACGATCATGCGGGCGCCGCGCTCCTGCCTGTTCTTCAGCATGCGCTGGAACAGCACGGGATGGCACCAGGCGGCATTCGAGCCGACGAAGACGAGCAGATCGGCCTGGTCGAGATCCTCGTAGCAGCCGGGCACGGTGTCGGCGCCGAAGGCGCGGCGGTGACCGGCGACCGAGGACGACATGCAGAGCCGCGAATTGGTGTCGACGTTGGCGGTGCCGACAAAGCCCTTCATCAGCTTGTTGACGACGTAATAATCCTCGGTCAGAAGTTGGCCGGAGAGATAGAATGCGACCGCGTCGGCGCCGTCGCGCGCGACGATGTGCTGCATGCGGTGGGCGACGTGATCGAGCGCATCGCTCCAAGCGACGCGTTCGAGCACGCCCTTGCAGCGGATCATCGGATAGAGCAGCCGGCTTTCCAGCCCGACGGTCTCGCCGAGCGCCGAACCCTTGGAGCACAGCCGGCCGAAATTGGCAGGATGATCGGGATCGCCCGCGATCGCCGCGCCGCCCTTGCCGTCTGGCGTGGCCAGCACGCCGCAGCCGACGCCGCAATACGGACAGGTCGTCTTGGTGGCGCGGAGCGTGGGATCGATCGCCGTCATATCAAGCCGCCTCTATCAAGCCGCCTTGGAGGGACGCGCGAGCGCGCGGCCGAACATCATGTCTGCGCGGATCGCCGCCACCTTTTCGCGATTGCGGATCAGTTCGAGATACCAGAGCGCATCGACGGTATCGCCGATCAGCAGGGCGCCGGTCAGCCGGCCCTCGGCGATCACGAGCTTCTTGTAGGTGCCACGCCTGCGGTCTGACAGCACGAGGCTCTCGCTGCCCTCCCCGCCCATGAAGTCGCCGGCGGAGAACACGCTGACGCCCGACACCTTCAAATTGGTCGAGACCACGCTGCCCTGATAGGCCGCGGGACGGCCGGAGAGATGCCGCGCCAGCACGCGCGCCTGCTCGTAGGCAGGCTCGACGAGGCCGTAGCAGGTGCCGCGATGCTCGGCGCATTCGCCGAGCGCGTAGATATCGGGTGACGCCGTCTGCATCTCGTCGTTGACGACGATGCCGCGGTTGACTGCGATGCCGGCGTCTTTTGCGAGCGCAATGTTGGGCCTGATGCCGGCGGCGAAGATCACCGCATCGGCCTCGATGCGGCTGCCGTCGGCAAGCTCGACCGCTTCGACATGGCCCTCGCCGTGAATGCGGGCTGTGGATGCATTGAGCAGGATGCGAATGCCCTTGCGCTCGACCAGCGTCTTGAGCAGGTCGGCGGCGGGGGCATCGAGCTGGCGCTCCATCAGCCGGTCCATCAGGTGCAGCAGCGTCACGGGCGCTCCGGCCTTGGCGAGGCCGTAAGCCGCTTCGAGTCCGAGCAGACCACCGCCGACCACGACGACGCGTTTCTTAGCCGCGGCAAGGGTCAGCAGCAGATCGACGTCCCGGGTGTCGCGAAAGGTGTGCACGCCGGCGAGATCGGCGCCGGGCACGTTGAGCCGCAGCGGCGTCGAGCCGACGGCGAGCACGAGCTTGGAATATTCCATGCTCTCTTCGCCCTCGATCTTGAGCTCGCGTCGGCCGGTGTCGATCTCGGTGACGCGATAGCCGTAGCGCACCGTGACGCCGCGATGGCGCCACCAGTCGGCAGGCCGCAGTTCGATCTCGTGCGAGCCGGTCTCCCCGGCCAGCACGGAGGAGAGCAGAACGCGGTTGTAAGCGAGCCGCGGCTCTTCGCCGATCACGGCGACCGCGTAGCGGCCGAGCGAGGTCTTGGCGAGCTCGTCGACCAGACGCGCGGCCGCCATACCGTTACCGACGATGACCAGCGGTTCGCTCACAACGCATCTCCTATTCGGCGGCCTGCGGCTGTGCGCCGTAGGCCTCGGAAATCATGTAGCCGGACAACACGCCGTAGGCGTCAGTCCAGGCGGTAGCGAGTTCGGGCGTCCAGGCTTCGCCGAGGCCCTTCTCCAAGGTCCACAGCAAGGTCGCGCCGACCACGGGGTAGTGCTCGGCCTTGGCGCCGTAGGCGACGTGACGCTTCGCAAGCGCCGAGGCCGCGGGAAGAATCGAGTCCAGGTTCGACAGACCGCCGACGACGGCAGCGAGCATGCCCATCAGCTTCTTGCGCTGCTCGGTCATGTCCTCGGGAAACATCGCGCGCACGGATGGCGCGACCTCGAACAGGCGATCGTAGAACAGCACCGCGGCTTGCGCGGAAATCGGCGCGACCTTGGCAAAGCTCTGTTGGACGAGGGTGATCTGTTCTGGCGTCATGATGTTCTCCTGCCTGTTGGGTTTGCCTTGGTGCGCGCCATTGCGAACCAGGTTCATTGTCAAACTGTCGGGCAATGCTTCTCCCCGCGTACGGGGAGAAGCGAGTTTCGTACCAAGTATTAGACACGCGCGCCGGCGAGGGTTGACGCGCCTTCGCCCTGCGGGCTGCGACGCAGATAGAACCACCAGGTCAGCGCGAGACAGGAGGCGTAGAAGCCGAGATAGATCGCGAGCGCGAGCTGCGGCCCACCGGTCAGCGCGATCGACTTGCCGAACCCGGTCGGGATCAGATAGCCGCCGACGGCGCCGACCGCGCCGATGAAGCCAACCGCAGCACCGCTCTCGATGCTCGCCGTCTTCAAGGCGGCCGCGCGCTCCGCATCGCCCTTGCCGCGCACCCTGAACAAATTGTGCTCGCGGAAGATCGAGGGGATCATGCGGTAGGTCGAGCCGTTGCCGATGCCCGTCGTCACGAACAGGACCAGGAACATCGACAGGAAGCCGATGAAATCCTTGTGCCCGACGAAGTAGAGCACGCCGATCGTCGCGCCTGCCATCACGATGAAATTCCAGAACGTGATCACCGAGCCGCCGATCCTGTCGGCAAGCCAACCGCCGAGCGGCCGCGAGAGCGAGCCGACCAGCGGTCCCAGGAACGCGATCGCAATGGTGACCTGCGGGAACTGGGTCTTGATCAACAGCGGAAATGCAGCCGAGTAGCCGATGAAGGAGCCGAACGTGCCGATATAGAGATACGCCATGATCCAGGTGTGCTTGCGCTTGACCACGGCGAGCTGGTTCTTGATCGACGACTTGGCCGTGGTCAGGTTGTTCATGAAGAACACTGCGCCGAACACCGCGATCGCGATGGGCAGCACCCACATCAGGCCGGCGTTTTGCAGGAAAACACCGTCAACGGGCGATGCCTGGAACAGGTTGATGACGGCGAGCGTCATCAGGATCGGGGTCAGGAGCTGCACGCTGGAGACGCCGATATTGCCGCCGGCCGCATTCAGTCCCAGAGCCCACCCCTTCATCCGGTCGGGGAAGAAGAAAGAGATGTTGGTCATGCTGGAAGCAAAATTGCCGCCGCCGAGACCGGCGGTCGAGGCAATCAGCAGCATCAGCCAGAACGGCGTATCGGGCTGGCCGACGAAATAGGCCAGCGAGAGCGTCGGAATGAACAGGATCGCCGCACTGAAGATGGTCCAGTTGCGGCCGCCGAACGTCGTCACCGCAAAAGTGTAGGGAAAGCGCATCAACGCGCCGATCAGCCCGGGCACCGCGACGAGCTGGAACAGCTGGTCGGTGGTGTAGTGGAAGCCCGCCTGCGGCAGCTTGGTGGTGACGATGCTCCAGATCAGCCAGACCGAGAAGCCGATATGCTCGGCCACGATCGACCAGATCAGGTTGCGTCGGGCGATCGTCTTGCCGCCCGCATTCCAGAACGCCTCATCTTCGGGGCGCCAGTCAGAAATCCAAGATGGATTCTTCTTCATTGAGTATCCCTTCCAGGCTCACCGCTGCGTCGTTGCAGGCTCAACCTCCGGCCACGGAGGCGCGTTCCGAGGCTTCACCCCGGTGGCGAGTTACGATGCTGATTGATGATGTTGAGGGACGTCGTCGTTGGCGTCGCAATTGGTGCTTCAATTTCCGTGCCAACTGCGCACATTCCGGAAACGCTGGAAATTCAGGAGCTTGTTCGGAGTGCTCCGATTTTTCGCAGGACTATTCCGCACGCAAATTTTGCGATTCGCTCAATCCCTGTGCGGCGCACAAGGATTGAGCTTGATGCAACCGATTTGAACGTGCATGCGCGCCTGATCACGCCGCTTCCGGATTGACCGCTGGTTTCGGCGGCGCCTTCGACACGGCTCCATGCTCGTAAGCTTCGAGAAAATCGAGCAACTCGCGGCGATATCGGTAGTAATTGGGGTGCTCGAGCAGAGCCTTTCGCGTGCGCGGCCGAGGGATGTCGACCTCCATGATGTGACCGATCCGGGCGTACGGTCCGTTGGTCATCATCACCACGCGGTCGGCAAGCAGGATCGCCTCGTCGACATCATGGGTCACGCACATCGCCGTTACTTGCGTGCGCTTCCAGACCTCCATCAGTACCTCCTGGAGGTCCCAGCGGGTGAGGCTGTCCAGCATGCCGAACGGCTCGTCCAGCAACAGCAATTTTGGCGACAGCGCGAAGGCACGCGCGATGCCGACTCGTTGGCGCATGCCGTCCGACATTGCCGCAGCCGACTTGTCGAAAGAATCCGCAAGCCCCACCCGCTCGAGGTAATAGTCGACGATCTCGTCGCGCTGTCGCCGCGTAGCGTGCGGATAGACGCGGTCGACACCGAGCGCAACGTTCTCGCGTGCCGTCAGCCAGGGAAACAATGAAGGTGCCTGGAATACGACCGCACGGTCGGGACCGGCCGTCGTTACCTCGCGGCCGTCGAGAATGATGCCCCCGAGGGAGACCTCGTTGAGACCTGCAGTCATCGACAGCACCGTCGACTTGCCGCAGCCGGAATGACCGATCACCGTGATGAACTCGCCCTTGCGAACCTTGAGGTCGAAGTTCTCCACGATGGTCAGCGGCCCCGTCGGCGTCGGATAGACCTTCGAGAGCTGGGAGAATTCGAGATAGCGATCTGTGTTGAAGGTCACCGTAGCAGCCGCCTTCTGATAGGCCGTCGGCGGCTTGTCCATCTGCGTGATGGGTATGACGTTGGGCAGGGTACGAACCGTCGCATCGGCTTCGGCCGAGCGCTCTTTCGCGACGTCAAGGAGATAGCCGGTGACGGCCTGCCGCAGCCGCTTGAAATGCGGATCCTCGTTGATCGAGGACCGGTCGCGCGGGCGCGGGATGTCGACTTTGAACTGCTGCCCGAGCGTCGCGTTCGGGCCCGGCAACAACGGAATGATGCGATCGGCGAGCAGGATCGCTTCGTCGACGTCATTGGTAACCAGCACCACGGTGCGCTTGTCGCGCGACCAGATGTCGACGATCTCGTCCTGGAGCTTGGCGCGGGTCAACGCGTCGAGTGCCGATAGCGGCTCGTCGAGCAGCAAGATCTCGGGGCTGGTTGCAAGCGCACGGGCAACGGCGACGCGCTGGCGCATGCCGCCGGACAGTTCGGCCGGCAGGCGGGTCGCCGCGTGCGTAAGCCCGACCATGTCGATGTAGCGGTCGACGCGGCCGGCGCGCTGAGCCTTGCTTTCGCGGGCAAACACCTGATCGACAGCGAGAGCGATGTTGCCGCGTACCGTCAACCACGGCATCAGCGAGTACGACTGAAAGACGATGCCGCGGTCCGGGCCGGGCCCCGCGACCGGTTTGCCCTTGAGCGTGATCTCGCCGGCATCCGGCTGCACCAGCCCGGCGATCGCCGAGATCAGTGTCGTCTTGCCGCTGCCCGAGAAGCCCACGATGGCGATGAACTCGCCCTCGGCGACCTCAAGATTGACATTCGACAGCACGTCGGTGCGCTTGGCGCCGGCACCGTAGCCCTTGCGGAGCCCCTTCAGCGACAGGAACGACATCAGGGCCTCAGCGCTGGCTGGAAAAGGTGAAAGCGGACTGGAGCGCGTACATCACGCGATCGAGCAGGAAGCCGATGATCCCGATCGTCAGCACAGCCAGGATGATCCGGGCCAGCGACTGCGACGAGCCGTTCTGAAACTCGTCCCAGACGAATTTCCCAAGGCCCGGATTCTGCGCAAGCATTTCCGCCGCGATCAGCACCATCCAGCCCACGCCGAGAGAGAGTCTCAATCCGGTGAAGATCAGCGGCAGCGAACTTGGCAGGACCAGCTTGGTGACGGTGCGCCATGTCGGTAGCTGCAGGACGCGGCCGACGTTGAGCAGGTCCTTGTCGATCGAAGCCACTCCAAGCGCGGTGTTTATCAACGTCGGCCACAATGAACACAGCGTCACCGTGATGGCGGAGATGACCAGCGACTTCGGTAGCAATTCCGACGGGTTCACATAAAGCGCCGAGACCACCATGGTCACGATCGGGAGCCACGCAAGCGGCGATACCGGCTTGAATATCTGGATCAGTGGGTTGAGAGCACTGTTCATGGTCCGGGAGAGGCCGCATAGGATACCGAGCGGCACGGCAACAAGCGTCGCCACGGCAAAGCCGAGCGCCACCGTCATGAGACTGGTTAGTATTTGGTCGAAATAAGTTGGCTTGCCTGCATAGCCACGATGCCGGACATCCTCGGGATGACCGTCAGCGACGACTTTGGCGTTACGTTGATCCTGGCGTTCGTAGAAAGCCGCCCGCTTGGCGCGCTCGGCCAGATGGTCGGCGTACAGGTTTCCGGCCTGCGTCCAGACCTCGGCGGGCCCCGGGATGGCGCCGAGCGACGTCTTGACCCGCGGCGCTGCCCAGGCCCATGCCAGAAGGAAGACTCCGATGCCAATCAGCGGCACCAGCAATCCCTGGCGTAGCTCCTTCAACTGCGGCTTGACGCTGTCGCCGGCCACAATACGGGCCAGTGGCACGAGCCATCCCAATCCGAGGATGTTGAGATAAATCGCTGCTGCATTGATGCGCGCAAACACCCGCTCCCGGCGGGCACGCTTGCGCTCCTCTGCGCTGAGGTCGATGTAGTCGGTAACCGCTGCCATAGTCTTATCCCTCGGCGTTCATCGCCCGACTTCGAGTGAGGAGACCGGGCCGGCCTGACGGCGGCCCGGCTCATGCGCGTCAGCCGTCGATGACCTTGGCACCGTCGATCTTCTGCTTGCCCTTTAGACCGATCTTCAGGCTATCGATGTAGGCGTTGGGCTTGCGACCATCGTAAGTGACGCCATCGATGAATTCCGAGGTCGGCGCACGATAACCCTCGCTCTCCCAAGGGAAGTCGTCCTTGTTCGCTTTGCCGTCGGCGATCAGAAGCTTGGCCGCGGAAAGATAGATATCCGGACGATACACGCTCTTGGCCGTCGCCTCGTACCAGGCGTCGTCCCTGGCCTCCGCGATCTGCCCCCAGCGGCGCATCTGCGTCAGATACCAGACCGCGTCGGAATAGTAGGGATAGGTCGCGAAATAGCGGAAGAACACGTTGAAGTCCGGGATGGAGCGCTTGTCGCCTTTCTCGTATTCGAAAGTGCCGGTCATCGAGTTGGCGATGACTGCCTTGTCGGCGCCGACATACTCGGGCTTCGACAACAGCTCGACGGCCTTGGCGCGATTGGCGTTGGCATTCTCGTCCAGCCACATCGCGGCACGGATCAGCGCTTTGGTCAGGGCCAGCACGGTGTTTGGATTCTTGTCGGCAAAGGCCGCGGTGATGCCGAACACCTTCTCCGGATTGTTCTTCCATATCTCATAGTCGGTGATCACGGGCACGCCGATGCCCTTGAACACCGCGGCCTGGTTCCAGGGCTCGCCGACGCAGTAGCCGTTGATGGTGCCGGCTTCGAGCGTCGCTGGCATCTGTGGCGGCGGCGTCACCGACAGCAGCGCTTCGGCCCCGACCGTTCCGGTCACGTCGCCGGACGAATAATAGCCGGGGTTGATGCCGCCCGAAGCGAGCCAGTAGCGCAGCTCGTAATTATGGGTAGACACCGGGAAGACCATGCCCATCTTGAAAGACTTGCCGTCGGCCTTCAGCTTCTCGATCGCCGGACGCAACGTATCGGCCTTGATCGGATGCACGAGCTTGCCGCTCGCATCCTTCGGGATGTTCGGCTTCATCATCGCGAATATCTCGTTCGAGACCGTGATGGCGTTTCCATTGAGGTCCATCGAGAACGGCGTGATGATGTGCGCCTTCGTGCCAAAGCCGATCGTGGCCGCCAATGGCTGGCCCGCCAGCATGTGCGCGCCGTCCAGCTCGCCACTGATGACGCGGTCCAGCAGAACTTTCCAGTTGGCCTGCGCCTCCAGCGTAACGAACAGACCTTCGTCCTCGAAGTACCCGTTCTCCTTGGCAACTGCGAGCGGCGCCATGTCGGTGAGCTTGATGAAGCCGAGCTTCAATTCTTCCTTCTCGGGTTTGAGCGCGGCGGCGCGGACGCGGCCGGGAGCGACCGCAAACGCCGCGGCGACGGTGCCTGCGGCGAGGAACGTGCGGCGGTCGAGGAGCATGAGCGCGTTCGCGCTGGCTCCGCCAAGATGGTGGCCGCGACGACCGCTGCGCGAGGACTGATCAATTGGCTTCGTCATTGAATGTGATGATCCTTTGTGACCGGAGCGACCATCCGCACATGCCGACCGCACGACGCGCACGGCGGCACGTCTCCGGGGAAGCCCCGGATGGCAGAAGTCACAATTCGGATGGAGATCTTCGAGGGACGGCATCGATGGCGTCGCGCATTCTCAAACAAGAAGCGTGCCAGAGCGAACAATTCGGCGATGCCAAGCAAAAACAGAGCGTTGCGCCGAAACGACCCTTTGGTGGCAAATCTCAGCGCGCTGTCAAATTCGGCGAACAGCCCAGTTCTTGTGCGTCGCACAAAAAATGGGCAGGCTGACTTTCGTACCTCTCGGACCCTTGGTCCATTGATGGTCCGCTCGTCACGGAAAGGCGCAAAACGCACCGTAACCGCGCCAGCAGTTGGCCACGATACGTGGCCTGTCATCTGGCACATGGATTGCTTGCACAGTAACCACTCAGTCAACGACGACTGCGGTCCGCCGACATGTTGAGGCCTCCAAAGGCTGAAACTCGGGGAGAGCAATATTGCTTCGCTGGGCCCATCGGGCACAGTCGTCGTCACGCGATCCCAAGCGAGATTCCGAATTCCTTTGGTCCGCAGATTGCCGGTTCACCGGCTCGTGCGGAGGCAGCGTCTTGACAACGGTACCGTCCGAAACCGCCACGCTATTCTCACACGAGCAAAAGGAACCATTGATGTCGTATCTCGCGCCTTCGGAATTCGTCACCAAGATGGTGGATGCGGGCGAATCCAAGATCTTCATGTCCACCCGCGACACCATCATCCGCGCCTATATGGCCGGCGCCATCCTGGCGCTCGCGGCGTGGTTCGCCGTCACCATCAACGTGAACACGGGGCAGCCGCTGATCGGCGCGCTGCTGTTCCCCGTCGGATTCTCGATGCTCTATTTGTTGGGCTTCGACCTTTTGACCGGCGTGTTCGTGCTGGCGCCGCTGGCGCTGATCGACAAGCGCCCCGGCGTAACCTTCGGCGGCGTGCTGCGGAACTGGAGCCTCGTCTTCGTCGGCAATTTCGCAGGCGCCCTTACGGTGGCCTTCATGATGGCCTTCGTCACGACTTTCGGCTTCACGCAGGATCCGGACAAGGTCGGCACGGCGATCGGCAATATCGGCGAAGGCCGCACGCTCGGCTATGCCGCGCACGGCGCGGCCGGCATGGCGACGCTGTTCATCCGCGGCATGCTCTGCAACTGGATGGTCTCGACCGGCGTCGTCGGCGCCATGATCTCCACCTCGGTCCCCGGCAAGGTCATCGCGATGTGGATGCCGATCCTGGTGTTCTTCTACATGGTGTTCGAGCATTCCGTCGTGAACATGTTCCTGTTCCCCTCGGGCCTGATGCTGCACGCGAAGTTCTCGATCATGGACTACCTGATCTGGAACGAGATCCCGACCGTGCTCGGCAATCTCGTCGGCGGGCTCGCCTTCACCGGCATGACCCTCTACGCCACGCACGTCCTGACCCAGCCGAAGCGCCAGGCGGGCAAGGCCTCGTCGCCCCGCATTGCGGCCTGATACATCTCGACAGGAGAGCCTCGCCCGATCAGGGTGAGGCTCCCCTTTGCCGGTGATGACGATGACCCGCGGACTTCAGATCTCGGTCGGCCAGCATTCCGACAAGGGTCGCAAGCTCATCAACCAGGATTTTCACGGCGTCCTCGTTCCGGACGAGCCGATGCTCAGCTTGAAGGGCATTGCGGCCGTCCTCGCCGACGGCATCTCCAGCAGCACGGTAAGCCAGATCGCCAGCGAGTCGGCGGTCAAGAGCTTCCTGATGGACTATTACTGCACGTCGGAATCCTGGACGGTGAAGACCTCCGCCCGTCGCGTGCTGGATGCGACCAATTCCTGGCTGCACGCGCAGACGCGCAAGAGCCAATATGCCTATGACCGCGACAAGGGTTATGTCTGCACGCTGAGCGCCATGGTCATCAAGGCGACCACCGCGCACATCTTCCACGTCGGCGACTGTCGCGTCTACCGCGTGGCGGGCAAGGCGCTCGAGCAGCTGACCGATGATCACCGGATCATCGTGTCCTCGGAGCAGACCTATCTCGGCCGTGCGCTCGGCATCAATCCGCAACTCGAAATCGACTACCAGAGTTTCGAGATCGAGACTGGCGACACCTTCCTGCTGGCGACCGACGGCGCCTATGAGTTCGTCGACGCGCGTTTCATCACGAGCGCGCTCAGCGAGCATGCAGCCGAGCTCGACGGCGCGGCGAAGGCGATCGTCGAGGAAGCCTACCGGCGCGGCAGCGACGACAACATCACCGTCCAGATACTCCGCATCGATGCGTTGCCGCAGCGTGAGCCGGCCGGGATCTTCAATCAGACCTCCCAGCTGCCACTTCCCCCGCTGCCGGAGCCGCGGGACATCTTCGACGGCTACAGGATCGTCCGCGAAATCCACGCCAGCAGCCGCAGCCATATCTACCTTGCCGTCGACGCGGTGACCGAGGAGCCGGTCGCGCTGAAGCTTCCGTCGATCGATTTGCGCGACAATGCCGCCTACCTGAAGCGCTTCCTGATGGAGGAGTGGATCGCGCGCCGGATCGACAGCCCGCACGTGCTGAAGCCGCTGTCACAGTCGAAACGGCGCGGCTATCTCTATGTCGCGACCGAATTCGTCGAAGGTCAGACCTTGCGGCAGTGGATGACGGACAATCCACGCCCCGATCTGGAAACCGTCCGCGGACTGGTCGAGCAGATCGCCGCGGGCCTGCGCGCCTTCCACCGCATGGAAATGCTGCATCAGGACCTGAGGCCCGACAACATCCTGATCGACAAGACCGGTACCGCGAAGATCATCGACTTCGGATCGGTCAAGGTGGCAGGCGTCGCGGAGGCCGCCCCGCTGGACGAGACCGATGAAATTCTCGGAACGGTCCAGTACACGGCGCCGGAATATTTTCTTGGGCAAGGCGGCTCGCCGCGCTCAGACATGTTTTCACTCGCCGTGATCTGCTACCAGATGCTGACGGGAAAGCTTCCCTACGGCACCCAAATCGCGAGGATCCGGCGCAAGGCGGACGTGCGGAGGCTCAAATATCGCCCGGTCGACGACGACAGCAACGTGCCTGCCTGGATCGACGGGGCGCTCAGACGTGCGCTCCATCCGGATCCCTACAAGCGGCACGAGGATCTGTCCGAATTCGTCTTCGAGCTTCGCACGCCCAATCCGGCCTATCTCGACACACGGATCACGCCGCTATTGGAGCGCAGCCCGTTAATGTTCTGGAAATTGACCACGGCAGCGCTCGCCTGCGTCGTCGTGGTCCTGCTTGCGATGTTGCACGCGCGCTGATCAGGGGTGTCGCCACGCAAGGGTCACCACGTGATGAGCGGAGAACGATGCAGCCAGGTATCGTTGCGCACCTGATCGAGCACGAATGTCGCAACGTCTTCGCGCGCAATGCTGCCGCCATGGAAGCCCGAAAGATCCGTCAGGGCCCGGACCGAGCCGCGGCCGGGCTTGTTATTCAGGATCGAGGGGCGAACCAGGACCCAGTCCAGCCCGCTGTCTCTGACGATGGCTTCCTGTCGGTTCTTGTCGGCGTACACCTTCTTCAGGAGAAGCGGAAAGATCACATGGTCGGCGACAAAGCCGCCGTGCCCTGCACTGTCGCCGGCGCCCATTCCCGTGATGCAAACCAGCCGCGAGACCTGCCCGGCTTTCATCGCGCTCACGAGCGCGCGCGTCGCGGTCGAGAGAAGCGTCACCTCGCGGAACGGGCTTACCGGCGTACCCAGCGCACTGACCACGGCATCACGGCCTTTGAGGGCTTCGCGCAGGGCTGTTTCATCGCGGGCATCTCCGACAATGAGCTTTGCCCCTCTGATGTCACTTGCCTTCCCGGCGGACCGCACCAGCACGGTGACGTCGTAGCCTCGCGCTACCGCCTGGTTGACGATCAGGCGACCGGTGGCACCGGTCGCTCCAAGCACCAATATCTTCGTTGCGCCTTCCGGATTCACCGGAACAGTGGCGGTTGAAGAGATCATGATAGGAGTCCTCGTTGTCGTGATGGGGACGTGCCCCTGCCGTCAGGCAGTGGCCGTGATCTCGGAGACGAAGTCGCGATAGGAGCGCAGCGGACGGCCGAGCAGCGCGGTCAGACGCTCGACGTCGCCGGCCTCGGGGACCATTCCCTCGGTGAGGAAACGCTCGCTCATCAGCCGCATGTCGTAGGCCATCCAGTTCGGCATGAATTGCCGGAGATTCTTCTCGAAGCCGGCGGTATCGTCGCCGGGATAGGCGATCGTGCGGCCCAGCACCTCCGACCAGACGGCGGCGGCTTTCGCGCCGGTGAGCGTATCAGGGCCGACGAGATTGATGCGCGTGAGCGGAAGCGGTGTTGCGGCGCGCTCACGACGGATGAGCTCGACGGCCGCGATCTCGCCGATGTCGCGCGCATCGATCATGGCGAGCCCTCTGCTCCCGATCGGCATCGGATAGATGCCGGATGCGGTCACCACGTCCTTGATCGTGAGATCGTTGTTCATGAAATAGGCGGGGCGCAGGATGGTGGCGTTGAAGCCCATCTGCTCGATCATCCGCTCGACGCCGAACTTGCCGGCAAAGTGCGGGACGTTCACGTAGCGATCGCTGTGGATCACCGAGAGGTAGACGACCCGCTCGACGCCGGCGTCGCGGGCCACGTTGAGCGCGATCAGCGCCTGCGTGAATTCATCCGGCACCACCGCGTTGAGCAGGAACAGGGTCGAGACGCCCTTGAATGCGCTGCGGAGCGCGTCGACGTCGAGCAGGTCGCCCTGCACGACCGTGACGCCTGCCGGCGGGTTTGCCTTGGCAGGCTCGCGGGCGAGAGCACGGACATCGGCGCCGCGCTTGACGAGCTGTTCGACGACATGGCGGCCGATGGTGCCGGTTGCGCCGGTAACGAGGATGGTCATGGGGATCACTCCGGGTTTGGGTCAGAAGACACCCCGGAAATTAGTGATCCACAAACGAACCGATAGCCGCTATATCTGGACAGACTGTCTCGCTGGTGGAACGATGGACCTGCTCGCACTCACCGACTTCAATCTCGTTGCCCGGCACGGCGGGTTCGGACGGGCCGCACGGGCCGCCGGCCGCCCGAAAGCCACCCTGTCCCGGCGGGTCGCCGAGCTCGAAGCGGCCCTCGACCTGCGCCTGTTCGAGCGTGGCGCGCGGGCCTTGAAACTCACGCAGGAAGGACGCGCCCTTTACGAGCGGACGGGGGCCCTGCTCACCGAGCTCGACGAGACGGCGGCAGCGATCGCTTCGGGTGGGGACAGTCCGCGGGGGCGCTTGCGGATCAGCGCGCCTATGCTGTTCTCGCAGACTGCAATGGGAAACCTCGCGGCCGGGTTCGCGCTCAGATATCCGGAGGTCCGTCTTGAGGTCACGACGGAAGACCGCTCCGTCGACATGGTGGAGGAAGGGTATGACCTCGTCATTCGGGTCAATCCCGATCCGGATGACAGCCTTGTCGGACGAATCTTTCTGCGCGACAGGCTGGTGGTTGTGGCGAGTCCGGACTTGAAACGACCGAGGGAGGATATCGCTGTGCCGGCTGTCATGCGCGGAGCGGGCGACCGGAAAACAAGCTGGGACGTGACGGTGCCAAGCGGACAATCGCGCATCGCGATTGATCCGGTCCTTCGCCTGGCATCGCTCATCATGGTCCGCGACGCTGTCCGGGCGGGCGTGGGCGCCGCGCGCCTTCCGGTGTCACTCGTCAGTCACGACCTCGCTGCCGGCACGCTGGTGCTTTGGGGCGACATCGACGGACCGGAGATCGCATTGTGGACGCTCTATCCATCGCGCCGGCTGCTGAGCGCGCGCGTATCCGCCTTCCTCCACTTCATGAAGGAAGCCTTTCCAACGGGGGCACCTGACGAACTCGCGGCCTTTATCGGGCGCTGAAGTACGCCCGTCCGCGATGCGTCAGGCCGGCTCCGCCGCCTTCACTCCGAGCGGTTTCGGCGCCATGCCGCTGCCGGGCTTGAGATGGAATTCGTAACTCATCAGGTGCCACTGCCCGTTCGCCTTGGTGCCGTCGGGCATCTCCGGGTCGCTGCGCGGCTCGACCTTGGCGACGAGATCGTCCTTCACGCCGAACACCACGTCGGAATCCAGATATTTGTCGCCATCCATGAAGACGTGGGTGATCAGCGGCTCGTAGCCCTTGGCATTGACCAGGAAATGCACATGCGCCGGGCGCATCGGGTGGCGGTTGGTCTGCACGATCATCTCGCCGACCGGACCATCGGTCGGAATCGGGTAGCTGCACGGCAAGATGGTGCGGAAGAAGAAGCGGCCATCGCTATCGGTGATGAAGCGCGCCCGCGCCGAGGCGCCGACCTCGTCATAGTTCGGCTTCTGCGAGTCGTAGAAGCCATCATCGTCGGCATGCCAGACATCGACGGGGACATTCGCGAGCGGCTTGCCATTGAGATCGGTAACACGGCTCTGCACGAACATCCGTTCTCCGGTTTGATTGTTCGGAGAGATGTCGGTGCCGTGCGCCGTCACCTTGTGCTCGCCGACATAGAACGGCCCGAGCACGGTGGTCTGGGTGGCGCCCTCGCGCTCGCGATGGTTGACCGCGTCGACCAGCATGGAGACGCCGAGCACGTCGGACAGGAGGATGAATTCCTGCCGGGTGTCCGTGCATTTCTGGCCGGTGCGGGTCAGGAAATCGATGGCGTATTCCCACTCCTCGAAGGTGAGGCCGGTCTTGCTCACGTAATCGTGCAGCGACTTCACCAGTTCCTGGAGCAGGAATTTCGCGCGCGGGTCAGGTGTCTGGTCAAAGCTCCGGACGACGGCTTCGGTGAGTTCGGTTTCGTTGAACTGGGTCATGGTGCGTTTGCCTGCGTTTTCTCATTGGCCCGTTGGGGATCTGTTGGGCTGCTTGGAGGCGTTCCAAGGTGAAGCCTACACCAAACAGCCGGCCGGCGTTAAGCGCGACCGGCTTGGAATGAGACCGCCTTTTCGGCTATCAACGTCGGACAAAACTGCCCGGAGGAACTGATGCTCGCCCCCACCCCCGCCTCGCCCGAATCCGTGGGCATGTCCAAGGCCGCGCTCGACCGCGTCGATGCGCATCTGAAGAGCCGGTACATCGATGCCGGCCGCTTCCCAGGCACGCATCTCCTGGTCTTTCGCCGTGGCAAGATAGCCCACAGCTCGGTGCAGGGTTTTGCCGACGTCGAGCGCAAGCTGCCGGTCAAGGACGACACCATCTACCGCATCTATTCCATGACCAAGCCGCTCACCAGCGTCGCCTTCATGATGCTGGTCGAGCAAGGCCTCGTCGCGATCGACGAGCCCGTCGCCAAGTACATTCCGGAATGGAAGGATCTCGGCGTGTTCGTCGCCGGCACTGCGCCGTCCTTCCTGACCCGTCCGCCGTCGCGGCCGATGCTGATCGTCGACCTGCTGCGCCACACCTCCGGCCTCACCTACGGCTTCCAGCAGCGTTCGAACGTCGACGCTGCCTATCGCGCTGAAAAGATCGGCGAGGTCGAGAAATCAGGCACGCTCCAGACCATGATCGAGAGCCTTGCGAAAATTCCGCTGGAGTTCTCGCCGGGCGAGGCCTGGAACTACTCGGTTTCGACCGACGTGCTCGGCTACCTTATTGGCAAGATCTCCGGCATACCCTTCGAGCAGTTCCTGAAACAACGCATCCTCGATCCACTCGGCATGACCGACACTGATTTCCACGTGCCGGCTTCCAAGGCCCACCGGTTCGCCGCCTGTTACTCGGCCGACCCGGGTGGCGGCATGACCTTCCATGCCGGCCAGCGGCGCGAGGGCCTGACCCTGCAGGACGATCCAACCAAGAGCTCGTTCCTGTCGCCGCCGTCCTTGATCTCGGGTGGCGGCGGGCTGTGCTCGACGACGGCCGACTATCTCACCTTCTGCCGTGCGCTGCTCAATGGCGGCGAACTCGGCGGCGTCAGGTTGATCGGGCCGAAGACGCTGGCGCTGATGACGACCAACCACATTCCGGGCGGCCGCTTCCTCCCCGAGGTGTCGCGCTCGCTGTTCTCCGAAGCGACCTATAACGGCATTGGCTTCGGACTCGGCTTCGCCGTGACCATGCGCCCGGCCGAGACACTGGTCGCCGGCAGCCCCGGTGAATACAATTGGGGCGGCGCGGCCACGACGTCGTTCTGGATCGACCCGGCCGAAGAGCTGATCACCATTTTCATGACGCAGGTGCTGCCGTCGAGCGCCTACCCGCTCCGGCGCGAGCTGCGCAGCATGGTCTACGCCGCGATCACCGAGAGCAATCTGTAGGAAAATTGGACCGATCCCGCGGCATCAGAGCCGCGGGATCAACCCCTGCTCATTTCAACATCTCCGGCACGATCAGACGCGGCAGGAACAGCGACACGCTCGGCCAGACGATGACGGCCGCCAGCACGAGCAGCATCGGAATCAGCATGATCACCGTGTCCTTCAGGGCATAGCGCAGCCGCACCCCCGCGATCGAGCAGGCGATCATCAAGCACAGGCCATAAGGGGGCGTCACCAACCCGAAGGCCAGCGATATGATGGAGATGATCGCGAACTGGACCGGATGGAGGTCGACTGATTTCGCCAGGGGTTCGAGAACGGTGCCGACGATGATGATCGCCGGAATGGCGTCGAGGAAGCAGCCCACCACCAGAAAGCAGAGCGCGATGAAGAAGCCGGCCCCGATCGCGCCCATGCCCCAGGTCGAGACGTTGGCCAGCAGTTCCTGCGGAATCCTGTAGTAAGCCAGCAGCCAGCCGAACGCGCTCGCGGTGCCCACGCAGAACAGCGCGACGCCGGCCAGGCGCCCGGTGTCGAGCAAAGCCTTGTAGAGTTCGCGCGCGCCGGTTTCACGGTAGAAGAACGTCGACAGCGCCACGGAATAAAGCACCGCGACGCAGGCGGATTCGGTCGCGGTGAACCACCCCAGCAGGATGCCGCCGACGATGATGAACGGCGTCAGCAGCGCCGGTATCGAGCGCCAGATGGCGCAGCACATCTCCCTCCAGGTGTCCTTCGGATAGGTCGGGTAACCTCGTCGCACGGCATAGATATGCACTGTCGCCATCTGCGCGCCGGCGATCAGCAATCCCGGCACGATGCCCGCGAGATACATCGCAGCGATCGAGGTGGAGATCAGTCCACCCCACACGATCATCAGGATCGAGGGCGGGATGACGACGGCAAGGACGGCCGAGACCGCGGTGATGGCGATGGAGAACGAGAGGTCGTAACCCTCCTTGGTCTGGGCATCGATGAAGATCTTGGACTGGCTCGCCGCGTCCGCGGTGGAGGATCCGGAGATGCCGGCAAAGAACACCGACAGCACCACGTTGATCTGCGCCAGCGATCCCGGCCAGTGCCCGACCATCGAGCGGGACAGCGCGACCAGCCGGTCGGTGATGCCGCCGATGCTCATCAAATTGGCGGTGAGCAGGAAGAATGGTACTGCCAGCAGGATGAACGAATTGTAGGCGTTGAAGGTTTCCTGCGCGAGCGTCATCAGCGACAGATGCGGCTCGATCAGCAGGATCGGCACGCAGGCAAGGCCAAGCGCGAAGGCGACCGGCACGCGTATGATGAGCAGGCCAACGAAAGTCCCGAACAGGACCATCGCGGCCTGTCCGGCGGAAAGAACATTGCCGCTCATTGATTGGCCCCAACCAGAATCCGCATCTCGTCGATAATCTGTTCACCGGCGAACACGATCCAGGTCACGCCGGCAACCGGCCAGGCGACGTGGATCAGCCAAAGCGGCAGATCGGCCAGCTCCGAAGTTCTGTTCCAGGCAAAGCGGGTGAACTCGATGCCGGCGGATACGAACACCAGCGCCAGCGCCAGCACGCCGAGCCGCGCGAGAATCCGCACCATGGCTTCGCTTCGGCGTGACAGGTCAGGCCAGACGTCGACTTCAAAATGCTGCGACTCCCTGATGCCGACCATGGCGCCGATCATGATCGTCCAGATGAACATGAACCGCGCCATCTCCTCGGTCCAGATGTAGGACGGAATCAAAGGCGTGTAGCGCGAGATGATCTGCAACGTGACCGGAATGACCAGAATGCCGACAGAGGCGGCGAGCAGGATTTCCAGCAATTTTGCGTAGGCCGCCGTTGCTCGGCGCCATGGCGACGGGTTCGGTGGCATCGATATTTCGGTCATTACGACTCCGGGGGATCACAATCACGCAATGGGGCAAGCCGTCCGGCTTGCCCCGACGTCCTGTCGCGTGGGCGGCGACAGTTCTCAGACGACGTTGATCTTTTCGAAAATGCCTTCCGCGCCGATTTCCTTGGCGTAGGTGGCCATCACCGGGTCGGCGAGCTTCTTCATGGCGTCACGCTCTTCGAAGGGAACGCGCTTGAGCTTGCCGGCCTTCTCCAGCGTGTCGAGCTTGACGACCTCCTCGCTCGACTCCAGTTGACGACCATAGTCGCCGGCCTCCTTGCCGGCTTTCATGATCGCGTCCTGCAACTCCTTCGGCAAGGTCTTCAGCGTCTTCACCGAGAAACAGATCGGCCGGATCGACACGGCGTGCTGGGTCAGGTTGAGATGCGGGGCCACTTCGTAGAACTTCATCGCCTCGACGCCGGCCGCCTCGTTCTCCCCGGCCGCTATCACGCCGTTCTGGATCGCGTTGTAGATTTCGTTATAGGCGATCACCGTCGGGCTCATGCCCACGGCCGCAAAGGTCTTGGACCAGATCGGCGCGCCCTGTACGCGCACCTTGAGGCCCTTGAGATCGGCAAGAGTCTTGAGCGGCTTGTTGGCGAAGATGTTGCGGATGCCACCGCCGGAATAGCCGATCAGAACGACCTCGGCCTTGGCCGCGACTTCGTCAGCGATCGGCGCCAGGATATTGGCTTCGACGACCTTGTTCATGTGTTCGATGCCCTTGAACACGAAGGGCGCGTCGATGAACGGGGCCGCCTTGGCGAAGGTCGACATGTGAGCCGGCGAGACGATGCCGTAATCGACGGCTTTGCCCTGCGACATGTACTCGAAATACTGCTTTTCGAGGCCGAGCGAGGAGTTCCTGTGCAGCGTGAAGTTGACGGGCTTGCCGTAATACTTCTTCACCAGCTCTTCGAACCGGAGCAATGCCCGGTTGAAGGCGTGGTCGTCGTTGAACTGGACCGCGCCGTTCAGCGTGATCGGCGACTGTGCCCTGAGGATCGACGGCATGCCAATCGCAGCCGCCGCAGTGGTCGCGCCGAGCCCAGCGAGAAATGATCTTCGCTTCATCGTCTCCCCTCCCTATGATGCTCCGGCCCTGTCGCCGGGCCGTGAGCGCAGCCGGTATGCGGCTTGCGAGTGGGAAGCGTATGAAAAACGTCGGCGGGACGGAAGTCATTTCGTGTGCGCGGGAGGTCCTCTTCGTCGCAGGGCGCCCCTTTCGCGAACTGCTGCACTGCAACTTGCGCTCCTGGCGACGCGTGGCGGGCCGAGGGGCGCCCCCCTCCTCTCGTAGCAGACGGCTTGCGGACCTGTGCGCTGCACGCGCAGACCCGCTCGCCTTCTACTGTGCTTTAATGCAAATGGCCGATCAGATAGATGCCGCCGCCGATCACCAGTACGGCCGGCACGGCCCAGAGAATCAGAACTGGCATTTGTCATCCTCCTCAGTTGGACGTGCAGACCTTGACGGTCTTCATGCCGCTTTCAGCCTCGGTGCGCGACTTGTAGATCGTGCCCGACGGGCTCACGACGGTCATGGACGTGTCAGTCGGCTTCTTATCGACGATCGTGCATTTCTTGGTCTTGACGTCCTGCACGACGTAGAACTCGTCGGCGGCGAACGCCGGCAGGGATATTGCGGCAAGCATCAGTGCTGCAGTTACTATCTTCAACTTCATTAGTTGTCCTCCTCCAGAACCCGAGCCGTTTAGCCCGGTGAGCTACAAACGGGAAAAAGCGGCAATTGGTTCCCAGTGCCGGGAACGCTGTCGGCGATGAGGGGTTGTTGCGGCGCATATTCAAACGAGGAGAACGAGATGAAGAAGTTGTTCCTGCTTTCCGCCGCCGCGGTCCTGATTTCGACCGGTGCTTTCGCGCAATCGACCGTCGTGACGACGACCGGGACGGGCCACGCGGCGACCGTTCAGATCGAGCCGCAATACCGAACCAAGATCAAATCCTACGTCACCGAGCACCGCGTCCGCCCGGTGACGACGAAGGAAAAGATCGTTGTCGGTGCGGCGGTGCCGAGCGACGTCGAACTCGAGGCCGTTCCGGCAGACTGGGGTCCGTCGCTGACCAAGTATCGCTACGTCTACTCCGGCGATCGCGTGATGCTCGTCGATCCCGGTTCGCGCACGGTCGTCCAGGAAATTGATTGATCCAGGTGTTGGGGCGGCTGCCTTGAAGGCGGCCGCCCTCTCTGGGAGTTGAAATTATGAAATCGCATCGAGAGGCCCGGATCGCCGGGCTCAGCCTGGCGGCCGTGTACGCCATGTGTCTCCTACTGACCGCAATCAGCATGAGCTGAGGCGGCGCCGCGGACGGCACTGCAAAATCTCGTCCCTGGGCGGCTCGTCCGGACGCGAAAAATTATGGCGCAGCGCAAGTCCCGCCCCTATGGTCTCCCAAAATCATAAATCCGGCGCTCCCCTGCGCTGGAACCGGGACGCCTGCGTTTGTCAAAGCTCACCCTGCCGGTCCGGCTCGCTCTTCTGGTGACGGGAACGATGTTGCCGCTGATCGTCTTCGCGGTCGGGATTGCCGTCTACAATTACAAGCAGGACCGCAACGACGCGACCCGCCGCTTGCTGGAGAACGTGCGCAGCATGCGCCTCGTGCTGGACTCCGAGGTGCAGCGGATGACCGGCGGCCTGCAAGTGCTTGCGCTGACAAATTCGCTGCGCGACGACGACTTCCAGAATTTTCGCCGCATCGCCCTCGGCTTCGTCGATCAGTACGGCAAGGGCGGCCTGGTGCTAATCTCCGATCGCAAGGGCCGACCGCTGTTCTCCTCCGCGACCGAGGACACCGCAAGCCTGGCGCCACGCGGCCATCTGGAGATCATCGAGAAGGTGTTTGCGACTAGGTCACCGCAATATTCCGATCTGTTCACCGGCGCGATCAACGGGCGGCCGGTGCTCACGGTCGAAGTTCCGGTGGTCCGCGACGGCGAAGTGATCTACGACCTCTGCTTCAGCCCGCCGGTCAGCATCTTTCAGGATTTGGTCGAGAAGCAACGGCCCGACCGGGATTGGACGGTTTCCCTGCTCGACACCAAGGCCATCGTGTTCGCGCGCACGCCGAACCCTACGGAGATCTTCGGAAAACGGGCTACCGGCACGCTGTACGAAAGTATGTCGCGCACGCCGGAAGCCGCACTCTCGACGGTTTCGCTCGACGGTGTTGCGTTGTCCACCGTCTATACGAGGTCGCGGCTGACCGGCTGGACCATCGTGGCCGGCGTCGCCGAGAGCTCGCTGATCGCTCCGCTCTGGCGCAACATCGCGATCACCAGCCTGATCGGCGGCATCCTGCTGCTGACCGGTCTGACCTTCGCGGTCAGGATGGCAACCACGATCGCGCGCGGCGAGATGTTGCACGATCTCCTGATCGATGAGCTCAACCATCGCGTCAAGAACACGCTCGCCTTGATGCAGGCAATCGCGGTGCAGACCTTCCGCAGCGCCAGCCGGGACGAGCGGGCAAAGTTCGAGGGTCGGCTCGGCGCGCTGGCCGAGGCGCATAATTTGTTGAGCCAGGAGAAATGGGCGGGCTCCGAGCTGCGGGACGTGATCGCCCGCGCGCTCCAGCCGTTCCTGCTGAACAATCCAGAGCGCATCCGCATGGCCGGAGCCGCGGTGCCGCTGTCGCCGCGGCTCGCCGTGGTGCTGTCGATGATCGTGCACGAGATCGCCACCAACGCTGCGAAATACGGCGCCCTGTCCAACGAGACCGGCCGGGTGACGCTCGAGTGGGAGGTCATCGCCGACGCGCCGAAGCCGCGGCTGCGCCTGATCTGGACCGAGATCGGCGGACCGCCGGTGACGGCGCCGGTGCAACGCGGCTTCGGCTCACGCCTGATCGAGCGCAGCGCGCGCGACCAGCTCGGCGGCGAGGCAACGGTCGACTTCCTGCCGCGCGGCGTGGTCTGCACGGTGATTTGCGCGCTGGACGAGGCGCGATGAACGGAGGCCGGCAATGAAGATCACAAGGGTTCGCACGCACATTCTCGAAGCAAAGCTGTCGCAGCCCTTCGCCTATTCGCGCGCCTGGTACGACACGCGCACCGCGATGCTGGTCGAGATCGAGACCGATAACGGCCTTGTCGGCTGGGGCGAATGCTACGGTCCGGCACGTATCACGGCCGCGGTGGTGCAGAGTATCGCGCCGTGGCTGATCGGCGAGGATCCGTTGCGCACCGACGTCTTGTGGCAGATGGTCTACGCGCGCTTGCGCGATCACGGCCAGAAGGGCGTCGTGATCCAGGGGATGAGCGGCATCGACATCGCGCTATGGGACATCAAGGGCAAGCATTTTGGCGTACCCGTGCATCAGCTGCTCGGCGGCGCCGCGCGCAAGCAGGTTGCGGCCTATGCAACCGGTCTCTACCGGCGCAAGTCAGGCGATCCGCTGACCTATCTTCCGGAGGAAGCGGCGGGTTATGCCGCCGAAGGATTCCGCGCCGTGAAGCTGAAGGTTGGTTTCGGCATCGCGGAGGATGCCGCAGTCACCCGCGCGGTGCGCGAGGCGATCGGCCCCGATGTCGCGCTGATGGTCGATGCGAACCACGCCTATGACGCTGTCGCGGCGATCCGGCTCGGCCGCCTGATCGAGCGCCATGACATCGGATGGTTCGAGGAGCCGGTGCCGCCGGAGGATGCCGCGGGCTACCGTGCGGTGAAATCCGCGCTCACGATTCCGGTCGCCGGCGGCGAGTGCGAATTCACGCGCTTCGGCTTCCGCGAGCTGTTCGTCTCGCATGCGCTCGACATCGCCCAGCCCGACACCTGCGCGGCAGGTGGTTTGAGTGAATGCAAGAAGATCGCCGACATGAGCGAGGCGTTCGGCATCCGCTACAATCCGCACGTCTGGGGCACCGGGATTGCGATCGCCGCCTCGCTCCAGCTCCTCGCCGTGCTGCCCTCGCACACGCCGACTTCACTGTCGTCGCTCGACCCGATGCTCGAGTTCGACCGCACCGAACATCCGATCCGGCAGGCGATTTTGAAGGAGCCGATCGAGCATGCGAGGGGCGTCGTGCGGGTGCCCGAGGGGCCGGGCCTCGGCATCGAGATCGACCGCGAGGCGCTGGCGCGGTTTGCGGCGGACGCCTAACCGATCGTCTGCAACGCCGGGAACGTCTCGAGCAGCCAGATGCTCACATTCGAGACCGCGCCGGTGAGAAATCCAATGCCGGTGATCACCATCAGAACGCCCATGGCGCGCTCGACATTGACGAGATGGCCCTTCATGCGCGCGAACAGGGTGGAAAACTGCTCGATCATGAGGGCGGCGATCAGGAAGGGAATGCCGAGGCCGGCCGAATAGACCGCGAGCAGGCCGGCGCCCCTGGTCACCGTCGCTTCGGCCGCGGCGACCGAGAGGATCGCGGCGAGGATCGGACCGATGCAGGGCGTCCAGCCAAAGGCAAAGGCCAGCCCCATCACATAAGCGCCCCAGAGGCCGACCGGCTTGGGCGCGGTCAAGCGTCCCTCGCGCATCAACAGGCCGATGCGCGTCAGGCCGAGGAAGTGGAGGCCCATGACGATGATGACGATGCCGGCGAGGATCGAGAGTTCGGCCGACCAGGCGCGGATCAGCCCGCCGATCAGCGAGGCGCTGGCGCCGAGCGCCACGAATACCGTGGAGAAGCCGAGCACGAACAGGAGCGCCGACATCATGATCGCGCGTTTGGAGGCCGATGCGGGCTCTTCGCTTTCGACATGCTCGATCGTCGCGCCCGTCAGATAGATCAGGTAGGGCGGGACCAGCGGCAGGACGCAAGGGGAGAGGAAGCTGACGAGGCCGGCAATCAGCGCCGCCGGGATCGAAACATTTTGCATGATGCAGTCGGAGCCATCTCAGGCGCCGGTGCGGCGCGCGGGGAATGCGCGCGGCCCGGAGCCGAACCGGCTCTGGTGTAGCCGATGTCAGCGAATGCGCAACAGAGGCGCACAAAACCAGGGCTCCTCCCGATGCCGTCTGTGATCACAGATGCGGCACCGGGACACGCACAAATCTCGCCAAAAAGCGAAACTCGGCGGCGCGGCTACTTCACCACGCGGAGCAGCGGACGCCGGGGCTGGTCCTGCGTCTGCTTGGAGGGGGGCTGCGGTTCGCTCGTGGCGGTCCGCAGCATTTCGTCGCACAGTGCCTTGAGATCGGCACTGTCAATTCCTTTGAGTTTCATCCGCACGTCCAGGATGACAATGGACAGCAGCTCGGCCGACTCGCGGCTGTTGCTCTCGTTCAGCACCCTGCGGCACTCTTCGAGCGTTTCCAGCACCGACTGCAACTGTTCGTCTGAATGCGACACGGCGTTCTTTCCGCTAATTCGGCCTGTGAGACGTGATTGTGACGACCTCTTTGGCCCCCATGAAGCATCGAGGATAACACGAGGCCGCTGCGCCCCCGAACATGATTTCAGTGTGTTTCTGCCTTGAAACCGCGGTTCCGGCGCGTATCGCGTCGCGCCGCCAGCCGTCCAAACGCTCAGGAGTAAAGCGCCCGATCGTAAAAAGCTCAGTCGTAAAACGCCTGGCGTGCTGCAATTGATCCATCGCGGAAGAAGACGGCACCGGCTCTCGCGCAAGGACGTTCATTGCGGACAGCGCCGACGATCCCGTAGCCATGTCACGGCTCACAACGGAACTCACCCCACACCCCTCATACGGGCGATGATTTGCCCGATTCCCAGCCTTGTTCCAGCGCTGGCAGCACCCGAATACCACCTTCGGCGTAGTAAGGATGACGTTCAAAACTCGTCGTTCCCCAACCCGCCGTGGTTGTGGTTTGCCCCAGATTCTGCCAGTTTAGCGACCCGAAGGGACTTGTATGCACTCCTTGGCGGAAAGGGGCGTTCCTCTGGAGGAACGCCCAAAGACAAACATCAGCGGCCTGTCGGACTGGGATGCAGCGCGCATTTTCCTGGAAGTTGTCCGATGCGGAAGTTTCCGCTCGGCGGCCGAGCGTCTGTCGCTGTCGATCAACGCCGTCCGCCGCCGGATCGATGATTTCGAACGCCAGACCGGCACCACCCTGTTCACCCGCGACGTCCACGGTACCCGTCTGACCGACGAAGGCGCGCTGGTGGTCTCCGCCGTCGAGCAAATGGAGGCAGCTGCCTTCGACGTGCTGCGCACCAGCGATTCGACGGCAAATGCCCTGTCCGGCGAGGTCCGCGTCGCCGTGACCGAGGGACTGGGCACATTCTGGCTCGCCCCCCGGCTGGTCGAATTCCAGCAGACCTATCCGAAGATCCTGGTCGATCTGCATTGCGCGATGCGTTCGGCCGACGTCTCCCGCCACGAGGCCGACGTCGCCATTCACCTGTCGCGGCCTTCGGCGCTCGACGTCAAGCTGGTGCGGCTCGGCCGCATGCATCTGATGTTCTGGGCCTCCGAGAAATACATTTCGAAACATGGCGCGCCACGCTCGGCAGCGGAGTTGATCAAGCACCGCCTGGTGCTGCAGTTCGCCGACCAGCTCGCCGCCAAGCAAACTTTCGAGAGCTTCTTCCCCGGCGTTCCGGAACGTGACCTTCTGGTCATGAAGACCAACGTCTCGAGCGCCAACTACTGGGCGGTCGCGAATGGCGCCGGAATAGGCGTGTTCCCGAGCTACGCCATTGCGCTTGGCGGGAAGTTGATTCCACTGGAGGTCGAGCTGAACAGACCGCTGGATATCTGGTTGTCCTACCATCCTGGTAGCGGCCGGATCCCGAGAGTGCGGCACATGATTGACTGGCTGATCGAAGCCTTCAATCCGGCGCGTTTCCCGTGGTTTAAGGAAGAGTTCGTGCACCCGCATGAATTCAAGGACGAGTATATGGGCGAACCCCTGACCCAGCTCTTCGGGGGGTTTTCAACCGAAGACCGATGAGAAAAAAGATGAAGACAGCGGCGAAGAGAATGAAGCAGCGCAGTGCCGGCAAGCCGGACATTGAGCTGGGCAAACGCATCCGTTTGCGGCGCGTCGAGATGAAGATCTCGCAGGCCGAGCTCGGCGAGAAGCTCGGCGTCAGCTTCCAGCAGGTTCAGAAATACGAGAAGGGCGTCAATCGCGTCGGCGCGGCTCGGCTTCAGCAGATCGCCACCTCGCTCGACGTGCCCGTGACCTTCTTCTATGACGGCGACAACAAGGCGCGTGAAGTCGAGAGCCTGCTCTTCCTGGACTCGGCCTTCAGCCTCCGCCTGCTGCGCGCCTACAGCAAGATCAAGGACCAGACGGTGCAGCGTCAGCTCGTCTCGCTGATGGAATCGATCGCAGCGAACGAAGCCTGAGCCGATCGGCGTTCGCGCCTTTCCGCCCGATGTTCAATCCGCCGCGTCACGGGGCGCGGCTGGATTGGACGAGACCCGGACGAGATATATCCGGCCCGCGCGCTCGCGCGGACTTCTCGGGGCGGCATGACCGCCCCTTTTTGTTGTCCATTTTTTCCGCCGTCGCCCGCGTTTTCGCGAACCCATTGCGGCCCTGTCGCGACCCAATCCAGAGACCGCCGTCCGACGTGCGGGGCTCGCGATGCGCCGTGCTTAAGGGACCCGCAACCGCGAGGCGCTAGCCTGCCGCCGATTTCTCGAATCAGCACGACGACCGGAATTGCCGACGCGAGCGCCTGTCCGGGCCTCGCTCTCAGGGGAAGATGGGACACATGTCGAAACGCCATGCGATGATCATTGCTGTCGGCATGCTTGCGAGCGCCTCCGCGCTTGCACAGACCGAGACCATTGGACAGGCCGGGTCCAAGCCGGCGACTGCGGCTGGCACGGTGCCGGCCACCGCCAATCCGGCCCACGCAGCCGCGCCGAAAACTGCTGCGCCGGTGTCCGCTTCGACGGCGGAGAGCCGCTCGGCCGCGGCGCTCGCGCTGACGCATGAGCCGACCTATGACGAAGGCTCCGCCCAGCGCATCAAGGATGCGGCGCTGAGCTATTCCGATCTGGCCGTGCGCGGCGGCTGGCCGGCGATCCCGGCAGACGCCAAATTCGCACCCGGCGCCCAGGGCGCCAATGACGATCTCCTGCGCAAGCGGCTGGTCGTCTCCGGCGATCTTTCCGCCGACAAGGCGGGCGGCGCCTTCGACCAGGATCTCGCCGACGCCGTGAAACGCTTCCAGGCCCGCCACGGCCTCGCGCCGACCGGAACGATGACGCCGCGCACGATCGCGGCGATGAACGTGCCGGTGCAAAAGCGCATTCGTCAGCTGGAGGCTTCGCTCCAGCGGCTCGAGAACATGAATTTCGGCTTCGGCCAGCGCTATGTCGTGGTCAACATTCCCGCCGCCTTCGCCGAAGCGGTCGAGAACGACGTCGTGGTGCGGCGTTATCGCGTGATCGTCGGCAAGACCGAAAAGCCCTCGCCGACGCTGACGGCCCAGATCAGCAGCGTCGTCCTCAATCCGACCTGGACGGTGCCCTCCTCGATCGCCAAGACCGAGATCTCCGCGCATATGCGCAAGGATCCCACCTATTTGTCGCGCATGCACATGGAGGTGCTCGACGCCCACGACAATCCGATCGACCCGAATTCAGTCGACTGGTCGGGCACGCACACGCCGAATTTCACCGTGCGCCAGCACAACGGCACGTTCAACGCGCTCGGCGCGGTCAAGATCGACATGCCGAATTCCTATTCGGTCTACATGCACGACACCAACCAGCGCAATCTGTTCAGCGATGATTACCGCTTCGATTCCCATGGCTGCTCGCGCGTCGACAATGTGCGCGATCTCGCCGCATGGCTGTTGAAGGACCAGCCGAAATGGAGCCGCGCCGCGATCGACGCGGAAATCGCCAGCGGCCAGCATCTCGACGTCGCCATGGCGAAGAAGGTGCCCGTGGCCTGGATCTATCTCACGGCATGGATGACCAAGGACCAGACCGTCCAGTTCCGCAACGACGTCTATAGCCAGGACGAGCAGCTGCTGGAGGCGACCGCCGAAGAGGCGGCCTTCTTCAGCAATGCCGGCAGCCATCCGCTGACCGCGCATATGACGAGATAGGTCGCGCCATGCAATCGCGGCACAGGCGGCTGCAAAGCCACGTCCGTTGTCGCGGTTGACCCTGGCCTCGCCCCGGCCGAACATTGCGCCTCGCCAACGAAAGCGAGCGCGATGTCCGACATGTCCAGTACGACCGAAATTCCCTACGCCGACGGCAAGATCCTCAAGCACACAGCCGGTGGCGTCGGCGTGATCACATTCAACAATCCCGACAAGCGCAACGCGATGTCGCTGGAGATGTGGGAGGGATTTGGCGAGGCGTTGACAGCCTTACGCGATGACGCTGCCGTGCGCGTGGTGATCCTGCGCGGCGCCGGCGGCAAGGCCTTCGTGTCCGGCGCCGACATCAGCCAGTTCGAGAAGACGCGCCACAACGCGGCCGCTTCCGAGGAATATGGCAAACGCAGCGCCGCCCAGCGCGCGCTGCTTGCCGATTATCCCAAGCCGACCATTGCCTGTATCCAGGGCTTTTGCCTCGGCGGCGGCATGCAGGTGGCGATGCTCGCCGACATCCGCATCGCCTCTCATGGCAGCCAGTTCGGCATTCCGGCGGCAAAACTCGGCATCGCCTACGGTTATGACGGATTGAAGCACCTGGTGTCGCTGGTCGGGCCGTCCTGGGCCCGGCTCCTGATGTACACGGGCATGCGCATCGATTCCACCGAAGCGCTGCGCATCGGGTTGGTCGAGCGCGTGGTTCCCGAGGATCAGCTCTGGGGCGAGACCATGGGGATCGCCGAGACGATCTCGCAAAATGCGCCGCTCGCGATCAAGGCCGCCAAGCTCACCATCGCGCAAGTGTTGAAGGACGAAAGCGGGCGCGACATCGACGCGATCAGGGCGGCCGGCACGGCCTGTATGGACAGTGCGGATTTTCGCGAGGGCCGGCAGGCCTTCATGGAGAAGCGCAAGCCACAGTTCCAGGGACGGTGATTTCATTATTACCACCAAGCGAAGCGATGACGCCAGCCAACGTGAACATGCATTCAGGAAGATTAAATTCCCACGCCCCTGCAACACCATAGCAACCAGCTGATTTGCTGGAAGTTCTCTCGCCATCAAAAGAGGGAGATTGCGATGCAACTCAAATTTGCTGTTGTTGGTCTGGCTGCCCTGGGCGGCGCAGCGCTCATGTCAGGACAGGCACTCGCAGCGATGCCGAACGGCATTCCGCAGGCCGACCGTATCGCGAGCGGCCCGGCAGCCAACGTCGATCAGGTGCGCTGGGTCTGCAACCCCTGGGGTCGCTGCTTCTGGCGTCCGAACTATTATGGCGCCTACGGCTTTTACGGCGGCCCGCGACGCTTCTACGGCCCACGTCCGTGGGGCTGGGGCCACCGCCACCACTGGCGTCGCTGGTGAACTGCGAGGGGCCGCGAGGCCCCCTCTTGCTTGACTACAGCGCCGCGAGCACCGCCTTCGTGATGTCGGCCGTGCCATTGCTGCCACCGAATTCCATCGGCTTGAGGCCGCCGGCATAGACCTTGTCCACCGCACGCTCGATGGTCTCGCCGGCCTCGGCCGCGCCCTCGACGCCGTGCTTGTCGGCAAGCCAGTCCAGCATCATCGCCGCCGACAGGATCATCCCGGTGGGATTGGCTTTGCCCTGCCCCATGATGTCGGGCGCGGTGCCGTGGCACGGCTGGAACACGGCATACTTGTCGCCGATGTCCGCCGACGGCGCCATGCCGAGGCCGCCGATCAGGCTCGCGGTGATGTCGGAGACGATGTCGCCGAACATGTTCTCCATCACCATCACGTCGAAATCCCAGGGACGCTTCACCAGCATCGCCGAGCAGGCATCGACATAGAGCCGGTCGGTCTTCACCTCCGGATGACGCTTGGCGATCTCGTCGAAGATACCGCGGAAGAACGCAAAGGCCTTGAACACGTTCGCCTTGTCGACGCAGGCCAGCGCACCGGGCTTGCCGCGCGCCTTGCGCCGCTCGGCGAGGCGAAACGAGAACTCGAACAGGCGCTCGGACGTCTTGCGCGTGATCACCATGGTCTCGCGCGCCTCCTCATGGGTGACGATGCCCTTGCCCATCGAGGCGAACAGGCCTTCGGTGGACTCCCTGATCACGACCAGATCGATGCCGCGCTGGTCGGCGCCGACGATCGGGCTCGGCACGCCCGGAATGAGCCGCGCCGGGCGCACACCGGCATAGAGATCGAAGATGAAGCGCAGCTCGATCTGCGGCGCGATCTCGGTATTGTCAGGGTAGCGCACCGACGGCAGACCGCAGGCGCCGAGCAGGATCGCGTCCGCCTCCTCGCACAGCTTGACGGTGGTATCAGGCATCGACTTGCCGGTGGCGAGATAATGGTTGGCGCCCGCCGGCGCCTCGGTGAAGCGGAAGCTCAAGCCGGATTTGGTCTCGATCTTGCGCAGGACTTCGATGGCCGGCGCCATGACTTCGGGACCGATACCGTCACCGGCGAGCACGGCAATGTGGAAGGCGTTATTTGCGGACATGGGAGTTCCTAAATGACGAAAGGTGTGGCCTCGTCATTGCGAGGAGCTCTTGCGACGAAGCAATCCAGACTGCGTCCGCGGAGGGATTTCTGGATTGCTTCGCTACGCTCGCAATGACGGAGGGTGGAGCGCTTGTTACGGCGTCAGCACCGTGCGACCAACCACCGCGCCCTGCTGCAACTGCACCAGCGCGTCGTTGGCCTTCGCGAGCGGCTGCCGCGTCACGGGGATCGGCGCTATGTTCTTCGCTCGCACCAGGTCGAGCAGCTCCTGCGTCTCGCGCAAATTGCCGACATAGCTGCCCTGGATCGTCACCGCCTTGATCGGAATCAGCGGCAGAGCCCAGGTCGCACCGCCGCCGAACAGGCCGACGATGACGAGCTTGCCGCCCTTGGTCAGGCAGTCGAAGCCGAGTTGCGTGGTGGCGGCGTTGCCGACGAGATCGAGCACCGCGCGGATGGGACCACCGGCTTTCTTGGCAAGCTGCTCCAGCGCGTCCGACGCCTTGGGATCGACGGTCGCGAGCGCGCCCGCTTGCTCCGCGGCTTCGCGCTTCTTCGCGTCGATGTCGACCATGATCGCGCCCTTGCCGCCCATCGCCTTGAGCAGCGACAGCGCCATCAGGCCAAGTCCGCCGGCACCGAACATCACGATCGGCGTGTCGAAGTGCTGCTCGAGCTTCTTCAGCGCGCTGTAGGTCGTGACGCCCGAGCAGGCGTAGGGTGCAGCCGACGCGGGATCGAGGCCTTTGAGATTGAGCAAATACCGCGGATGCGGCACCAGCATGTGGTCGGAATAACCACCGTCGCAATAGACGCCGAGCGAGCGCGGCGTCAGGCACATGTTCTCATCACCGGCGAGACAGGTCGGGCATTTGCCGCAACCGATCCAGGGATAGACCAGCCCGACATCGCCGATCTTCACGTCGCCCTGGTCCGACGACGTCACGTCCGGGCCGAAGGCGAGGACCTCGCCGACCGTCTCGTGCCCCATTGTCAGCGGCAAATTGATGCCGCGGTCCTTCAGCGAGAGCGGCTTGCGGCCGTGGCCGAGATCGTAGCCGCCTTCCCAGATGTGGAGGTCGCTATGGCAGACGCCGGCGGCCTTCACCTTGATCAGCACCTGCGTGCCGGACGGCTGCGGCGTTGCCTCGTCGAACTCCTGCAGCGGCGCCTTGAAATCGGCGACCTTGAAACTTTTCATCGGCGTCCTCCCGGATACTTTTCTTGTCGCCGCCACCATGGCATGGGCGGCAGGACGAGACAAACTCGGACCTGTCTAGTTTAGGCTGACGGATGATGGCAAGCCGGCCACGCGCACGGCCGCATTGCTTGCCGCAGCGTGGTATCCGTCAGACCTCCCGTCAGACTTGCCCTCAGCCTTGCACGGCTGTTTTGCCAGACGGAATTGGCGCATCGTCGGTGAGCCCGATCTCCGCGCGCAGTCCGTCCGTGTGCTCGCCAAGCACGGCCATCGTCTTGCCCGGTGTCGTATCGGCACCGGTCATTCGGAACGGCAGATTGAGGACCTGGAACGAGCCGCCTTCATCCTCGACAGACGAGAGGGCCTCACGGTGCGCGAGCTGCGGATCGGCCAGTGCTTCGGACACAGTGCGGTAGGCCGAGGCCGGCACGCCGGCCGTACCTAGCGCGACAAGACAGACATCGGTCGAGAGCTGCCGCGACCACGCCTCGACACCGTCCATCAAGTCGGCCCAATGGTCGCGACGCGCGGCATAGGTGGAGAAGCGCGGATCGGAGATCCATTCGGGACGGCCGATCACGCCCATCAGTCCCTGAAACGTCTTCTCGCTGGCAACCGTGATCATGACGTAACCGCTCGCCGTCTCGGTCGGCCCAAACATCGGGCGCGGCGGCGGCTTCACGGTGAACTGCGAGTTCTGCAACTCGATCAACGTCAGCGTCAGCATCGATTCCAGCATGGAAACGTCGATGTGCTGGCCGAGCCCAGTCAGGGTGCGCTGGTAGAGCGCCGACGCGATCGCGCCAAACCCGTAGGTGCCGGTGACGACGTCGGCATGGTAGATGCCGCAATAATCCGGGCGGCTGCGGCCGGGCTGGTAGGCGAGATGCGCCATGTCGTAGCCGGAGGCTGCATGGATCACCGGCGCATAGGCCGGCAGCTCGGCCGACGGGCCGCTCTGGCCGTAGCCGGAGATCGAGCAGTAGATCAGCTTCGGGTTGACGGCGCGCATTCTGTCATAGTCGAGCCGCAGCCGGTGCATCACGCCAGGGCGGAAGTTCTCGACCAGGATGTCGGCCGTCGCGGCCAGCCGGCGGACCGCCTCCTTGCCGTCCTCGGACTTGAGGTCGAGCACGACGCTCTTCTTGCCGACGTTGAGCTGGCCGAAAACGGTGCTGCAGCCCTTGCGCAGCGGCGGCCGGGTCCGCATCGTCTCGCCGCCGTCGGTCTCGATCTTGATGACCTCGGCGCCCATGTCGGCGAGCATCCGCGCACAATGGGGACCGGCGATGGTGGTCGAAAAATCCAGGACCCTGAGACCGGCGAAGGCCTTTGTCGTGGTCCCCTCATGCTTATCTGATAGCTGCATGCCTGCTTGCGTCCTTGAGTCACTTAGGAACTTATCGAAGTTCTCTGTCGTTGGTGTGCCGACCCTAGAGGGCGGCGGCTGAGTAGGAAAGTCTTTACCGAACAGACACGTCTCGCGGGCGGGCTTGGAATTCCAGGGCAACTGGACCCGTTCTTGCATAGCAGCAATCGGGCTCCGGCAGAGGGCAGCAGTTCTTGAGGGTCTTGTTCGTTACGACAGAAATGGACGACTTTGTCCGCGTCGGCGGACTTGGAGCCGTTTCCGCTGCACTCCCCCGAGCCCTCCGTCCTTTCGCCGACATCCGGGTCATGTTGCCCGGCTATCGCGACATCATCGAACAACTCACGCATATTCAGGTCGTTGGCCGCTGTCCGGCGTTCGCGGAGATGCCGGCCTGCTCGCTCGGCCGCGCCGCGACCAAGGACGGCCTGCCGGTCTATGTGCTGTTGTGTTCGCAACTCTACGACCGGCCCGGCAACCCCTATGGCGACGAGTCCGGGCGCGACTGGCCCGACAACGACATCCGTTTTGCGCGCTTTGCCTCGGCCGCCGCTGAGCTCGCGATGGGCACGCTGGACAAGGATTGGGCAGCAGACCTGATCCATGCCAATGACTGGCAGGCTTCGCTCGTGCCGGCCTACCTCGCCTGGCGCGGCTCCAAGCTGCCGTCGATCCTGACCATTCACAACCTCGCCTACCAGGGCCTCTTCCCGAAGGACTCGCTGCGGCGGATCGGCGCACCGGAGAGCTCCTTCCACATCGACGGCGTCGAGTTCTACGACCAGCTCTCCTTCCTCAAGGCCGGGCTGGTCTACGCCTCGCATCTCACCACCGTCAGCGGCACCTATGCGCGGGAGATCACCACGGATGAATTCGGCTGCGGTCTCGAAGGCCTGCTTCGAGTCCGCTCCGACGCGGCCGAGCTCACCGGCATCCTCAACGGCATCGACGAGAGCTGGGACCCGCGTTCCTGCGCCCAGCTTGCCCAGCAGTTCGGCGCCGGCGACTGGATCGGCAAGAAGGCCAATGCGGACTATGTGCGCAAGCAGTTCGGGCTTGCGGTGTCGCGCGGCCCGATGTTCGGCATCGTCGCCCGGCTGGTGCACCAGAAGGGCATCGACCTCGTGCTGGCGGCGGCCGATGAGATCGTCGATGCCGGCGGGCAGATCGTGGTCACCGGCTCCGGCGAGCCGGCGCTCGAGCAGGCGCTGATCGACGCGCATCGCCGGCGGCCTGACGCGATCGGGGTCGTGATCGGCTTCAACGAGGCCCAGGCGCGCCGCATCTTCGCCGGCAGCGATTTCACATTGATGCCGTCACGCTTCGAGCCCTGCGGGCTCAGCCAGATGTACGCCCAGCGCTTCGGCTCGCTGCCGATCGGCCACCAGACCGGCGGCCTCGCCGAGACCATTACCGACGGCGAAACCGGCTTCCTGTTCTCAAAACCTTCGCACGAATCCTTCCTCGGCGGCGTCCGCCGCGCGTTCTCCGCCTTCGTGGCGCAGGACCAGCTCGACACCATGCGTCGCAGTGCGATGGGACGGTCGTTCTCCTGGAGCATCCCGGCCGGCAGCTACAACGCGTTGTACCGGAAGCTGGCGGCGGTTTGAGCGCGCACTCCCTCGTGCCCCGGACACAGCGCAGCGTCTCTTCGACGGTGCGCTGCAGAGCCGGGGCCCATGTTGCACAGAGTTCGTGGCCCTGGATCCCGGCTCTGCGCCGCAACGCTCACGCGCTGCGGCTTGTCCGGGACACGCGAGAGGTGCTTCTTAGCGGCGCTGATCCATCTGCGGCCGGCCGATCCAGACCCTGTTGAGGCACCGTGTCATCCAGTCCGGCTGCGGCTCGCCGCGCAGCCGCGCTTGCGCTTCCTGGTAGGGACCGACATGGCGCAACCGATCGGGCAATTTGGGATAAACGCGCCGTATCCATCGGAGCGCGTTGTCGGCGGCCCTCTTGTCGCGCTCATCAAGCTCGAACCCAAACCCCACACGCAGGCGTTCCGGCAGCAGGCTCGCCGTGAGTGCGCGATACCACCGCGGCGGCCGCAACCAGGGACGGGCACCGCTAAAAATCTGCCTCGCAATCTCGCGCGCGGCCGGGCTGACGGTCAGCGTGTCCGACTCCGTCATTGCCGCGGTGTAGGCGGCGAAGCCGGACCAGTCTGCCGGCAGATTGTTCGTCGTCAGCCCGAACAGGGCGCCGAATGTCCGGCTCTCGGTCCAGTAGCGTTCGCGCTCGTCTATCGAGAGCGGTGGCAAGACCAGGTCGTGCGCCATCAGCGCGGTCTCGACCAGCGTGGCATGAACCCATCGCAGCGACGGGATATCGTTGGCACAGTAGCGCGAGCCTGCCGCGAACGGACCGACGGTCTGCGGCATCTTGCCGACGATCATGCCGTGGCGCCGGTGCAATTGCCGCGACGACAACAGCGCGCGGTCAAGCGAGCCGAACACCATGGCAAAGACGATGTCGAAGGTGCGGTGAAATCGTCCGATCGGATCAGCAAAGGTTTTCGAATGCTCGGCGATGGCGGCGGCGACCCAGGGATGCGCGAGTTGAAGGAGCAGCGCCCGGCCGGCACCGAGAAAGATCACGGCCTCGCGGTCGATCTGCCAGGTCACCGTGTCAGGACCGAACACGCCGGCAACGGGTCCTGCCATATCAGCACGAACCTGATCGAGGGCAGATTCCAGATCTCTCTCAGCGACCAATTGCAAGGCCTCGCGACGAAGACAGCGGGCGACAATAACCCGGACTGCCTTCCCGTGAAATCGTCACTGCGAGAAGCAATGACGGACGAAGCCCTTACTCCGCCGCAATCGGCATGACGTCCATATGTTCGTGCAGCACCACGCCCGCGAGCGGATCGAACTCGCCAACCCACGGCCTTCGCTCCAGCACGGACTTGGTGTGCGAATAGCCGGCATCCCAGCGCCGCATGATGCCGGACGGACTGAAGTCGATATCCTTGGTGTGGCTCTCGCGGTCGAGCTGCGGCGCAAGCAGGCGCACGACATGCATCCTGGTCGGGCAGCCGTAGCTGGTCAACTCCCTCACGGCCGGATCGCTGCGCTCGCCCTCGGGCAGTCGCGCGGCGAGCTGGCTAATGACGTGGCGCAGGCGATGGGTTTGCTGCTGGCGCGTGATCTGGCTCGCGATCCGGCTGGAATATTGCACATCCTTGTGCCGGTTCAGCACTTCCGCCATCGTGGTCGGCTCAGCGCCGACGGGATTCCACAAATGCACAGCGAAGATCAGCGAATTCTTGCGCGGATTGTCGTCGAAGACCGCTTCCGTCGGCGTGTTGGACAGGATGCCGCCGTCCCAATAGAGCTCGCCATCGATGCGCACGGCCGGAAACGCCGGCGGCAGCGCGCCTGACGCCATGACATGCTTCACCGTCAGCTCGCCGTCGCGGCTGTCGAAATAGCGCATCTGGCTGCTGCGGACGTGAGCGGCGCCGACCGTCAACCGTGGCGCGCAGCGATTGATCCGGCCGAAATCGACGAGCTCGAGCAGCGTCCGCTCCAGCGGCGCCGTCGAATAGAAGCCGGCGTGATCGGCTCCGAGCGGATAGGAATCGCCCGCATGCGCCAATGGATTGGGACGGAAGAAGCCGGGAATGCCGTGGGTCACGGTCGACCAATAGGCGAGCTTTTCGTTGAAGCCGGGAAACGCGGTGCGCAGATTCCAGACCGGATTCTGCTCCATCCGTTTCCAGAACTCCTTCAGGTGCTCCAGCCGCTGGTCGGGCGCGTTGCCCGCAATGAGGCAGGCATTGATGGCGCCGATCGAGGTGCCGATGATCCAGTCCGGCTCGATGCCGGCCTCGTGCAGCGCCTGGTACACCCCTGCCTGATAGGACCCGAGCGCACCGCCGCCCTGAAGCACCAGCACCACCTGACCGGGCAGATCCTTCGACACGCTGCTATCGCGCTTTACGCCGTTCATATCCTGCTCCCTGAGAGCCCGTATCCTTGCCATGTTCGTTCCTCGCGATGTTTTGTTACGCACTCGCCTTCAATGCGCGGTCCAGCCTCCGTCCACGGGCAACGCAATCCCGGTGATCGTGGCCGCCGCGTCGGTCGACAGAAATACGCTGAGCGCACCGAGCTCCTCGACCGTCGAGAAGCGCTTGTTGGGCTGTTGCGCCAGCAGCACGTCGCGGATCACCTGGTCACGCGAGATGCCGTGTGCTTTCGCCTGGCCATCGATCTGCGCCTCGACCAGCGGGGTGTAGACGTAGCCGGGGCAGATCGCGTTGCAGGTGATGCCCTCTTCCGCGGTCTCCAGCGCCGTCACCTTGGTCAGGCCGAGGATGCCGTGCTTGGCGGCGACATAGGCGGCCTTGAAGGGCGATCCGACCAGGCCATGGCTCGAGGAAATGTTGATGATCCTGCCAAAGCCGTTCTGACGCATGGCCGGTAGCGCAGCTCGGGTGGTGTGAAAGGCCGACGACAGGTTGATCGCCAGGATCTGGTCCCACTTCTCGACCGGAAATTGATCGAGGGGCGCCACATGCTGGATTCCGGCATTGTTGACGAGGATGTCGAGCCGGCCGCATTGAGCTATCGTGGCCGCAATCATCTCCGCGATGGATTTCGGCCTCGTCATGTCCGCCGGCGAGAAGCTGGCGTTGACGCCGAAATCGGCCGCGATCTGTTCGCGCGTCCTGCCGATCTCGTCAGCGGCGCCAAGGCCGTTCAGCACGATGTCGGCGCCGGCCGCGGCAAGCGCTCGGGCGATGCCGAGCCCGATACCGCTGGTCGAACCGGTCACCAGCGCAATCTTGCCGGCGAGCACGCGTGAGGATACCGAGATCTGTGGTTTGACCGGAATATTCATGGTGCAAATCCCTCCAATGAGGCCCGCGCCGCGCGGACCCTGGCTTTCGCCAACTCTGGGGGATGACCCATCTTTAAGGAAATGCCCGTTTGCTTCCGAAACCATGCCCGCGCGCTATCACGGTCGGGATGTCATTCGCCTGGCTGATCGGCTAGGTTCCGGTCGATCTTGCCAGGAGCCGATCCATGGAAATGCACCAGGTCCGCTATTTCCTCGCGGTGGCGCAACTCTTGAACTTCACGCGTGCCGCCGAGGACTGCAACGTGACGCAGCCTTCGCTGACGCGTGCGATCAAGCAGCTCGAGGCCGAGCTCGGCGGCGATCTGTTTCGCCGCGAACGCCCCGCGGCGCAATTGACCGAGCTTGGCCAGCGCATGCATCCGCTGCTGAAGCAATGCTATGATGCCGCCGCCGGCGCGCGTTCGCTCGCCTCCTCGTTTCGAAGCGGCGAGATCGGCGCCCTGAGGGTCGCCCTGACGCATTCGATTGATCTGGCGCTGCTCATTCCGCACCTCAACGAAATCAAGCGACAGTTCAACCGGCTCGAACTCCGTTTCCTGCGCGGCTCGAGCCGCGAGGTCGGCGAATTCCTGAAAAAAGGCGAAGCCGAACTCGGCATCGCCGCCGAGATCGACGAAGCCTGGGATCGTCTCGACGTCTGGCCGCTGTTCACCGAACCTTTCGAGCTCGTCGTCAGCAAAGAGAATCGGCTCGCCGAGTGCAGCAGCATCGAATTGGATGACCTCCGCGCCGAGCAATTGCTCGTCCGCAACTATTGCGAGCACGCCAAGCGTATCGGGGCGAGCCTTCGCGAACACGGCATCGACTTCGATCGCGGCCACGAAATTTCCAGCGAACGCGACCTGATCGAACTGATCGAGGCCGATATCGGCGTCGCCATGCTGCCGCACACCTCACCGGTCCCGGACAGCCTGAAGCGCACCGCCGTCTCAGGGCTGGACGCGCGGCGCACCGTCAATCTCTATGGCGTCGCGGGCCGCCAGCGCACGGCGGTTGCCAACGCCGTGATGCGCATGCTGCGCGGCGCGGACTGGCGACCGATTGCGGGATAGCGTTGCGGGCTGCTGTCCCTACGGGAAGGAACAGAGCTCACCTCGCACGAAGCTCAGTGTTCACGGCTCGCGCTTTCGAGCGCCTCGAGCAGATCGTCGATCTCCATGCGCTTGCGGAAATCAGGATCGACGAAGCGGGCTTTCACGAGACCATTGCGGCCGACCACGAATACGGCGGGGATCGGCAACATCCACCCATCATTGCCGTGAAATCTCGCCATGTCCTGGTAGGACAGCAGCTGCTGGATCTCCGTCCCGAGCCAGATCGCCAGGTTGAGAGACAACGCATAGCCGTTATCGAGATCGGTAAGCACCGGGAACGGCGCGCTCGAATCGGCTTTGAATACGCCCGTGAACTCCTGAGTTTCCGGCATGATCGCCACGATCTGCGCGCCCATTGAAGCGATGCGATCCTGCGCCTGGATCACGGCGCGGACATTGAGCCGGCAATAGGGACACCAATGGCCGCGGAAGAACATCACCGCGACCGGGCCGTTCGTCAGTAGCGACGGCAGCGAGACCAGCCGTCCGGTCTCGTCAGGCAGCATGAAAGGCGGCATTGCCTCGCCTGGTCGCGGCGCGTTATCGCCGCCACCGTTCTGGCCTAGCCTTGTGACGAGGCGGTCGACGGCTTCGCCATACGCCGGAAAGATTTCACGCCCCGCATCTGCGTAGGCGCGGAGTTGCTCGTTCAGCGTGCCCTCCATGTCCCGACAGCGTTGGAAGGCGACCTTGAGCCGTTCGGCATCGGTTGTCGAAAGGGCAGTCATTTTGCGCTCCGGCTTTCGGTTCCAATACTAGTTTCCTGGTCCGGCCGCCCGCAAGGGGCGGCCGCTACGCGGGGATCGACCTAGTTCACGTAGAAATTGCCGGTCGGATCAAGCCGACCCGGCGTGTAGTACAGCGACCCATTGTCCATGAAGAAGACGGTATGCTCAGGCACCTTCTTGGCGTTCTTCATCATGGACTCATGGTTCTTCTCGGTCGAGGCCATGGCCATCGCCGACATCTTGCCGGGCCCACCATAGATGTAGGCCATGCCGGCCTTGAAATCCCAGGCGGCTTCCGAGAAGGCAGATGTGGCGATAACCGCGAAGGCGGCGGTGGCAATGAGAGTCTTGGACAGTTTCGTCATGGGATGTTCCTCCGGATTGACGTAAACGCCCGCCAATCGGGCGCCCTGCCATCAAACGGCGGAAGCCGCCAAGGCGGAAATGCCGATCTCCAATCGGTTCGATAGCAAGCGCGTATCGGACCGCCATAGCGCGGGGCTATCGCGTTCAGAGGCGTTTCGCATTTCACTCCGCCGAGCGCCGCGTCCATCCTGGCTGCTATCCAAGCTGCTACTCACAGGAGGACCGCCATGAGCCGTCACATCGCATCGCGTCTTGCCAATTTCGCCAGCTCGCTTCTGCTGCTGTTCCTACTGCTATCGGCCGCAACAGCGGTTGCGCGAGCCGATAGCGATGACGGCATTGTCCGCGTCAAAAGCGCCATCCCCTTGTCGGAGGCGATCAGTCGCATCAAGGCGGACATTGCCGCAAAGGGCATCAAATTCTTCTTCGAAGTCGATCAGTCCAAGCTTGCTTCCGATGCCGGAATCAAGCTTCGCCCCTCCACCCTGCTGGTCTTCGGCAATCCGCCGCTCGGCACCCAGTTCATCACCGCCAACCCCAACGCCGGACTCGACTGGCCGGTCCGCCTGCTGTTGACCCAGGACGACAATGGCGACGTCTGGGCGGTGTGGACGGATTTCGACTGGATCGCAAGGCGGCACAACATCCGAAATCGCGAGGCGCAGTTCAAGATGGCGACCATGGTCGTCAAGTCCATCACGGCCACCATCACCGTCAAATAACGAGGGTCCCATGGTGCGCCAAACATTCGATGTCGTCATCCTCGGCGGCGGAAATGCAGGCATCGGCGTGACCGGCCCCGTCCGGCGCGCCGGCCTCTCGGTCGCGATGATCGAGCCGCTCGATCTCGGTGGCACCTGTCCGAATCGCGGCTGCACGCCGAAGAAGGTCCTCGTCGCCGCCGGCCAGGTGCTGCACGACATCGAGCGTGCTGCCGCTCATCATATCGCGGTCGGCAAGCCCAGGCTCGACTGGGCGGCGCTGATCGACCGCGAGAAGAACATGATCAAGGATATCCCCGACAACCTCGCCCGCGCGATGGCGCGGCGCGAGGTCGAAGTGATCAAGGGGTATGGTGCCTTCGTTGCACCCAACACCATCCGCGTCGGCGATCGCGTGATCGAGGCCAAACACGTCGTTGTCGCGACGGGTTCGAAGCCGCGGCCGCTGCCGATCGCCGGCGCCCAGTACATGGTCACCTCGGACGCGATATTGAGTGATCGCGACTTGCCGGCTTCGGTTATCTTTATCGGCGGCGGCGTAATCTCCCTGGAATTCGCTCACATCTACGCGCGCGCCGGCGCAGCAGTGACGATTCTCGAGGGGCTGACTCAGCTCCTGCCGGTAATGGACACCGATGCGGTTGCCCAACTGGCGGTGGAGAGCGAACGCATCGGCATCAATATCCGGACCGGCGTCAGCGTGCAGAGGATCGAGCGGACCGGCGACGGGTTCAGGGTGGTCTTTGCCCAAGACGGGGTCGAGCGGGCGGCCGAGGCCGATCGTGTCGTCAACGGTGCCGGCCGGGTTGCCAATACCGACTCGCTGGACCTCGCGGCCGGTCAGGTCGAACATGCCGACGGACGAATCTCCATCGACTGCCACTTGCGTTCGACCTCAAATCCTCGGGTTCATGTCTGCGGCGATGCCGTCCCGATGGCTCCGCAACTTTCGCCTGTTGCGACCTATGAAGGCGACATCGTGGGCCGCAACATCGTCGACGGACCACGACATGCGCCCGACTACACGGGCATGGCTACGGCGGTCTACACCGTCCCGGCGCTTGCTGCCGTCGGTCTGACCGAGGCGGCGGCTCGGCAGAGCGGATCCGCCATCGAGGTCCACGTCAACGACATGTGCGACTGGTTCTCGGCGCGGTCCTATGCCGAGACCGTCGCCTGGTCGAAAGTGATCGTCGATCGCGCCACCGACCGTGTGATCGGCGCGCACCTTGTCGGCCACGCCGGCCAGGAGCTCATCAATATCTTCGGGCTTGCGATCAAGTTTGGCATCACAGCGAGCCAGATCCACGAGAACGTCTATGCCTATCCGACCTTCTCCGCCGACATCAAGCACATGCTCGGACGCACATAGCGGCTCGCTATGGTTTCGAGAGATACACGGCATTTCAACGAACACATGATCTCGAGGAAACTGAGATCATAGCCGACGGCATTCGAGGTCGCGGCCAACAGAGGAGACTTCCCGATGTTCAACACTATCGAACTTTCCCGCGCAAGCTGGCTGGGACTTGCGGTCGCCGGCGCTTTGACGCTCTCGGCGCAGCCAGTCTTCGCCGGCGAATGCCCGGCCGACAAGATCAAGCCGAACGCGCAGCAGATGGTCGACTACAAGCCGGTCGGCGTCACCGACGTCACGCTCGGCGCCATCGACCTCGGCAAGCAGCCGGCGCATATCGAAGGTCGCGAGCTGCGCTTCCGCAAGCTGACCATCGAGCCCGGCGGCATCGTGCCCTGGCACAGCCATGACGATCGCCCTGCCCTGATCTTCGTGCAGCAAGGCGAGATCGTCGAGCACGCCTCCAACTGCGTCGATCCGATCGTGCACAAGGCCGGCGAGATCCGCCCGGAGGTATCCGGAACCTCGCACTGGTGGAAGAACCTCGGCAAGGAAACGGTCATCCTCTACGTCGGCGACGTCCGCAAGGACCCGCATGACCACAACATGTAACGGGTGCGCGACCCCAGCGCACGCGTGACCGAATGTGGCGCCCGCGATCCCCATGCTGCCCCGCATGCGGGCGCCACATTCATCACAAGGGAGGCCTGCAATGACCGATCTTTCCGCGCCGATCAAACCGACCGCGATGACGATGGACGCGCATTCACCAGGTCTCGCGCTTCGCTCCCTCGTGATCGGCCTCACTGCCTTCCTGACCGTCGTCGACCTGTTCGCGACACAGGCAATCCTGCCCTCGCTGACACGTCACTACGGCGTCACCCCGGCGGCGATGAGCCTGGCCGTCAACGCCAGCACGTTCGGCATGGCCGTCGCAGGCCTCGTCGTCGGCTTTCTCAGCCCGCACATCGACAGGCGGACCGGCATCCTGCTCAGCCTGACCCTGCTCGCGATTCCGACGAGCCTGCTGGCGACTGCGCCCAATCTTGCCGTCTTCACCGGCCTAAGAGTCGCGCAGGGCCTCTGCATGGCATCCGCCTTCGCATTGACATTGGCTCATCTCGGCGAGCAATGCAGCGCAGTGGATTCCGGCGGCGCCTTTGCCGCCTACATCACGGGAAACGTCGCCAGCAATTTCGTTGGCCGGCTGGTCTCGGCCGCGATCGCCGATAGCCTTGGCCTGGCATGGAATTTCTATTTCTTCGCAGCCCTCAATCTCGCCGGCGCCGCACTGGTCTATTTCACCATTGCGCGCGTACAGCCGACGCGTGCAACGACGCCGACCGCATCGGCGTTTGCCGCGACGATCGTGCAGTGGCAGGATTCACGGCTGCGTGCCGCCTACGGCATCGGCTTCTGCATCCTGTTCGCATTCATCGGCACCTTCACATTCGTCAATTTCGTTCTGGTTCGGCCACCGCTGTCGCTGGGCATGATGGACCTCGGATTCGTTTACTTCGTCTTCCTGCCGTCGGTGGTCACGACGTTGCTGGCCGGCAAGGTGGCGTCCCGCCTCGGAACGCGTCCGACGATCTGGGGCTCGCTCACCATCGCAGGGATCGGCCTGCCGCTGATGCTGGCTCCATACCTGGGCGCGGTCCTCGCCGGGATGGTTCTGGTCGGAATCGGCACCTTTTCCGCGCAAGCCGCTGCGACAGGATTCGTGGGACAGGCTGCGGCGGAGAACCGCGGCATCGCCAGCGGCACCTATCTCGCCTGCTATTTCTGCGGCGGGCTCATCGGCACCGCCGTCCTCGGCCGGCTGTTCGACGCCTATGGCTGGTATGCCTGCGTGGCCGGAGTGGGTCTGGCGCTTGCGGTCGCGGCCCTGCTGACGCTCGCCTTGAAGCGCTAGCGCTTGGCCGGCGCCTCCTGCGGCGGCTCGTCGTCGGCGATGGCGCGCCAGGCGGCGCCGTCGAGATCGTCATACTGGCCGCTGCGGAGCGACCAGAGGAAGGCGACGAGACCGGCGAGACCGAGCATCAGCGCCAGCGGCACCAGGATGACGAGGATCTCCATCACACGATCTCCCGCGAGGCGCCGCGCGCGCGCAACGAATTCAGCATCACCAGGATCGACGATCCGCTCATGGCGGCAGCCGCGATCAGGGGTGTCACGACGCCGCTGATCGCCACCGGCACCGCGAGGGCATTGTAGCCGATCGCAAGCCAGAGATTCTGCCGCATCAAGTGCAGCGCCTTGCGTGAAGCGTCGATGGCGGCGACGACCGGGGCCAGCGGCCGGCCGAGGAAGACGAGATCGGCGGTTGCCTGGCTCAAATGCGCGGCCGAAATCGGCGACATCGAGACGTGCGCTGCCGCCAGCGATGGCGCGTCGTTCATACCGTCGCCGACCATCAGGACCTTCATGCCCCGCTGCTTCAACACCTCGATCCGCGCGATCTTGTCGGCCGGCGTCACCCCGGCGCGCCATTCGGAGATGCCCAGAGCATGAGCCGCCGCGATCACCGCCGGTTCGCGGTCGCCGGAGAGAATCTCGATGCCGATGTTGCGCGCCCTCAGCCCCGCGATCACAGCCTGCGCATCGGGACGGAGGCCCTGGCGCACAGAGAGGATGAATTTTTCGCTGCCCTTGCTGAAAGCCACGACGGAGGCTTCGGGATCGAGACTTGTGACGTCGGAGACCAGCGTCTCGGCGCCGCAGAAGGACGGACGGCCGAGGCGAATCTCGATGCCATCGACCACAGCGCGCACGCCCTGGCCGGCCTCCTCGACCGCGCCGACGATCGGCGATCTGGCGTCGGAGGCCTGCGCGACCGCGGCCGCGACCGGATGATGGCTCGACAGCGCGAGCCGCCCGGCAAGCTCGAAGATATCAGCGGGGATATCTGCCGCATTCATCACTTCGAGATCCGGCAGCGTCAGCGTGCCGGTCTTGTCGAAGATGACGTGATCGGCTTCCGCGAGACGCTCGATGGCATCGCCGGAATTCAGCAGGACACCCGCCTTGAACATCGCGCCCGAGGCCACTGTCTGCACCGTCGGAATGGCGAGCCCGAGCGCGCAGGGACACGTGATGATCAGCACCGCGACGCCGGTCACGATCGCATCATGCCAGCCGGCGCCCGCGATGACCCAACCGAGGATGGTGACGAGCGCGGTGGCATGCACCACCGGTGCGTAAAGTCGCGAAGCGCGGTCGGCGAGCCGCATGTAGCGCGAGCGCGCCTGCAGCGCATTGTCGAGCAGCCGCGTGATCTCGGCGAGCAGCGTCGCCTCGGAGGCGGCCGAGACCCGCACCCGCAAGCTACCCGAGATGTTCATCGATCCCGCATAGACCGGCGTGCCCTGCTCGGCGGTGACATAGAGCGTCTCGCCGGTGATCAGGCTCTGGTCGATTTCGGAGCGGCCCTCGATCACGGTACCGTCGACCGCGCAGCGCTCGCCGGGTCGCAGCAGCACGATGTCGCCGGGATAGATCGCGGCCACCGGCACTTGAGATATCTCGTCAGGCCCGATGAACTTGGCCGCGGTCTCCGCTTTGAGCGCGGCGAGATTGCCCGCGACCGCGCGGGTCCGCCGGCGCATGTTCTGGTCGAGGAAGCGGCCGACCAGGAGGAAAGTGAGCAGCATGATCGCCGCGTCGAAATAGGCGTGCTCGGCCTGGTTGATGGTCTCGACGACGGACATGCCGAGCGCCAGCGTCACGCCGATCGAGATCGGCACGTCCATGTTGGTGGTCCTGGCCGACAGCGCGCGCCAGGCCGAGCGGAAGAACGGCTGGCCGGCATAGGCCGCCGCCGGCAGCGCGATCAGCGCCGACAGCCAGTGGAAGAAATCGCGCTGTTCCGGCAGCATGTCCGAGACGTTGCCGGACCACACCGGGATCGACAGCATCATCACGTTCATGGTGGCGAACGCGGCGACGCCGAGGCAGCGCAGCAAGAAGCGCGATTCGGCGACCTCGCTCGCCTCCGCGCTCTCGGTCTCGTAAGGATAGGCCTTGTAGCCGAGCTCTTCGAGGCGATCGATGAAGCGGGCCGGATCGAGTGTGCCCGCCTTCCATTCCAGCGCAACGCGGCGGTCGGTGAGGTTCACGCGCGCCAGCGTGACGTCGGGAATCGCGGACAGACCGCGCTCGATCTTGGCCATGCAGCCGGCACAGTGAACGCCCTCGACCGCGAGATCGATGTGCTGGACGCCCTCGCCTCCAGTCCGGACGTAATGCGAGAAGTCGCGCGAGACGTGCATGACAAAATCCTTCAGTTCAGGATCACGCGGTTGCGCGACATGAACACGCGCGTTCCCCGCGCCTCGCCCTCGATCACGAGATCCCACTGGCCGGGCGCGACCGATGCGGCATTGCCGCGATAGAGGCCGATGCCGGCCTCCGAGAGCTCGATTGCGAGATCGGCGCGCTTGTCGGTCGGCCGCTCCAGGCGCCCGCCGAATTTCAGTCCGGCGATCGGCTGGCCGCTCGCGTCGCGCGCCTCGACCTGAAGCACGGCGCCGCCATCGCTTCGGCGCTCGACATGGGCGTTGACCTTCCATTTGCGCGCGGCCTGGTCCTGCGCCGCCGAAATTTCGCGATCGTAGGTGAGGCCCGCGGCATAGGGGCTGTCGACGTCGGTGCCCGGCAGCGTCGCGATCGCGAGCTTCATCATGGTCACGTTGACGCCGATCACGACGCCGAAGAAGGCGACCAGCATCAGAAACACCTTGGTTCCGGTCAGCGGCTTGGTTGCCATGGCGGGCTCCTGATCCTAGGGCGCGACGAAATTGTCGGTGGCGCTGGCGACTTCGCCGAGGCCGATATCGGTGACGTGAAAGCGAACCGGGATCGACTTTTCCGGATTGCCCTCCGCCGGCGCGGTCACGAGCAGCCGCAGCTCGCTGGTGGAGTCGCGCGGAACCACGATCATCGGCCGGTCCGGCGTCACGGAATCGATCCCGATGACATGGATCGTCGCATTGACCGGACCGTTCGCGTCGATGGCGATGACGCGGTCGTAGCCGCTCTTGTTGAGCAGCCGCACCGTGTAGGCGTTGCGGATCGAGCCGTCGCTGAGCCTGACCGCGACCGGGTTGCGGTCGTGCAGCACGTTGACGTCGAGCAGGCTGCGGGTCGCAAGCGTATAGATCATGATGCCGCCGACCGCCGCGATGATCGCGCTGTAGGCGACGGTGCGGGCCCGGACGATGCGGTAGATCGGCGCCTTGCCTTCCTGGCGGCGCTGGATGTTGACGTCGTTGTCGTAGCCGATCAGCCGCTTCGGCCGGCCGATCTTCGTCATCACGCTGTCGCAAGCGTCGATGCAGAGCCCGCACTGGATGCATTCCAGCTGCGGTCCATTGCGGATGTCGATGCCGGTCGGGCACACGGCGACGCATTGATAGCAGTCGACACAGTCGCCGACTTGCTCGCCGAGCGCGCGCAGCTCGGCCGCCTTCTTCACTGACGTACGCTTCTCGCCGCGATCGTAACGATAGGTCACGTTGAGCGCCCATTCGTCGGTGAGCGCGGCTTGGATCCGCGGCCAAGGGCACATATAGGTGCAGACCTGCTCGCGCATGAAGCCGGCGAGCACGTAGGTCGTAGCCGTCAGAATGCCGATCCAGATATAGGCGATCATCGGCGCCTGGAAGGTGACGAGTTCCCTGACCAGCGTCGGTGCGTCGTTGAAATAGAGCACCCAGGCGCCGCCGGTCCACCACCCGATCAAGAGCCAGATCGAATGCTTGAGCACGATCTCGGAAATGCGCTCCAGCTTCATCGGGTCGGACGATTTGTCCTTCTTCATCCGCTCGCGCCGGTCGCCCTCGATCAGACGCTCGACTGCATAGAACAGGTCGGTCCACACCGTCTGCGGACAGAGATAGCCGCACCAGATGCGGCCGCCGACCGAGTTCATCAGGAATAGTGCCACCGCGGCGACGATCAGCAGGCCGGTGAAGTAGTAGACCTCCTGCGGCCACAGCTCGATGAAGAAGAAATAGAAGCGGCTGTTGGGAAGATCGATCAGCACCGCCTGGCTCGGAGCACCGAGGCCGCGGTTCCAGCGCACGAACGGCAGGAAGTAGTAGACGCCGAGGCAGAACGCCATCAGGCCCCATTTGATCCGGCGGAAGGTGCCCGAGATGCTCTGAGGATAGACTTTCTTCTGGGCCACATAGAGCGGCCCGTTGTCATCGTCTAATGGGAGCTCTTTTGGGTTCACGGTCCTGTTCATCGCCTGCAGCTTTTCGAGAGGTGCGATTAAACCTAGACCCGACGCCGCCGCGTCAGTTGATCCAGCGCAAGCGGGGGCGTTTTTTGTTCGCCCCCGTTTGCTGCCGGTTGGCTATTTTCCGCCGCCCAGCGAGTGGACGTAAACCGCCATCGCCTTGATGGTGGCGGGATCGAGCCGCCCTTCCCAGGCCGGCATCACGCCCGCGCGGCCCTGGCTGATGGTCTCGATCAGCGTCGCCTCGTCCGAACCATAGAGCCAGATCTTGTCGGTCAAATTGGGGGCGCCCATCTCCGGGTTGCCCTTGCCGCCGTCGCCATGGCAGGCGACGCAATTCTCCGCGAAGATCTTCTCGCCTTTAGCCGCGTCATAGCCCTTGCGGGTCGGAAGGCCCGAGAGTGCCCGGACATAGTTGGCGGCCGTGACGATCTCGTCCGGTTTCAGCACGCCGTCCTTGCCGAATGCGAGCATCTGGCCTTCGTGCGCCTTGGCATGGCCGGAGCGTGCGCCGAACTGGATGGTCTGCATGATCTGGTCGAGCGTGCCGCCCCACAGCCAGTCGTCGTCGTTCAGGTTCGGATAGCCCTTGGCGCCGGCGCCGCCTGAGCCGTGACATGGCGCGCAATTGTCGCCGAACACGGTTTTGCCCTTGGCTCGCGCGAGCGCCAGCAACGCGGGATCCTTCTCGATGTCGGCGAGCGAGGCCGCGCCCAGCGCAACCATCTTGGCTCCGCGGATCTTCTCGAGGTTGGCGAGCTCGACCGCGACGTCGGCCCGCGTCGAGTAGCCGAACAGGCCCGTGGTATTGCTGGAGATCAACGGCCAGGCCGGATACACGATCCAGTAGCCGATTGCCCAGACGATGGTGAGGTAGAAGGTGATTACCCACCAGCGCGGCAACGGCGTGTTGAGCTCCTTGATGCCGTCCCACTCATGGCCGGTCGTGGACCTGCCGGAGACGGAATCGATGTCGCTATGATGATCGGTCATGATCTCTTACTCCTCCCGCAACGGCAGGTGTGCCGCTTCGTCGAAAGCTGCCTTGTTACGGGGCCAGAATGCGTAGGCGATGATCGCGACGAAGATCGCGACGAACACCGGCGTCCAGATCGTGGTCACGAGGCCGGACGCGAGATTGTCGAGGGTCAGGATGGCTTTCATCGTTGGTGCCTTCTCAGCGAAGATTGGCTTTCTCGTTGTAGATCTTGAAGTCGACCAGCGTGCCGAGCATCTGGAGATAGGCGATCAGCGCGTCCATCTCGGTCGGCGTGCCGGCCTTGCCGTCGAAGTTGCGCACCACGGCCTTGGCGTAGCGTTTGGTGAAAGCGTCGGAGCCGGCATTGTCAGGATCGGCCTGGGCCTTCATGTCGGCGCCCGCATTGACGATCTGGTCGTCGGTGTAGGGCGTGCCGATGGTCCGCAGCGTGCGCATGTGGTCGGCGATCGTGTCCGGATCGACCTCGGTCTGGCTGAGGAACGGATAGCCGGGCATCACCGACTGCGGCACGATCGCGCGCGGGTTGGTCAGGTGGGTGACGTGCCAGTCGTCGGAATATTTGGCGCCGACGCGGGCAAGATCGGGACCGGTGCGCTTCGAGCCCCACTGGAACGGATGGTCGTACATGCTTTCGGCGGCCAGCGAGAAATGACCGTAGCGCTCGACCTCGTCGCGCAAGGGGCGGATCATCTGCGAATGGCAGAGATAGCAGCCCTCGCGGATGTAGACGTTGCGCCCGGCGAGCTCCAGCGGCGTATACGGCCTGATCCCGTCGACCGCTTCGATCGTGCTCTTGAGGTAGAACAGCGGAGTGATCTCGACGAGACCGCCGATCGCGATCACCAGCAGGATGCCGACGATCAGGATGATCGAGTTCTTTTCGAAGATTTGGTGGCGTGTCCAGAACGACATGGAAAACTCCTCATTCCGCCGGCTGAAGAGCGACGGGCATCTGGACTTCCTGTTCGCCGACGCGAACGGTCATCCAGAGATTATAGGCCATGATCAACGCGCCGATCAGGAACAGCCCGCCGCCGGCTGCGCGGATGATGTAGAAGGGATGCATCGCCTCGACGGTCTCGATAAAGGAATATTCGAGGAAGCCGAGCGAGGTGTAGGCGCGCCACATCAGGCCCTGAAGGATGCCGGACACCCACATCGCCGAGATGTAGAGGACGATGCCAAGCGTCGCGATCCAGAAGTGCCAGTTGACGAGCTTGAGGCTGTAGAGGCCCTTGCGATTCCAGATCCATGGCACCAGGCAGTAGAGTGCGCCAAAGGAGACGAAGCCGACCCAGCCGAGCGCGCCGGAGTGCACGTGGCCGATGGTCCAGTCGGTGTAGTGGCTGAGCGAGTTGACCACCTTGATCGACATCATCGGGCCCTCGAAGGTCGACATGCCGTAGAAGGCGACGGAGACCACGAGCATGCGCAGCACGGGATCGGTGCGCAGCTTGTCCCAGGCGCCCGACAGCGTCATCAGACCGTTGATCATGCCGCCCCAGGAGGGCATCCACAGCATGATCGAGAAGGTCATGCCGAGCGTCTGGGTCCAGTCCGGCAGCGCCGTGTAGTGCAGATGGTGCGGGCCGGCCCAGATGTAGAGGAAGATCAGCGCCCAGAAGTGGATGATGGACAGACGGTAGGAGTAGATCGGCCGCTCGGCGCGCTTGGGGATGAAGTAGTACATGATGGCGAGGAAGCCGGCGGTCAGGAAGAAGCCGACCGCGTTGTGGCCGTACCACCACTGGAACATGGCGTCCTGGATGCCGCCCCAGGCGATGTAGGATTTCGAGCCGAACACCGAGACCGGCAGCGCCGGGTTGTTGCCGAGATGCAAGACTGCGATCGTCACGATGAAAGCGAGATAGAACCAGTTCGCGACGAAGATGTGCGGTTCCTTGCGCTTGATGATCGTGGCAAGGAAGACCAGCAGATAGGTGACCCAGACGATGGTCAGCCACAGATCGGCGTACCATTCCGGCTCGGCATATTCCTTCGACTGGGTGACGCCGAGCAGATAGCCGGTGCCGGCGATCAGGATGAAGAAGTTGTAGCCGACGACAACGAACCAGGGCGCGAGATCGCCCGCAAGGCGAACGCGGCAGCTCTTCTGGACGACGTAGAAGGAGGTCGCGATCAGGACGTTGCCGCCGAAGGCGAAAATCACCGCGGACGTGTGCAGCGGACGCAGGCGGCCGAAGCTGGTCCAGGGCAGATCGAAGTTCAGCGCCGGCCACGCCAGTTGCGAGGCGATGATGAGGCCGACGAGAAAGCCGGCAATGCCCCAGAACATCGCCATGACGGAGGAGAACTTGATCGGCCCCATGTTGTAATTTGGGCGACCGTTGATCTCCGCAGGCGGTAGCGCCGCCGGCCGGTCGAGGTAACGGTTGATGATGCAGAAGACGGCGGCCAGGCTCGCCGCCGCGCTCAGCGCGGCATGGAAGGCGAAGGGCGCATCGAGCGCCTTGGCCGAGGCAATCACGCAGAGGAAGGCGGTGACCGCGAACACGACAGCCAGGCCGCTTTCACCTGACGTCATGGACTTGGAGATGGAGGGCTGGCTCATGCGGATTCTCTCTGAAAGAACACAGGGCCAGAAACCACATTCGCCCTCGCGGGGAATTGATTGAAATCAAGCTATGTGGATTTCTGTTAATGTGAGGGCTGCGCCACAGCCAGTTGATGCGCCCTCTCTCCTTGTGAGAGGGCAGCGAGGACCGTCCCGCACACTCACTTGGGTGAGGGGTTGGTCCCGCACGAAGAGTCTTTCGGTGGAGAAAAACCTCTCATCCGGCGCCATAGCCGAAGCTTCGCTCCGGCGTTCTTAAGAACGGAGGCCCGAAGGCCGCCTATGCCACCACAGGGGGAGAAGGGAAGAAAAAGAATCTTCCGTAAAATCACGCAACCGCCTTGTCACTCGCGTGCCGTCGCCTTGAGCGCCGCGATAACGTCCTCGCGCGCGACGATTCCGACCAGCTTCTGCGCACCGTCGAGCACGATGATGCTCCTGATGCGGTGCTCGACCATGATCTGGAGCACGCGCGTCAGCCGCGTGTCGGGGCTGACATAGATAAAGTCGGGAGTCATGACGTCGCCGATTTTGCGGCTCATCAGGTCGTGATAGCGCGGCAGCATCTGGCTCGGCGTGAAGGCGAAGCACTTCAGGATATCGAACTTGGTGACGATGCCGACGACCTGCCCGTCGTCCTCGACCGGATAGGAATTGAAATCGTCGCGTTCGAACATCTCGCTCAGCGCGAGCAGGTCGAGGTCGCGCCTCACCGTCCTGACGTCGTGCGTCATGTAGCCGTCGACGGTCTGTTCAAGAAATCTGTACACGGCGCGTCCTCTTCGATTCGTCTTGTATCGCTCCGGCGTCAGTGCGACAGCAGCACGCAGCGGGCAGATTGAGTGACCAGATACTGGGTGACGCCGCCGAGGATCAGTTCGCGGAAGCGCGAATGACCGTAGACACCGGCGACGACCAGGCTGGCGCCGACATCGCCGGCAATTTTCTCCAGTTGCCCGGCAACGGTTTCGTTGCGGGCCGCTTCCGAAACGCGCGCGATCGCGGTCACGCCGTGGCGGGCAAGCCACGCCGTCACGTCGGTCACGCCAGCGACCGCGGCTGGGCGATCGTCGTCGCCTTCGGGAATTGCGACGACGGTAACATCCCTGGCCTTGCGCAGGATCGGCAGCGCATCGGCCAGCGCCCGCCGCGCTTCCGGCGTATCCTTCCACGCCACGAGGACGCTGCGCAGGTCGAGCCAGTTGACGCCGTCGGGCACGACCAGGATCGGCCGGCCGGCTTGCATCACCAGATCCTTGGGGCTCGCGAGCGCGAAGGCGTCGGAGAAGGTCGGGCTCTGCCCGCCGGTGACGATGATGTCGGCGCAACGCGCCTGGGTGAACGTAAAGCGCGCCGGGAAATCCATGGCGCTGCGCCATTCCACATGTCCGCCGCGATTCCTGATCGCGGCGCGGAATTGCGCCTCGAGCTCGCCCAGGCGTCGCTTGACCGAGGCTTCTCCCTCATCGATCAGTCCCTGCGCTGCGGCGCCATCGCTGAAATACAGCGGCGGGGCGAACTGCCCCGCAGCAATGCCGATGATCGACGCCTCGAATCGTTCCGCAAGCTCGCCCGCGAGCTGAAGCCGCGCCTCGTTGGGCTGATCGAGCGCCAGGCTGACCATCACGGTCGCGTATGTCATCGGAGTCTCCGGGGCAATGAGCTTTGATCCGATCGTAAGCCGGTCGCCAGCTGGCAGGATGAGATAGATCAAAACCTTGGATCACCGCGCGGGCCCGAAATCTGCCAATGGTATAAGACATCGGAACTTGCCTCTGGCCCCTCCTTGGGTACATTGCCGACGGTAACGCTGTGCGGTTCCCCGCATCAGAATGGGAGTGATCGTGTGGCGCCGACCCGTGTGATTCATCCGCAAGATGACGGCCGGGGCGAACATTTCCGCGTTCGAATCGAAGGATTTGGCGTCGGGACCTGGGATCTCGATCTCAAGACACTGGAATTGGAGTGGTCGGAGACGGCCAGAATCCTGTTCGGAATCGAATCCGGCCAATCGGTGAGTTACGCGCTGTTTCTGTCCCGGCTGGAGCCGAACGACCGCGAGCGGATCGAGATCGCGATCCGGCGCGTCTCCGAACGGGGCGGCAGCTTCGACGTGTCGTTCAGGGTCACGGGGGCGTCGGGCAGAGCGCAGTGGATCCGCGCCCGCGCGGGACTGATTCGTGACGACGCCGGCGCTGCCCGACATCTCAGCGGCATCTTTCTTGATGTCGATGAGGAGAAGCAGGTCGAGGAAACCCTGCGCACCCGCGAGAGTCACCTCCGCTCGATCCTCCAGACGATTCCCGATGCCATGATCGTCATCGACGGCCATGGCATCATCCAGCTCTTCAGCGCGGCGGCCGAGCGCCTGTTCGGCTGGGTCGAGTCGGAGGCAATCGGCCAGAACGTCCGCATCCTGATGCCGGAGCCCGACAGCTCACGTCACGACGGCTACATCGCGCGTTACCGGACCACCAGCGACCCGCACATCATCGGCATCGGCCGCATCGTGACCGGCAAGCGCCGCGACGGCACGACCTTTCCGATGCACCTGTCGATCGGCGAGATGCAGTCGGGCGGCGAGCCCTATTTCACCGGCTTCGTCCGCGATCTGACCGAGCATCAGAAAACCCAGACGCGGCTCCAGGAATTGCAGTCCGAGCTCGTCCACGTCTCGCGATTGAGCGCGATGGGCGAAATGGCGTCCGCGCTCGCCCACGAGCTCAACCAGCCGCTGGCGGCGATCAGCAACTACATGAAGGGGTCGCGGCGGTTGCTCGCCGGAAGCCAGGATCCGAATGCGCCGAAGATCGAGAGCGCGCTGGAGCGCGCCGCCGAGCAGGCGCTGCGCGCCGGCCAGATCATCCGGCGCCTGCGCGACTTCGTCTCCCGCGGCGAATCGGAGAAACGGGTCGAGAGCCTGTCCAGACTGATCGAAGAGGCCGGCGCCCTCGGGCTGGCAGGCGCGCGCGAGCAGGACGTGCAGCTTCGCTTCAGCCTCAATCCCAATGCCGATCTCGTGCTCGCCGACCGGGTGCAAATCCAGCAGGTGCTGGTCAACCTGTTCCGCAACGCGCTGGAAGCGATGGCGCAGTCGCCTCGGCGCGAGCTCGTCGTCACCAACACCCGCGTCGCCGACGACATGATCGAGATCGAGGTCTCCGATACCGGCTCCGGCTTCCAGGACGACGTCATGCCAAACCTGTTTCAGACTTTTTTCACCACCAAGGACACCGGCATGGGAGTGGGACTGTCCATCAGCCGCTCGATCATCGAGGCTCACGGCGGCCGGATGTGGGCCGAGAGCAACGCATCGAGTGGAGCGACATTCCGCTTCACGTTGCCGGCAGCCGACGAGAACTGATCCATGACGACCAAGGGAATCATCTACGTCATTGACGACGACGAGGCGATGCGGGATTCGCTGAACTTCCTGCTGGATTCGGCTGGCTTCGGCGTCACGCTGTTCGACAACGCGCAGAGTTTTCTCGACGCCCTGCCCGGCCTCGCCTTCGGTTGCGTCGTCTCCGACGTGCGCATGCCCGGCATCGACGGGATCGAGCTTCTCAAGCGCCTGAAGGCGCAGCGCAGCCGGTTTCCAATCCTGATCATGACCGGCCATGGCGACGTGCCGCTCGCGGTCGAGGCGATGAAGCTCGGTGCCATGGATTTCCTGGAAAAGCCGTTCGAAGATGACCGCCTCGTCGCCATGATCGAATCCGCGATCCGCGAGGGCGAGCCGGCGGCCAGGAACGATGCCATCGCCCAGGATGTCGCCGCTCGCGTCGCTTCCCTGAGCCCCAGGGAACGCCAGGTCATGGAGGGGCTGATCGCGGGCCTCTCCAACAAGCTGATCGCCCGCGAGTACGACATCAGCCCACGCACCATCGAGGTCTACCGGGCCAATGTGATGACCAAGATGCAGGCCAACAGCCTGTCGGAATTGGTGCGGCTGGCCATGCGGGCCGGAATGCTCAACGATTGAAGTCACCAGGATTGAGGCAAGTCAAAACCGCTCGCTCGCCCTGTGCTACCAGATCGGAATGATTGCGATCAGCTCCCATCCTGAGCGGCTCCCGATGTCGTCACCAGCAAAGCCAAGCATCTATGTGGTCGACGACGATGCCGCTGTGCTCGGCTCGCTGAGGTTTTTGCTGGAAACCGACGGTTTTTCCGTGCGGACCTTCAGGAATGCCACAGCGCTGCTCAATGCGGCGAGCCCGTCCGGTGCAGACTGTTACGTGATCGACTACAAAATGCCCGACATCAACGGCATCGAGCTGGCCGGGCGACTGCGCCAGTCCGAGGGCGATACCCCGGTGATCCTGATCACCGGCTATCCCGACCCGAATATCTCGGCCCGGGCGGCGGCCGCAGGCGTGAATGAAGTGATTCTGAAGCCGCTTCTGGACGAAAACCTGGTCAAACGCATTCGCCACGCCATCCAGAACCGGGTCCATAGCTGACCTACGGGATTCTACGTAAGGCCCCCCCCTTAAGATATCTCGCGAAATTTTCGAGGCACCCGATACCGCGTAACAAAGCGCCATCACAACGGAGATGGCGCAGATGCTGACCCAGACGATCAACACCCAGGCGATCAAGACCCAGATCAACGGCAGCAAGATCGCCCCGGGCTATCCCGTCTCCGACCAGTTCGGTGCGATCGCCGGCCATGTCGGCCTCGTTGCCACCGAGTTCTCCTACCGCAAGGAAGAGGAGATCTATGGCGAGGACGAGCCGGCCGAGTATGTCTATCAGGTCGTCACCGGCGCCGTGCGCAGCTACAAGCTTCTCTCCGACGGCCGCCGCCAGATCGGCTCCTTCCACCTTCCCGGCGACGTATTCGGCCTCGAATCCGGCACCACCCACCGCCTTGCTGCTGAAGCTATCATCGACACCACGGTGCGCCTCGTGAAGCGCGCGAGCCTCGAGAAGGCCGCAGCCACCGACGTCCAGGTCGCCCGCAAGCTCTGGGCCATGACCGCCGGTGAGCTTCGCCACGCCGAAGACCACATGCTGCTGCTGGGCCGCAAGACCGCGATGGAGCGCGTCGCAACCTTCCTGCTCGAAATGGACCGCCGCCTCGCGGTTGCCGGCATGATGGCGCTGCCGATGTGCCGCCGCGACATCGGCGACTATCTCGGTCTCACGCTCGAGACCGTCTCGCGCGCGCTGTCGCAGCTTCACGCCCAGGGCATTCTCGGCTTCTCGGGCGCCCGCCAGATCGTGCTGCGCAACCGCGCACGCCTGCACAATCTCGACGCCTGATCTCTTCTCTCCCATCCACTCATGGCCGGCTGAACCGGTTCAGCCGGCCATTTCTTTTGCTACGATCATGCCCGTGCGCCGCGTCTCCGGCATCACAAGCAGAATAAGCAGAAGTCCCGTCGCCGCGATGCCGGACAGTCCGGTGAACGCCATCGCATTGCCGAATTTATCGCTGACATAGCCGCCAAGCGCGGTGCTCAGCGACGCGCCGATGCCCATTGCCGTGCCGACGATGCCCTGCGCGAGGTTGAAGTGGCCGCTGCCGAAGGCGACGTCGGCCACGATCAGCGGGATCATCACCGCGAACACCGCCGCAGTGAGGCCGTCGAACACCTGCACCAGCACCAGCAGATACGGATCGCGCACGGTCGCGAACAGCAGACCGCGAATCGTCAGCGCCGCGAATCCGATCAGCAGCAGCGGCCTGCGGCCCCATGCTTGCGCCTTGCGCCCTACGCTCGGCGACAGCAGCGCCACGATCGCCTGCGGCACGACGATGCAAAAGGCGACGAGGACCGTCGCCCACTCGCTCGATCGCGCCGTCACCGCGCTTGCCATCAGCGGCATCATCGAGGCGTTCGCGAGCTGCAACAGGAGCACGCTGAGCGCAAAGACGATGAGCGGCCGCTGCCGGATCAGATGCCAGATATTGGTGTCACCGCGATCCTCCGCCTCGCGCGGCATCTCGCCGTGACAGCGCGCGATGTCGACCTCGTGCTCGCGGATGCGAGAGAGGGCGATCAAGGTGGGAATTGCGAGCAGGAAGGTGACCAGGAACACCGAGCGGCTCGACAGCAGATAGCCGGCCGTTCCCATCACTGCGGCCGCAACACCGTTGCCGAGCGAAGCAAAGCGCGCGTTGCGGCCGAGACGCTCGCCGATCGCGAGCGGGCCGACCAGACCGAGGCTGATCGCCGCGATCGCCGGTCCGAGCACGCAGCTCGCGGCGGCGTGCAAGGTGGCCGCAGCCACCACGACGGGAAAGATCGGCATCGCAGCATAGGCGAGCGCGCAGCAGCCGATGGTGGCGATGGCGAGGCCGGCGACCAAGCGCTCGGATTTCGCGGCATCGATGATGGCACCGCCCGGCATCTGGCCGATCAGGGCAACGATGCCGCCGATCGACAGCACGAGGCCGATCTCGACCTGGGTCCATTTCTGGGTCGTCAGATAAACCGCGATGAACGGCCCGAATCCGGTCTGCACGTCGGCGAGGAAGAAGATGAACCAGTCGAGGCCGCGCAGGCTCTGGCGCGACGGCGCCGGAATGCCGGCAGGCGACGGCGCCGCAAATTTGTCCTGCTCAACGCGGTCCTCGCGATCCGCATGATTCGGCTTCCTCGACAACAGCACCGGCGGCCATCCCTCCCCGCGCGTCACTGAACAGCTTGCAGCGGCTGCAGGCTGCCGGACGCGCCGAGCACCACCATCGGCGTGTCCTCCTTGTACTCCGGCGCGGCCGCGACCTGCGCCTTGGTCAATTCCAGCGTGATGCTGTCCTTCTTGTTGGTGATCTTGCCGAATCGAAGCGCGTTCCAGTCCACCACGATCTTGCGGCTGCCGACGCCGAGGAAGCCGCCGAAATCGATCACGGCGGCGCGCACGTGCCCGCTCCGGTCGACGATGACGTCGACGATGCGGCCCATGTCCTCGTTCGCCGCGCTGAGCACGTCACGGCCAAGCACACCGTGCGCATCGCTCGCGCCGATGATCGTGACCGACGGCGGCGGCGCGGCATTCTTTGGCGTGACGGGGACCGACGACGCCGGCGGCTGCGCCGTCGGCGGTGCATTCGCTTCGGTCGAGGGTGCGGGTGACTCCTCCGCGGCGCGTGACACGGCGAGCGTCATTCCGCAGACGATCACGACGCCCAAGGCCAACCATCCGGCGGTACGCATGCACCCTCCTCCCGGCGCGCCGTCAGCGCGCCAGCACGATCGAGACCTGGATCTGGCCACGCGTGCGCAACACCTCCAGCGCCACGTCGTCGCCATGGCGGCTGACGCGCAGGTCCACGCTGGACTCGCCCAGACGCAGATCGCGCAATATCACCTCGTGCAGAAACGCCGGCAGATGCGGATTGCGCAGCCGGATCTCGCCGCGCGCCACGTCGAATTCGATGCCCAGCGCCGCCTCCAATAGCGTGAACGCCGTTGCGCTGGCCCAGGCCTGCGGCGCGCAGGCGACCGGATAGAGCGTCGGGCCGCGCCGCTTTTCGCGCCGGAAGCCGCAGAACAATTCGGGCAACCGGCGCAGGTCCATGTAGGTCGCGGCGTCGAACAGTCCCTTGAAGACATGCGCGACCGAATGCTTGAGCCCGTAGCGCGCGAGCCCGAGCGCGATCAGCGCATTGTCATGCGGCCAGATCGACCCGTCATGATAGGACATCGGATTGTAACGCACCTCGCCGACAGCGACGGTGCGGATGCCCCAGCCCGAGAAGAAATGCGGCCGCATCAAATCGGCGGCGACGAGGCGCGCACGGTCCTCGCGGATCATGCCGCTGAACAGGATCTGGCCGGCGTTCGAGGTCCGCACCTTGCAGGGCCGCTTCTTGCCGTCGAGCGCAAGCGCATAGGTGCCGATCTCCTCGCACCAGAACGCGGTCTCGAAACGCTCGGCCAGCGCCTTGGCCTCGGCCTCTAGCTTTTTGGCGAGATCAGGCTTGCCGAGCCGGAGCGCGCAGCGCGCGGCGAGCCGCTTGGCGGCAAAGACGTAACCTTGCACCTCGGCCAGCGCGAGATTGCCTTCCGCAAGCTGGCCATCGGCATGGAAGATCGCGTCGTAGGAATCCTTCCAGCCCTGGTTGGCGAGGCCCTTTTCCGTAGCGCGCTGATACTCGACGAAGCCGTCCTTGTCGGGGTCCCCCGGACCGTCGATCCAGGCCAGCCCCGCTTCGATGGCCGGCCACAGCTCGGTCAAGGTCTTCTCGTCGCCGGTGCGTTCGAAATAGCTTCCTGCCAGCAGGACGAACAAGGCCGTGGAATCGACGCTGCCGTAATATTGCGCGAACGGCACCTCGCGCAGCGCCGCCATCTCGCCGCCGCGCATCTCATGCAGGATCTTGCCCGGCGCGGCATCGGCGAGCGGATCGACCGCCTTGGCCTGGAAATGGGCAAGCCGCCGCAGCACGCCCTTGGCGATCCGCGGGTCGACCCATAGCATCTGTAGCGCGGTGATCAGCCCATCGCGGCCGAACGTCGTCGAGTACCAGGGAATCCCCGCATACGGATAGCGGCCCTGCGGCGTCTCCGTCATCAGCATGTTGAGGTCGGCCATGGCCTGGCACAGCACCTCGTTGAAGATGTTGTTGGAGGTCTCGATGCTGGCGGCGCCCATCGTCGATCGGCGCATCTCGCGGCGGTGGGCGAGCAGGCTTCTGAAAAAGCGCGCCGGCTTCTCCGCGACCGGCCGATTGCAGGACACGGCCACGAACAGGGATTTCGACTCATGAGGGTCGAGTTCGAGCTGCCAGGTCGCGGCGTTCACCGACAACTTCGTCGGGCGCGGATCGAAATGCAGGCCCGTGGTGCGCTCGGCGTCATCAAGACCGCGGTAGTCGAACAGCACGTCGGTCGGTCCCAACAGCCGGCTCGAGCCGATGCCGCGGCGCGGGCGCCGCTCGCCGCGGACTTCGAACAGATCGGCGAAATCATTGTCGAACAGCAGCGTCAGCGCGAAGCCAGTCGGGCGGTCGCCGTGGTTCTGCACGCCGATGCGCTGATAGGCGGTCCCGCGCCACAGGAAGATCGTGCGCACGATGTGCAGCAGGTCCTTTTGCAGCACGAGGCTGCCCTGCCGGTAGATGTCCGGATTGGTCAGATCGACGGTCAGGGCTGAATTGTCGTCGCGCAGGTTCGAGCCCAGCAGCAACGGCTGGAGATCGTCTAGCACGAGCTCGAGCCTCGCAAGGTAGCGCGTGTCGTGATGGAACAAGCCATCGGGCCCACCGGCCGAAGCGCCGATGTCGCCATGGCTGTCGAGCACGATAAAGGTGTCGTCGTGCTTGAGCGAACGCCGCGGCCGCGCCGACGGTCCCGTCATCGGAATATAGAAAGGCTGTTCCGCGACCTGGTCCACGGTCCGCGTCACGGAGACGAATTGGGTAACGGCTTCAGCCGACATCAGCAGCTCCCCTGCGCTTGTTTCGACACGCAACCGACTCGAACGCGACTGTGGTTTACGCGGCGGCTTGGGCGAGCCGGCTCATTTCCTGCGTGACCAGCTCACGATAGGGCCCGTGGCCCTGCATCAGACGCTCGGGCGACCCGTCCTCAATGATCTTACCAGCCCTCAACACGACCACGCGATCGAAATTGCGCAGGGTCGCGAGGCGATGCGCGATCGCGATGACCGTGCGGCCGCGCATCAGCCGCGACAACGCCTCGCGGATCGCCTCCTCGGATTCGCTGTCGAGCGCGGCGGTCGCCTCGTCCAGCAGCAGGATCGGCGCGTCCTTCAGGAAGGCGCGCGCAATCGCGATGCGCTGGCGCTGACCGCCGGACATCTTGACGCCGCGGTCGCCGACCATGGTGTCGAGACCACCAGGCAGGCTTTCGACGAAATCGCAGCGCGCCGCGATCGCCGCACGCAGCACCTCGTCGTCGGTCGCGTTCGGGCGACCATAGCGGATGTTCTCGCGAATTGAGCGGTGGAACAGCGAGATGTCCTGCGGCACGACGGAGATCGCCTCGCGCAGGCTCTGCTGCGTCACCTTGGAAATGTCCTGGCCGTCGATGGTGATGCTACCCTCGTCGGTGTCGTAGAAGCGCTGGAGCAGCGTGAACAGCGTCGACTTTCCGCCGCCGGACTGGCCGACCAGGCCGACGCGCTGGCCGGGCTGCAGGCGCAGGCTGAAGCGCTCGAAGATCTTTTCGCCGCCGGGATAGCCGAAAGTGACATTGTTGAACGCGATCGCGGCGCCGCTCTTCACCAGCGGCTCGGCCTCGGGGTGGTCGCGCAATTCGTGCGGCACCAGCAGCGTGGCGATCGCCTCGGTCAGCCGCGCAACGTGCTGGGTGACGTCGACCAGCGCCACCGCGAGATCGCGCGTCGCGTTCAGAATGGAGAGACCGAGGGTGCAGACCAGCACGACGTCGCCCGTGGTCGCCCGGCCATCCTGCCAGAGCATGATCGCCCAGGCCATCAGGGCGATCGTGAGCACGACTGTGACGCCGGCATGGATAAGCCGCAGCTTCTCCAGATAGCGCAGGCTGCGGCCGCGCGCGGTGAGCTCCCGGTTCACAGTCGCGTCGAACCGCTCATGCTCGTGCCCGATGCCGCAGAAGGCGCGCACCAGCGGCATGTTGCTGATGACGTCGATCATCTCGCCGTCGACGACGGCGGCCTTGTCGGCGAAGTCGTCATGCAGCGGCTTGCCCGCGGCAGCCAAGCGGAACATCGCAAGCACCATGCCGCCGGCAATTACCATCAGGCCGAGTGCCATGTAAGGGCTGACGGTTCCAATCAGCGCGATTGCCGCAACCGTTGCGATGCACGGCGGCAGCACATTCCAGACGAACATGTTTTCGACCGTGAACACCGCATTGGACGTCGCCGTGATGCGGCTCGTCAGCATGCCGGGCATGCGGTCGGAGAAGTAGCTCGGCGCGTGGCCGGTCAGATGACGAAAGATGTCACGGCGTAAATCACCGGTGACACGGACGAAGGTGAAGCTGGCCGTCCAGCTCGCAATCCGCCAGAGGAAATTGTCAGCGGCGATCAGCGTCATGAGGAATATGAATGCCAGCCATACGCTTCCACCATGCGAAGCGCCGGCCGACAAACTGTCGACGAGGGATTTGACGCCATACTGCGTGCCTACGGAGCAGGCGACGGCCGCTACCACAGCGGTCAGGATCACGAGATGCGACGTGAGGCGACGCCGAAGATAGCGCAAAACAAAGGCAAACGGCCGGTGCGCATATCCAGAAAGATGATCCATGTGACTATCGACCCCGTCGTGATGATTCAGACTTTTGTTGTTAGCCGACTGAACATCGACCACTCGCCTCGGTTCCCGGGCACACTCATCACGACATGCGGATGCGGGCGTTCTGCGATGATGTGATGGCAGCATCGCGACGGGCATCCGACGTGTCGAATAAGTAACGTTCGGAGGGAGGAACTTCGCAAGTGCGGGAACGTTCCCTTGATTGGCATGCCGGTGCTGAACAGGCGGGGGCTTTCCTACACATGATCGCACAAAGGAGATGGTGAGATGCGCATCGCGCAGGTAGCTCCGTTGACGGAGGCTGTTCCACCCAAGCTGTATGGCGGCACCGAGCGGGTGGTGCATTGGTTGACGGAAGAGCTGGTGGCCCTTGGGCATGACGTAACGCTATTCGCCAGCGGCGACTCACAAACCTCGGCAAAGCTGGATGCGCTGTGGCCGCGGGCGCTCCGCCTCGACGGTTCCGTGCGCGATCCCAATGCGCTGCACATGGTGATGCTGGAGCGGGTGCGGCAGAAATGTGACGACGAGGAGTTCGATTTCCTCCACTTCCATCTCGATTATTATCCGTGGTCGCTGTTCTACCGGCAGCCGACGCCGTTCCTGACCACGCTGCACGGTCGGCTCGATCTGCCGGAGCATCAGCCGGTCTTCAAGACCTTCTCGAAGGTCCCCGTCGTCTCGATCTCGAATGCGCAGCGCCGGCCGGTGCCGCAGGCGAACTGGGTGAGGACGATTCACCACGGCCTGCCGGAGAACCTGCTGACGCCGAAGCCGGCGAAACAGGAATATCTCGCCGTGCTCGGCCGCATCGCGCCGGAAAAGGGCGTCGACCGCGCCATCAAGATCGCGACGCATTGCGGCATTCCGCTCAAGATCGCCGCCAAGGTCGATCGGGCCGACCAGGATTACTATGACGAGCTGATCCGGCCGATGATCGAGAACAATCCGCTGGTGGAATTCATCGGCGAGATCAGCGATCACGAGAAGTCGGAGTTTTTGAGCGGCGCGCTGGGCTTGCTGCTGCCGATCGACTGGCCGGAGCCGTTTGGACTGGTGATGATCGAGGCCATGGCTTGCGGAACGCCGGTCATCGCCTTCAACCGCGGCTCGGTGCCGGAAATCATCGACGAGGGCCTCACCGGCTTCGTCGTCGAGGACGTCCTCAGCGCGGCCGGCGTCGTCGGTCGCCTGCCGCAACTCGACCGCTCCGTTATCCGCAAGCAGTTCGAGACGCGCTTCACGGCGCGCCGCATGGCGCTGGATTATCTCGCGGCCTATCGCAGCCTCGGCGAGGAACAGGCGCCGCGGATCAAGCTGGTGAGCAGCGCGGAGTAGTCACTGTCGTGCCCCGCGCAGGCGGGGCATCCAGTACGCCGCGGCTTCTCGGTTCGATCAGCGGCGTCACTGAATACTGGATCGCCCGGTCAAGCCGGGCGATGACAATGAGAACGCGCTGACGGCTGCCCTACCTCACCACCGCCCGCTTCGGCTCGACGATCTCGAACATGCGCGGGAATTCGTCCATCAGGCCCATCAGCTCGGCGAGGCGCATCGGGTTGCCGGCGAATTTGACCTTGCCGGCGGTCACGGCCTCCGGGAAGCTGGTCAGTTTTGCGATCACCTCGTCGAGCGTCGACCGCGCCAGCGTGAAGCTGGCATCGGCATTGTCCGCCTGCATGCCCTCCGTGTAAGTCAGCGCGCAGTTCTCCAGATTGAGCACGAAGGTCTCGCCGGTGTCGGAAAAGCTCCAGTTCAGCACGATGTGCTTTCCTTCCGCCTTCGGTCCGTTGAGGCGGATGCCGAGCACGTCCCAGAGCTGTGAGGTGCGCAGCGCCGCCAGCGTCTCGCGCGGCATCGGCGGGCGCGAAGGCACCTTCGGCATGCCCTGGCGCAATTCCTGCGCGCCGAACAGATAGGCATTGCGCCAGGTCGCGCTTTCGGCGGCGTAGCCGAGCTGCTCCAGCGTATCCGCCAGCAACGCACGCGCGGCCTGATTGTCCGGCTCGGCAAAGACGAGATGGCCGAGCGCCTGCGCCACGAAGCGGAATTCGCCCTTGTCGAAATCGACACGCGCCCGCGCGAGGATGGCGCCGGCGCCGCCCATGTACTCGACATACTTCTTGCCCGACTCGACCGGCGGCAGCGGGTCGAGATTGACCGGATTGGCGTCGTACCACCCCAGGTACTTTTGATAGATCGCCTTCACATTGTGCCGGATGTGGCCGTAATAGCCGCGGCCGTGCCAGGCGCCCTCCAGGCTCTTGGGCAGCTGGATCGCTTCGGCGATCTCGGCTGCGGTGAGGCCGTGGTTCATCAGGCGAATGGTCTGGTCATGCGCGAACTTATAGAGGTCGCGCTGTTGCCGGATCATCGTGCCGATGCGTTCGCGTCCCCACACCGGCCAGTGATGCTGGCCACACATCGCCTCCGCCTTGCCGTCCCAGAGCTGCAGGGCCTCGCCCAGATATTTCGACCAGGCCAGCGCGTCACGCACGTCGGCGCCGCGGAACGGCAGCAGATTGTGGAAATTGTGGGTGCAGTTCTCGGCGAGGTTCAACAGCTTGTAGCGCGGGATGAAGAAATGCATCTCCGCCGGCGCTTCGCTGTTCGGCGCCATCTGGAATTCGAATTCGACGCCGTCGATCACGCGCCTGTCGCCGGTCGCCATGATCAAATCGGTCGGCCGCAGCAGCGCCACCGAACCTGCCGCCATCGACTTGCCGAGGCCGCAATCGACCTGCCCGCGCGCGCCCTTGGCGAGGAGCGGCCCGAACTGGTACTGCGCCCGGCGCAACATCGCAGGTCCCGCGATGATGTTCTCGGAGACGGCATGCTCCATGAACAAGTTCGGCGCGATGATCGGCACGCGGCCGGTCGCGAGTGCATCCTCCTCCAGCACGCCGCGCGCACCGCCCCAATGGTCGGTGTGGGTGTGGGTGAAGATCACGGCCGCAACCGGCCGCTGGCCGCGGTGCTTGTAGTAGAGATCGAGCGCGGCGCGCGCGCCCTCGATCGAGGTCAGGGTGTCGACGACGATGACGCCGCTGTCGCCTTCGATCAGCGTCATGTTGGCGATGTCGAGCCCGCGCACCTGGTAGATTCCGGGCACGACCTCGAACAGGCCGTGCTGCATGTTGAGTCGCGATTGCCGCCACAGGCTCGGATTGACCGTGGCTGGCGCCTGCTCGGCGGCGAGAAAGCCGTACGGCTCGAGGCTCCAGACCGTCCGCCCTTGCGGGTTGGTGATCGCCGCGTTCTCGATCGTGCCGAGGAAGCCGCGCGCGGCGTCGTCGAAATCCCGCGTGTCGGAGAATGGCAGCGCGTTCAGCATCGCCGTTTGCTGCGCGATCGCGGACGGCGTTGCGCCCTTCGGCGTGTCGCTGGCTTCGATGCTGCTCATAATGCCCTCCCGGCTCGTCTCTTGGGAGGTATCTAACCGCATCTCGATTGCGGTTCCAACAAGTCCTTACGCGGCCAAACCTCCGGCCACCGACTTATCGGAGACGCGCATGTCCGCCATCCGCAGCTCCCGCGCGAGCACGTAGCCGCCGCCATCCTGCTTGGCGCGGTACATCGCCCGGTCGGAGCGCGACAACAGCCCCTCCATAGTGCGCCCATCCTGCGGCGCGACGGCAACGCCGACGCTGACGCCGAGCCCGATCACCTGCCCGTCGACATCATAAGGCGCGCTGATCGATTGCACGATCCGCCGTGCCATCGCTTCCGCATCGGCCGCCGCGCGCTGCACCAGGATGAACTCGTCGCCGCCCATCCGGACCACGAGATCATGAGGTGCGGCGAGCGCCTTGAGCCGCCCGGCCACCTGCTTGAGCAGCGCGTCGCCAACAGGATGGCCGAAGCGGTCATTGGCCTCCTTGAAGCGGTCGAGATCGAGCGCATGGATGGCGATCATGCTGGAATTTCCGTCCGCCAGCATTCGCGGCAGATCCTCCGCCAGCACCGAACGGTTGAAGACGCCGGTCATCGAGTCCGAGCGCGCGAGCCGCTCAAACTGTCGCTTGAGCGTGATCTGTCTGATCGAGGCATTGAAGCTCAGCCGCACCATCTCGAAGCTCGCGGCCACATACATCAGGATGAGGAGCCCGAGCCCGACATGGCGCAGATCGGGCTGCATGAACGTCACGATCGCGGCGGGCGCGGCGATCGCGACCAGATCGAGCAGCGCTGCGACCGGGCGTAGCGCCAGCCGCGCCACCACGCCGGCACCGAAGCCGAAACCGATGCCGACCGCCATCACGCAGCAGAGCGCATCGCCCAGCACGATGCTGCGCGCGGCAAACACGCCGAGCACCATGGCCGTCATGACCGTGCCGGAAATGTACCGCCGTTCCCAACGCGCGGCCTCGGCCCGATCCAGCTGCGGCGGCTGCGAGAGGCGACGGCGGAACGCCGCGATTTCGAACAGGCGGATCATGGCCACCACGACGCCGGCGGCCGTAAGGACTGCCGTGACCGCGTCACCGGTCTCGTAGGTCGTGATCGCGCCGACCATCACCTGGCAGACGGCGGCGAGAATAGTGGGCACCGTCGTGCCGTGCAGCCCCGTGATCACTTCCATGTAGACGGCGTCGGAAATCGACGCCCGTCCGGATTCCATTCTGTTGAACAACATGCCAGCCCCATCCGCTGGCACGGTTCTACCGCACATCCGTAAAAATGCGTGCACCGCACAGCGGTGGCATTTGAGCGAGCGGATTTACCGCGCGTTAGCCATGCATCGCCTGTGCCCGATTACATGCCCAGCAATCTCGGCAGCCACAGCGACAGACCCGGCCAGTAGGTCACGACCACGAGGAACGCGAGCATCGTCAGCAGCCACGGCCACACCGCCACCGTGAGCTCGGTGATGCCCATCTTGGCGATGCCTGAGGCGACGTAGAGATTGAGGCCGACCGGGGGATGGCACAGCCCGACCTCCATGTTGACCGTCATCAGGATGCCGAAATGGATCGGGTCGATGCCGAGCTTGATCGCAACCGGAAACAGGATCGGCGCCATGATCAGGATGATCGAGGACGGCTCCATCACGTTACCCGCCACCAGCAGCAGGAGATTGACAAGGAGGAGGAAGCCGATCCAGCCAAGGCCCTGGTCGATCATCCATTGCGCCAGCGCTTGCGGCACGTTCTCGTAGGTCATCAGGAACGAGAACAAGACTGCGTTGGTGATGATGTAGAGCAGCATCGCCGAAAGATTTGCCGACGACAGCAGCACGCGCGGCACGTCTCGCAGCTTCAGATCCTTATAGATGAACACCGCGACGATGAAGGCGTACACCGCACTGACGGCGGCAGCTTCGGTCGGCGTGAACAGGCCGCTGTAGATGCCGCCGATCACGATCACGATCAGCAGGATACCCCAGATCGACTTGCGGAACGCATCGAAGCGTTCGTAGAAGGTTGCTTTCGGCATCCTCGGATAGTCGTTACGCCAGGCCCGATAGAACGTCGTGGCGCCGAGCAGCATGGCGAGCACGAGCCCCGGCACGATGCCGGCGATGAACAGCTTGCCGACGGAGGTGTTGGTAGAGACGGCAAAAAGCACCATCGGAATCGAGGGTGGAATGAGAATTCCCAGCGAGCCCGAGGTCGTGATCACGCCCGCCCCGAACCTCTTCGGAAATCCCTGCGCGACCATCGCGGGCAGGATCACCGATCCGATCGCCACCACGGTGGCCGGCGACGAGCCGGAAATCGCGGCGAACAGCGCACAGGCGACCACGCCCGAGAGCGCGAGGCCGCCGTACCAATGCCCGACCAACGACGTCGCGAACGCGATCATCCGGCGCGCGACGCCGCCATGGGTCAGGAAGTTGCCGGCAAGGATGAAGAACGGGATCGCCATAATCTCGAAGCTCTCGATGCCGGTAAACAGCTTCAGCGCCACCGATTCCGTTCGCACGTCGGTCAACGTGAACATGAAGCTGAGCACGGTCAGGCCGAGCGCGATCGAGATCGGCATGCCCGTGAGCATCAACGACAGCAGAAGGCCGAAAACGACGGCGACACGCAGGCCCTGCGGCAGCGTGATCACGTGCGCGGAATGGGCGAAGCACACGGCGACGATCAGAACCGGCAACAACATCAGGACCCAGCCGAGCGGGCTGCGTTCGTCGCGGACGACTTGACTGCGCGTGACCGGGGCCGGATGGACCGGGTCTACTTCCACGCCCTCGACGCCGGCCATGTCGTGATGCGGCAGCTCGCCGGTGTGATAGAACGACCAGGCGACCTGCAGGAAGCGGAAGCACATTAGCCCGGAGCCGAGCGGGATGGTGAGATACACCAGCCACATCGGCGCTTCCAGATCGTTGGATTGCTGGCCGGTCTGCCACATCTGGCCGACGAACGCGGCCCCGAAATAGCACACGATGGCCGTAAAAAGGGCGCCGCACATCAGGCCGAACGTGATGACGCGGCGGCGCGATCCGCCGGGAAGGATGTTGACCAGGACGTCGACGCCGACATGGATGCCGGTGCGCACCCCATAGGCCGCACCGAACTTCGCCATCCAGATGAACATGTAGATGCAGAGTTCCTGCGCCCAGGACAGGTCGAGAGCGGCAAGCCAGACGAACGCCGCTCGCGCGGGGACGGCCAGCAAGGCCAGGTTGCGCGCCTCCGCCCATTTGGCGATGTCGATCGACAGCCCGGCGCCATACCGGTGCAGCACGGCAACGAAGATGAGCAATGTCGCGGCCGCGATCATCGTCGCGATCAGCCATTCCTCGAGATGATCGAGCACACGATTGAATGCACGCAGCAACTTGGTCCCCTCAGCTTGGCTCATCATTCAAGAGCAACGGCCGGGAGTGCGATCACCCCCGACCGTTCATGGTTGTTCTCAAAACGCGCCCGCGTCAGTTCATCTTGACGTCGAGTTCCTTGGCGACGAGATCGAGCACCTCCTGCCCGACCCGCCCCTTCGCCCATTTGTAAGTCGGCTGCATCGCTTCCTGCCACGCCTTGCGATCGGCGTCAGTCAGATAATGCAGCGTGGTCTTGCCCGTCTTCTTGATCTCGGCCAGCGCATCCTCGTTTTCCTGGTGCGCGATCCGGTTGGTGTAGTCGGTCGCCTCGTTCATCGCCTTCTCGAGCTGGGCGCGGATATCAGGCGGCAGGCCGGACCAGAATTTCGAATTGACGATGACGGCATACTGCAGGTGCGCGTGATAGGACACGGTGATGTCCTTCTGCACCTCGTAGAACTTCTGCGTCAGGTAGTTGGATGCGGTGTTCTCGCAGCCGTCGACCACGCCCGTCTGCAAAGCCTGGTAGACTTCGGAAAACGCCATGATCTGGGGGATCGAGCCCATGATCCGAAGATATTGGTCGGCGACCTTCGATCCGGAGATGCGGAATTTGAGACCCTGGAAATCGGCCGGCTTCATCAGGGGACGGTTGGCGGAGAGCATGTGGAAGCCGTTGTCCCAGTAAGCGAGCCCGGTGATGCCCTTGGTCTCGAGCTTCTCGAACAGCCACTTGCCGATCGTGCCCTTCATCGCGTTCGAATAGGTCTGGTCGTCCTTGAACAACCAGGGCAGGTCGAGCGCCTCGAATTCCTTGATACCGAGCGGTGCGAACTTCGCGGTCGAGGGGGCAAGCATCTGCACCGAGCCGAGCTGCAGCGCCTCGATCTCCTCCTTGTCCTTGTACAGCGTTGAGTTCGGGTAGATTTCGACCTTGACCTTGCCGTCGGTGTACTTCTCCGCAAGTTCCTTGAACTTCAGGGCGCCCTTGCCCTTGGGAGTGTCGTTGGCGACGACGTGGCTGAATTTAATGACGATCGGGCTCTGGGCCTCGACGACGGCGGGACACAGGAGAACAGCTGCGGCGGCGACCGCAAGAAGCAGCTTGCGCATGAACGAACCTCCCAACAACCTCTAAAACCGGGTCTTTTTTGTTTTCCGATTTCAGTACTGACAGCAATCCGCCACCCGAACAACTAGACCTAAGCCCAATTTGCCGCAGCCAAGCTATCTTGCGCAACCCGGCTCCTGCTGCCGTTCCCGGAAGCGAGCGCTTATGTCGCATTGCGGTAGTGCGATCAGCCGTTGCGCTGGGCGACCATGAACAGACGCCGGAACGGAAACAGCGTCTGTCCCGCGGCGTTCTTCGGATAGGCTTTCGCGACCCGCATCCCATAGGCGGCTTCGAACGCGGCCTTCTCGTCGCCCTGCAAGATATCGAGATAGCGCGTGAGCCAGGTCCCCTTGGTCCACTCCTTCACGGGATTCTCGCCTTCCAGCACCTGCAGATATTCGGTCTCCCAGATGTCGATATTGGCCGACATCGGAGCAAGAAGACCGTGATAATAGGCCGGCGCTTCGACCGGCGGCGGCGTGACGAGATGCTCGACCTTCGACCGCCAGGGACCGTTCAGCGCCGTCTCGCCGATCAGCACATGCGAGGGCGCTAGAAAGTTTCGCGGCATCTGCACCGCGAGCATCCCGCCAGGCGTCACCTTCTCCATGATCGACGGAAACAGTGCCGCATGATTGGGCAGCCAGTGCAGCGCGGCATTGGAATAGACGACGTCATATTGCTTCGTCGGGCGCCAATGGCCGAGGTCCTCGTGTGACCATTCCACGTCCGGCGCCGCCTTGCGACCGGCGGCGACCATCTCGGCTGAGCCCTCGACACCGGTCACCGTCGCGTCCGGCCAACGCTCCTTGATCAGCTTGGTGACGTTGCCGGCGCCGGCGCCGAGATCGGCAACGGCACGCGGACCAGAATCCGGAATCCGCATCAAGAGGTCAACGGCGGGCCGGAGCCGGTGGCCGGAGAATTTCAGATATTGCTGCGGATCCCAGACCATCGCTCGGCGCCTTTTCTTTTTCGTGTTTCCTTCAACGCGGCTCTTGGTTACCACTGCTCGTCCCGGTCGGGCAAATCAGGCTGACGGGGACAGGGCAGGAAACGAACAGAAAAACGATCAGCCAAACCAACAGCGACAAGCAGAAAAGCAAACAAGAGGGCGTGTCACCATGGATCTCGGGCTCACATCGAAAACCGCCGTCGTCACCGGAGCGAGCGTCGGCATCGGCCGCGCCATCGCCAAGGGCTTGGCTGCCGAAGGCGTGCGCGTCGTGGCCGTGGCACGGCGCACCGACCTGCTCGCCGAACTGGTGAGCGAAGTCGGCTCCGGTCTGATCACGCCATTCGAGCAGGACGTGATGGCCAAGGACGCGGCGGAGAGGATTTCGGCCTTCGCCGTGAGCGAGCTCGGCCATGTCGACATCCTGATCAACAATGCCGGCGGCAGCCGCCCCCTCCCCGTCGATGCGCCGGACAGCCAATGGGACGAAGCGATCGCGCTGAATTTCACCAGCTACCGCCGCATCGCGCATGCGCTGCTGCCGCAGATGATCGAACGCAAATGGGGCCGCATCGTCAACATCACCGGCAAGTCCGAGCCGGAAGGCCTCAACGCCGCGTTCGCCGCCAAAGCAGCCGTGCACGCCTGGGCCAAGGGCCTGTCGCGCGAGATCGGCGAGCACGGCATCACCATCAACTGCATCCCGCCCGGCCGCATCATGAGCGAACAGATCCGCCGCAACTACGCGCCTGATTATCGCGAGCGCTTTGCGGAGGAAGAGATTCCCGTCGGCTATTGGGGCGAGCCGGAAGATCTCGCCGCACTCGCGGTGTTTCTGGCGTCACCCGTGGCGCGCTACATCACGGGCACGGTGATCCCGGTGGATGGGGGACTGCGGAGGTATCAGTTCTGAAGCTATCATCCCCGGACTCCATCAGCCCCGAAGGCAGTCCTATCCGGACTGTCTTCAGGAGGAGCGGAAAGTGCCAGTTCGCTCTGAGGAGCTGGCTAAGGACACCAGCAGAGCGCAGACGAACCCGCCGCAATCATCTGCATACCTCAAAAGGATCTAGCGGCCTGCCCGGTAGCAGCCTTGGAATGGTGCGGCGTGAGGTCCTGCCAGACAGGATAGTTCCCGTTTGGCATCGCCGCTTGGCCGAAACCAACGTAAGCCATAGCTAGCGGCCCGCGACTGATCAATGCCGTCGCAATGCAGCTTCGCCTTTTGGACAGCGATGGAACCGTATCGCCAGCGAGTTACCCAACACGCAGCATTTCGAGTTCTTTGGAGGCCCCACAACGGATGATCCTTGATCATTGATCTAAATCAACCGACCACAGGTCGGTTCGTTCTCCTCTCAAACGAATCGCTGGTCATAGCAATCGTACCGAAATCGACCGATCGAGCTTCAATTGGAGAAAGGATGAAGCAGACTTGGTACGTAACCTTTGAATTGCCCTTACGGAGCTTTTCAAGGTTGGACGCAAGACCAACAAGAGCGGCGATTCAGGTTGCAGCGATATCGCCTCACCCTATTCGCGATCGTTCTGCAATGAGGGAGGGGATATGCGAGACGGCAAGTTCTTCGATAGCCCCGCAGGCTTGACGGTAGCCAAAATTATCTCGCTAACCGGCGCCGAATGTCACGACGCGACACGACTTTCACATCTGATTACAAACGTTGCGCCACTCGAACTCGCCGGGCCGAATGACCTCGTTTTTATCGAAAGCGGCAAGTATGCCGACGCGCTGACCAGAACGGGCGCCGGGGCCTGCCTGATGCTTCATCGCTTCGAAAGCCGCGCCCCAAGCACTCTCATCTCGCTGCTTGCGAAGCAGCCCTACCAAGCATTTGTCGACGTCCATACCGAACTTTACCCCCGATCTCTTCGGCCCACCTCCGTTTACGAAGCCAGCGATATAGCTTCCGGCTCGACGATCCATCCAACTGCGCGCCTTGCTGGCGGAATCACGGTTGATCCGGGAGCCGTGATCGGACCCCGAGCTGAGATTGGAGCGGGAAGCATCATCTCCGCAACGGCCGTGATCGGCCCGGATGTTCTGATAGGCCGCAACTGCACGATTGGCGCGGGCTGCTCGATTACACATACGCTTATGGGCGAGCGCGTCGTGATCCATCCGGGTTCCCATATTGGGCAGGACGGCTTTGGCTATGTCGCCGGTGCCCGATGGCAAAAAGTCCCGCAGACCGGGCGAGTCATTATCCGTGACGACGTAGAGATCGGGGCCGGCACGACGATTGATCGGGGCGGCATAAGAGACACGATCATCGGAGAAGCCACAAAGATCGACAACCTCTGTCAGATCGGTCACAACGTAGTCATTGGCCGCAATTGTATCATCGTCGCACAATCGGGTCTTAGTGGCAGCGTTACGATTGAAGATTTTGTCGTCCTTGGTGGCAGAGTTGCGATTGCTCCTCACGTCACGATAGGCAAGGGTGCAAGGGTGGCAGGGGGATCGGGAGTTATGACCAACGTTCCCCCGGGAACGACCTGGGGTGGCTATCCAGCCCGGCCTAGAATGCAATGGATGCGGCAACTCGCTACGCTGGCTCGACTTACCAAATCGGGCATATAGCTGAGCAACAGAGCGCCCGACAGGATCAGCGAGACCGGATTGGCGAGATGTCAGCCGCCGAGCCGTGCACGGCCTGCTCCATGGCGCGGCTGTGACCGACATTGAGCGAGCCGCCGCGGCCCCACTGTTATTCGATCACGTCGTCCGCGCGCACCAGCAACGACGGAGGTATCTCCACGCCGAGCGCCTTTGCGGTCTTGTGGTTGATGACGGTCTTGAACTGCGTCGGCTGCTCGATGGGAATCTCGGCGGGGTTGGCACCCTTCAATATCTTGTCGACGAAAACAGCGGCGTGGCGGAACATTGCGGTGAAGTCCACACCGTAACCCATCAGGGCCGCCCCCCGGGAGGCGACGATGGGTGCGGCAACCGATGGCACGCGGCACTTGTCCACAATCGCGGCCACCATGGACGTGTTGGTGACAAACGCGTTTGCGTCCGTGATCACGAGGCCGTCCATCGGGTTAGAGCCGACGAGTGACAGCGCGCTTTCGACATCGCCGGGGACGTCGACCTCGATAGCTAGTAGCTCCATCTTCAATGCCTGCGCGGCGTTCCTCATGGTGCTCATTGTAGCGTTGTTCAGTGGATTTCCTCGCTGCATGAGCACCCCTACGCGTCGCGTCGAGGGAGCCAAGCCTGCGAGAATCTCCAAGCGCTTTGCAGCCAGTTCTGTCAGGAAAAAGGTTTGCCCCGTGATGTTGCCGCCTGGATGAGCCATACTGGCTGCAAGGCCTATGGTCACCAGATCGGGGCCCACGATCATCACCGTCGGAATTTTTGTCGTCGCGTTGTGAGCGGCAAGAATCCCGGGAAATGTGGCTGTGACGAGAACGTCAACATCAAGAGCGACAAGTTCATTCGCAAGCGCCGGCAGCCTGGCGTCGTCGCCACCGGCGTCCCGGTATTCGACATGAACGTTCACGCCGTCAACCCAACCGAGATCGCTGAGCCCCTTGAGGAACGCGTCGACTTCCAAATTCCGCGGTGGGGGGAGGAGAAGGCCAATTCGCGGCATTCGCTTCGCTTGCTGTGCTCGCGCTGCCAGAGGCAACGCAGACGCACCACCAACCAGAGTCAGGAATTCTCGTCGTTTCATTACCAATCCAATCTCATACACCCGGCTGAGAACAGCCATTATTCTACGTTGGTCCAAGCGAGCCGATGACCGGGTCGGGTGAAAGGCGGCAGTCTGCACCGGAGCGATGACATCTGCTCTACCAGACTCCGGACCTGCCGATGCCCCACGCCAACCGACGCTTAGGGCCAAGGAGCGACGTTATCCCCCGCAGCAGCGGCTCGGATCATGGGGAGAGCGACGCCACGTAGGCAGCCAGCGCGATCATGTCGTTCTGCGACAGCTTTTCGACAGTCTGTTGCATCAGGGAGCTTGTGCTTGCCACGCGCCCCCCGCTTTGGAATTCATGGAGCTGGCGCACGATATAGGTCGGCGAGCGCCCGGCAATTGCCGGAATATCACCGACGCCTTTCAACTCCGGACCGTGGCAGCTACCGCAGGCAACGGTTGTTCCCGATCCGCCCGTCTTGGCGAGTGCTTCTCCCCTCGCCAGGCTTCCAACCGGCACATAGGCCGTGAAGGTCGCCCGGGAATCTCGAAGCTCGAACTGATCTACATCGTCCGGTACCTCGACGATGCGCGGGCCGAGAGTTTCGGAGCCGCCCTCCGGGCTCTTGACGTAGAACAAGCGGGACGGGCCCGTCTTTGGAATGCTCTCGCTTTCGACGACCTTGATGATCTGCTTGGGCTTCTGCGCAGAGAAATAATCTGCCGCGGCGCGCACCTCGGCGTCCGTCATGCCTTTGACTGACGCCATCATCAATTGTGTGGAGGGCCTCTCCGGCCCCGACATCTTTCGCGCGCCGCTTTTGAAATCGGCTAGCTGCTGAACGAGATAGCTCGCCGGCAAGCCCGCCAGACTCGCATTTTCAGGACCGCCGGTGCCCTCGACGCGATGGCACGATCCGCAAGCGCGGACATCCGGCTTTCGTCCGTTGGCAACGATCTCCGGCATGGCCGGATGGTCATCCGGATGCCAATCAGGCGCAAAGAAAAGGTCGCGCGCCTGCTTCCAGCTGAATGCGGCACTACTGCCGGCGAGTTGATTGGGCTTGTCGTCAGCCGGGGGCACCTTGACGGTCGGGTCCCACAAGAACGCCCAGGCCGGAAGGCCATTCTGGGCCAAGGCAGCGGTCGCGGTGAGGATCACGGTTGCCCACAAAATCGGCACAGACATCTTCATGGCAATAAACCTCTGCAAATGGATCGAGTAAATTCAGCGGAAAAGAAAAAATGAAACTCAGCACTTCGAAGCCGGCAATAGACTTTTGCCGACCGGTGCAATCCTGACATCCTGCCAGTGTTTTGCCCGACGGGTCAACGTCGCGGCAGCGGCAAATGTCGTCGTGACGCGATTCGAAAATCCCTTATCGATCAAGGGGCCTTCTACTGTGCATGGGGTTGTTTTCGCGTTTTTTGTTTTGGGCGCCTAAAAAAACACGCAAGACCCCGCATGACCACTCACCTCGCCTGCAAGATCTCCGCAATCGCCGCCCCCGCCGCGATCGTGCCGAGCTCGCCGCCGACGTCGCGCGTTGCCCTGCCCTCGCCGATCGCCTTCGCCACGGCCGCCTCGATCGCACGTGCGGCTTCCTCGTAGCGCACCGCGCCGCTGTTCTCGCCATGCCAGGCCAGCAGCAACGCCGCCGACAGGATCAGCGACACCGGATTGGCGACATCCTGGCCCGCGATGTCGGGCGCCGAGCCATGCGCGGCCTGCGCCATGGCGTGGCTGTGACCGACATTGAGCGAGCCGCCGAGGCCGAGGCTGCCGGAGAGCTCGGCGGTGAGATCGGACAGGATGTCGCCGAACATGTTGGTGGCGACGATGACGTCGAACCGGTCGGGGTTGCGCACCACATGCGCCGTCATGGCGTCGACGAGGATGTCGTCGACCCCAAGACCAGTATAGGCCTTCGCCGCTTCGCGGCAGATCTCGAGGAACATGCCGTCGCCGAGCTTGAGCACATTGGCCTTGTGCACGATGGTCAGATGCCTGCGCCGCTTCATCGCCAGCCGGCACGCCGCGTGCGCGATGCGCTCGCAGCAAAGGCGCGTGATCCGGCGCAGCGAAATCACGACGTCTGATGTGACCAGCATCTCGCCATTGCCCTGCTCCATGTTGCGGTCGGCGTAAAACCCTTCCGTGTTCTCGCGCACCACGACGAGGTCGAAATCGCCGACCCGCCCGGACCGCCCCGCATAGGTGCGCGCGGGCCTGACATTGGCGTAAAGGTCGAGGTTCTTGCGAAAATGCCGCGACGGGTTGAGCTCGCCATGGGCCTCGTCCTTGAAGTCGAAAGTCGCGGTCGGCCCGAGGATCAGGCCGTCGGCGGCGCGAACGATACCGAGCAGCTCGGGGCGCACGGTCGTGCCAAATTGTTGGAGGCTCGCATGGCCGACTGCGTGCTCCTCCAGGCGCAGATTGAGCTGGAAGCGCTCGGAGGCCGCGCGCAGCACGCCTGATGTCGCGGTCGTGATCTCGGGCCCGATGCCGTCACCGGGCAAAACGACGATGTGCATGGCGCTCCCCTGACATTGCAGCAGTTCGCGTGATCATACGCCGGCGCCCGGAATCATCGCCCAGCCTTCGCGCATACACTGCATGCAAGCATATGCCTGTGGCAGGCGGCCGCGCCGTAGTACATGCCAAAGTCCCCTGGAGCCGGCCGCCGGAGCAACGCGCCCACGCAATGACAATCACGTTACCTGCCACCGCGCGCAAGCCCGACCACCCCATTGCCGATGGCCTTCCGCCCGCACAGCGGCGCTGGGCCATTGCGGCGATCTTCACGGCGCTGGCGATGGCCTCGCTCGACACCGCGATCGCCAACATCGCGCTGCCCGCCATTGCCGGCGACCTGCATGTCAGCCCGGAGCAATCGGTCTGGGTCGTCAACGTCTACCAGATCGCGCTGGTGGCGACGCTGCTGCCGTTGGGAGCGCTCGGCGAGATCGTCGGGCACCAGCGCATCTATCTCGGCGGCCTGATCCTGTTCACCATCGCCTCACTGTTCTGCGCGGTGGCGTGGTCGCTGGAGAGCCTGCTGGTTGCGCGCACGCTGCAGGGGCTGGGTGCGAGCGGCATCATGAGCGTCAACACGGCACTGGTGCGCTTCGTCTATCCCAGCCGGATGCTCGGCCGCGGCTTCGGCCACAACGCGCTGGTGGTCGCGACCGCCTTCACTTTTGGCCCGTCGATCGCCTCCGCCATCCTCGCGGTCGGCCCGTGGCCATGGCTATTCGCCGTCAACATCCCGTTCGGCCTGGTCGCGATCGGCATCGGATTCGCGATGCTGCCGAAGACGCCGCGCGCCGATCACGGCTTTGACTTCCTCGGCGCGATCCTGGCGTCGGCCTGTCTCGGGTTGTTCATCACGGGCATCGGCAGTGCCGCGCATAATCTCTCACCGGTGGTCGTGGGCATCGAGCTGGTCACGGCTCTCGCGCTTGGCTTCATCCTGACGCGCCGCCACGCCGACCATCCCGCGCCGATGCTGCCGATCGACCTGTTCAGCCGGCCGATGTTCGCACTGTCGGCGGCAACGGCCGTGTGCTCGTTCGCGGTGCAGGGCCTCGCCTTCGTCTCGTTGCCGTTCTATTTCGAGGACGTGCTGGGACGTTCGCAGGTCGAGACAGGCTTCTTCATGACGCCGTGGCCGCTGGTGGTCGGCATCATGGCGCCGATCGCCGGACGCCTCTCCGACCGGCACGCGGTGGGATTGCTCGGCGGCATCGGCCTCGTGATGCTCGGCCTTGGCATGGCACTGCTGGCGATGCTGCCGGCCAACCCTGCGATCCCCGACATCATCTGGCGGATGGTGATCTGCGGCATGGGATTCGGCTTCTTCCAGGCGCCGAACATGAAGGCGGTGATGTCGAGCGCGCCGCCGCATCGCAGCGGCAGCGCCTCCGGCATCGTCGCCACCGCGCGCCTGACGGGGCAGACGACGGGGGCGGCGCTCGCCGCAGCCTGCTTCTCGCTGGCCGGTCACGACGGCGCAGTCGTGGCCTTGGCACTCGGCGCCGGCTTTGCCGCGCTCGGCAGCGTGATGAGCTTTTTGCGGCTGGCGGTGAAGTAGACCGTCAGGCCAGATGTCGGGCCGCCGTTACCTCGACAGTCGCCACCGGAACGACCGTCTCCTCGTCGAGCGCAGCGAGACGCTCATCGATGGCAGCGATGACTTTGCGCGAGAACGGCCCGAGATGCGCATAGGCCGCGATCATCTGCACGGCGATCCGCGCCGATGTGGTGTCGCGCTTGGCGCAGTTCATGAAGGTCTGCCACAGCGGCCCGCGCGCCTCGGGAAGGGCCGTGACCACCTTGTGCACCGTTTCCATCGCGCCGATCCGGGCGCGGATATCGCCTTCCGCGAGCTCCTGGCGCTGGCGAGAGCGGTCGAGCAGCGTCATCAGACGGTCGATGCGCCTTGCATAGGCGGCCGGGCTGTAGATGTGCTCCAGCACGCGCTTGTAGTCCGTCAGAATGTCGCGCAACGGGCGCACCGGATCGAAGTTGATCCCGGCGGTGCACTGATCCGCGCCGATGGTCGGCGCCAAATCGTGGCCCGGATGCAACCGGCCTTCGCGCTCCAGGCGGCGCGTCAGCTGCGTGTTCGGCAAGGCATAGAGCAGGCCGACCATGCTGACCGGGATCGCCGCCTCTTCGATGAAGTCGATCATGGCATCCGCCATCGAGAGCTTCTCATTGTCGAAGCCGACGATGAAACCCGCGGTGACGAGCATGCCCGCGGCGTAGATCTTGTGGATGCTCTCGGCGATGTTCCGCCGCGTGTTCTGCTTCTTCCGCATCGCGACCAGCGTCGCCGGATCGGGACTTTCGATGCCGACGAAGATGGCGAAGAAATTCGCCGCGCCCATCAGCTCCAATAGTTCGGGATCGTCGGCCAGATTGACCGAGGCTTCCGTCGACAATTCGAACGGATAGCCGTGAGCGCGCTGCCATTCGGCGAGCTGGGGCAGGAACAGCCGCAGCGACTTCTTATTGCCGATGAAATTGTCGTCGACGAAGTCGAGATGGCCGCGGTAGCCCATGGCGTAGAGCCTGTCGAGCTCGTTCAGCATTTGCTCATTCGTCTTGGTTCGCGGCACCCGGCCATAGAGCTCGATGATGTCGCAGAACTCGCAGGTGAACGGGCAGCCGCGGGAATACTGCACGCCGAGATAAAGGTAGTCCTCGAACTTGAGCAGGTCGAAGCGCGGCACCGGCGTCTTGGTGACGTCGGCCTGGAATTTCGGCGCCGTGAAGACGCCCGAGCGTGCGCCGCTGTCCCATGCCGCGATAAATTCGTGGAGAACGCTTTCGGCCTCGCCGAGCACCTGGAAGTCGGCCCTCTCATAGATATGGGGGCTCGAGGTGGGATCGGGACCGCCGACGACCACCGGCTTGCCCGCGGCACGGCAAATTTCGATCAGGCGCAGCGTGTCGGCCTGCTGCGGCATCATTCCGCCGGTGAAGACGACGTCGGCCCAGGAAAGATCCTCGTCGCTGAAGGATTCCGTGTTGCAATCGATCAGCCGGACCGTCCAGTGCTCGGGCAACATCGCGGCAACGGTGATCAGCCCCAAAGGGGCCGCGGGGCGCTTCACGCCCAACACTTTGCAGGATTCGCCAAAGCTCCAGAAGGACTCTGCCGAGAACAGCGGATAGAGCATCAGGACGTTGCAAGGCTGCGGTACGTTCATGGAACCTCTTTTTGGCTGATTCCACTGTAGCAGAGCATTGTCGACTTGCACCCCGGCAAAAGGGACAAACTGTCGCTCCGGTTCCAAAGGCGTCTGCGCGCGGAAGCCGGTAGACGTCGTCCCAAGCCATGCCGCGGGCGCCCAGGGAAGGAATCTCCGGCGGTTACCCCTCGGACTATTGATTTGAACCTTTCCAATTTGCCGGACACATTGCGCCCCTGAGTCCAATTGGTGGATTGGGCCAATCAGGGGACTGCGATGGCAAACCTAACAATCAACGGAAAAACCTTCACGCTCGACGTCGAGCCGGATACGCCGCTGCTCTGGGCGATCCGCGAAAATGCGGGCCTGACCGGCACCAAATATGGCTGCGGCATTGCACAATGCGGCGCCTGCACCGTTCACATCGATGGCGTCGCCACCCGCTCCTGCGGGGTTTCGGTCAGCGAGGCCGCAGGCAAGAAGATCACGACCATCGAAGGGCTCGCCTCCGGCAACGCACTGCACAAGGTGCAGGAAGCCTGGATCGCCCAGGACGTGCCGCAATGCGGCTATTGCCAGAGCGGCATGATCATGGCGGTGGCGGCGCTGCTGAGCGAGAAGCCGAAGCCGACCGACGCCGACATCGACGAGGCCATCACCAATATCTGCCGCTGCGGCACCTTCCAGCAGGTGCGCGAAGCGATCCACACGATCGCAAGCGCGTAAGGAGCCGCCAAATGAACAAGCATGTCTCTCCCAGGATGAACCGCCGTGCCTTCGTTGTCGGCACCGCCGCGGTCGGCGCAGGTCTCGCAATCGGCCTCGATATCCCCTTCGGCGGCCCCGGCGTGGTCCGCGCGGCCGACGGCTCCCCCGAGATCAGCGCCTGGGTCGTGGTCAGGCCCGACGACACCGTCGTCATCCGAATCGCCCGCTCCGAAATGGGCCAGGGCTCGCTCACCGGCCTCGCCCAGCTCGTCGCCGAGGAACTCGAATGCGACTGGTCGAAGGTCTCGACCGAATATCCGACACCGGGCCAGAGCGTCGCCCGCAAGCGCGTCTGGGGCGATTTCTCGACCGGCGGCAGCCGCGGCATCCGCTCTTCGCAAGACTATGTCCGCAAGGGCGGTGCCACCGCACGCGTGATGCTGATCCAGGCTGCCGCCGAGGCGTGGAAAGTGCCGGCGTCGGAATGCACGGCCGCCAACAGCGTCATCACCCACACGCCGTCCGGCAAGACCACCACCTACGGCAAGGTCGCCGAGGCCGCGGCCAAGCTGACGCCGCCGGCCGACGTCAAGCTGAAGGACCCCAAGGACTGGAAGCTGATCGGCAAGGGCGTGAAGCGGCTGGACACCGCCGAGAAGACCACCGGCACCATGATCTACGGCATCGACGTCAAGCTGCCGGGCATGCTGAACGCCGCGATCAAGGACTGCCCGGTGTTCGGCGGCAAGGTGAAGAGCTTTGACGAAGCCAAGATCACCGCCATGAAGGGCGTCAAGAAGGTCGTCAAGGTCGGCGATACCGCGGTCGCGGTCGTTGCCGATACCTGGTGGCAGGCCAAGACCGCGCTGGAGGCGCTGCCGATCGTCTGGGACGAGGGCGACAACGCCAAGGTCTCGAGCGAGTCGATCGCGAAATGGCTGACCGAGGGCCTCGACAACGGGCAGCCGGCCTATGTCGGCAACAAGAACGGCGACGCGAAGGCGGCGATTGCCAGCGCCGCCAAGAAGGTCGAGGCCGTCTACAGCTATCCCTACCAGAACCATGCCACCATGGAGCCGATGAACGCCACGGCGGTCTACACGGCGGACAAGTGCGAGGTCTGGTGCGGCACGCAGAATGGCGAGGCGGCCTTCGCGGCCACGTTGGAAGCATCGGGCCTGTCGGCGGAGAAGTGCGATGTGCACAAGGTGATGCCCGGCGGCGGCTTCGGCCGGCGCGGCCAGACCGACTATGTCCGTCAGGCCGTCCTGATCGCCAAGCAGATGCCGGGGACGCCGATCAAGCTGCTGTGGTCGCGCGAAGAGGACATGGCGCACGGCAGATATCACCCGATCACCCAGTGCAAGATGACCGGCGCGTTCGATGCGGACAACAATCTGGTTGCGCTGCACTACCGCCTGTCCGGGCAATCGATCCTGTTCTCGCTCCGTCCCGAAGCGCTGCAGAACGGCATGGATCCGGCCGCATTCCAGGGCGTCGCCCAGACCGGCGAAGCCGCGTTCGGTTACTCCGTGCCCAACCTCCTGGTCGAGCATGCGATGCGCAACCCGCACGTTCCGCCGGGCTTCTGGCGCGGCGTCAACGTCAATCACAACGCGATCTACATGGAATGCTTCATGGATGAGCTGGCCCAGGCCACAGGCCAGGATCCGCTCGAATTCCGCCGCAAGCTGATGGGCAATCACCCCAAGCACCTGGCGGTTCTCAATGCCGTGGCCGAGAAGATCGGCTGGAGCACCCCGGCGCCGCAGGGCATCTATCGCGGCATCGCGCAGGTGATGGGCTATGGCAGCTATGTCGCCGGCGCCGCCGAAATCTCGGTGACCGACGGCAACAAGATCAAGGTGCATCGCATCGTCGCCTCCACCGATCCCGGCTACGTCGTCAATCCGGCGCAGGTGGAGCGGCAGATCGCGGGCTCCTTCGTCTATGGCCTCTCCGCGCTGTTCTACGGCGGCTGCACCGTCAAGGACGGCAAGATCGAGCAGACCAACTTCGACACCTACAATTCGATGCGGATCAACGAGATGCCGAAGGTCGAATCGGTGATGGTGCCGAGCGGCGGGTTCTGGGGCGGTGTCGGCGAGCCGACCATCGGTGTCGCGGCGCCGGCGGTGCTCAACGCGTATTTCGCGGCGACGGGCAAACGCATCCGCTCAGTGCCGCTGCGCGACCAGAACATCACCTTCGCCTGAGAAACGCCGCGGCGGCCGTACGGCCGTCGCGGCAGACGTTCCGGACAAGACTCATGAATGCTCCGGTGACACGGCGGGATGCCGTCCTCGGCATTGCCGCCGCGGCCACATCATTCGCCGTCCCTTCGATCCTGCGCGCGCAATCGGCGGGTCGCATCGTCGTGGTCGGCGGCGGCTTTGGCGGTGCGGCGTGCTCCCGCGCGCTGAAGCGCGCGCAGGCGAACTTGCAAGTCATCCTGATCGAACCCAATGCGGTCTTCACCTCCTGCCCGTTCAGCAACGAGGTGATTGCCGGCCTCCGCGACATCGAAGCTCAGCAATTTGGCTATGACAGACTCGCCGCCGAGGGCGTCACGGTGATCAGCCAGACGGTAGCCACAATCGAGCCGCAGCTGCGCAGCGTCGTGACGGCCGATGGCGTTGCGCTGCCCTATGATCGTCTCGTCCTTTCTCCCGGCATCGACTTCCATTTCGAGGCCCTGCCCGGCTACGACGGCCCGGCATCAGAAAAAATGCCGCACGCCTGGACGGCCGGCGCGCAGACGCTGCTGTTGCGTCGGCAGTTGGAGGCCATGCCGGACGGCGGCACCGTCGCTATCGCGATCTCCGCCAATCCCTCGCGCTGTCCGCCGGCGCCTTACGAGCGGGCCAGTCTGATCGCACATTACCTGAAAACGAAGAAGCCGCGCTCAAAGGTCTTGATCCTCGACGCCAAGGACAATTTCTCCCAGCAGCGACTGTTCGAAAAGGCGTGGAAGGAGCTTTACGGCGACATGATCGAACGCATCGCTCTGTCGCAAGGCGGCCGCGTGACCTCGGTCGATCCCGCGACAAGGACCATCGTCACCGAATTCGGCAACTACACACCTGACGTCGCCAACGTCATTCCGCCGCAACGCGCCGGACGCATCGCCCAGGTCGCGGGGGCTGCGGATGCCACCGGCTGGTGCCCGATCGATCCTGTTAGCTTCGAGTCGAAGCTGGTCCCGAACATCCACGTCATCGGCGATGCCTGCCTCGGCGGGGGCATTCCCAAATCGGCATCCGCGGCAAGCGCACAGGGCAAGGCCTGCGCTGCCGCGATCGTGAACCTCCTTGCCGGCCGCACACCAGAAACCCCGCGATTGACAGGCGTCTGCTACAACATTGCCGCACCCGGCTACGGCTTTTCACTCGCGGGCAACTACCAGCCCAGGGGCGACATCTTCGCCGAGGTCGAGGGCGGAACGACCAGCCCGGTCGATGCGCCGCGCGAATTGCGCGCCCGCGAGGCGGCTGAAGCCGAGCGCTGGTTTCAAACCATCACGGCGGACACCTTTGGCTAGAACAACGGTCCATATCGCAGCGCTGATCGCCGCCAGTCTCGCCTTCGCCTGCCATGCGGGAGCCGAGGAGCTCCTGCCCTACAACATCGCCGGCGACGGCATTGCGGAATCGCTCACCGGCGCGCCCGGCGATACCGCGCGCGGGCGCGCGCTGGTGCTGGCGCGCACGACGACTTGCATCCTGTGCCATTCCGGTCCCTTCCCGGAAACCCGGTTCCAGGGCGACCTCGCGCCTGACCTCTCGGGTGCAGGGAACCGCTGGACGGTGAGCCAGTTGCGGCTTCGACTGGTCGATGCAGCGCGCTTCAACCCTGAGACCATCATGCCGTCCTATTATCGCAGCGACCACCTCGTGCGGGTCGGGCGAAATTTCGTCGGCAAACCGATATTGTCCGCCGCCGAGATCGAGGACATCGTGGCTTTTCTTGCAACGCTTCGGGACTAGGACTGTTCATGCCGACCACGCGACGACAATTCCTAAATCTCGCCGGAAGCGTGACGGTCGCCGCGACGATCCCGATCGTCACGCTGCGGCCGCTCGAGGCGACACCGGCGATGCTCAGCGCCGCGATCCGCAACGTCGTCGGCGAAGCACCAGTCCGCACCGGCAAGGTGAAGCTCGACATTCCGCCGCTGGTCGAGAACGGCAACACGGTGCCGATGACCGTGAGCGTCGCGAGCCCGATGACGGCGGACGACTACGTCAAGAGCATCCACGTCTTCAACGAGAAGAACCCACAGCCGAACATCGGCAACTTCCATCTCGGCCCCTCCTCCGGCCGCGCCCAGGTCTCGACCCGGATCCGGCTCGCCGACACCCAGAAGGTGGTGGCGGTCGCGCGTCTTTCCGACGGCACGTTCTGGCAGGTCACGACCGAAATCGTCGTGACGCTGGCCGCCTGCACAGAGGAGATGAATTGATGGCCGCGCTCATCAATGTCCCGGCGAAAGCCAGACGCGGCGAAATCATCGAGATCCGCACGTTGACCTCGCACATCATGGAGACCGGCTTCCGCCATACCGCGGACGGCGCGCTGGTGCCGCGCGACATCATCACCAGCTTCACGTGCCGCTACAACGGTGCCGAGATTTTTCGCGCCGATCTCTTTCCGGCGATCGCGGCCAATCCCTATCTGTCGTTCTTCACGGTCGCAAAGGAGAGCGGCAAGTTCGAGTTCGAATGGATTGGCGACAACGGCTATTCGTCCAGCGCATCGGCGTCGATCACGGTCGAATGAGTTTCTGGCGCGCGATAGCGGCCGCGGCGCTCCTCGCCACCGCCCCTGCCCTGCTCGCCGGCGAGATTCCGCCGGACGCGCGCCGCTCCGGTTATTCGTTCATGCGGCCCGACACGCGCGCGATGCAGGATGACGACACCTCGAATCCCGGCATGCTGTTCGTGCTCGACGGCGAGGCGTTGTGGACGAAGAAGACCGGCAGCGCCGACAAGGCCTGCGCTGACTGCCATGGCGATGCACGCGACAGCATGAAAGGCGTGGCGGCGCGCTATCCGGCCTTCGACAAGGCGCTGGCGCGCCCGGTCACGCTCGACCAGCGCATCAATCTGTGCCGCAGCAATCATCAGCAGGCAACCCCGCTGCCCTACGAGAGCCGCGATTTGCTGGCCCTGTCCGCCTTCGTCGCGCACCAATCGCGCGGCGTCGCGATTACGGCCGGCGACGATCCGCAACTGAAGCCATTCGTCGAGCAGGGCCGCGACCTCTTCATGCAGCGCGAGGGCCAGCTCAACCTTGCGTGCACCAATTGCCACGACGATAATTTCGATAAGCGACTTGCCGGCGCGCCGATCACGCAGGCACAGCCGACCGGCTATCCGCTTTATCGCCTGGAATGGCAGACGCTGGGATCGCTGGAGCGCCGGCTACGCAGTTGCATGACGGGTGTCCGCGCCCAGGCGTATGATTTCGGCGCGCCCGAGCTGGTCGCGCTCGAACTCTATCTGATGTCGCGGGCGCATGGCTTGCCGATGGAAACGCCGGCCGTGCGGCCCTGAATTCCACAGATTAGGACTAGGCAGACGCAGAACGGCCGCTAGTATCCGCCCAAATTGAGTCACAGGGAGGGACCTCAAGTGGTCAACCACAAAATCTCGCGTCGTACGCTCTTGACTGGCACGGCCGCAGCTGGCGCGCTCAGCCTGACGGGATTGCCGGCGCGCGCCGAGGTGAACTGGAAGAAATACGCAGGGACCAAGCTCGAGGTGATCCTCGCCAAGGGCCCCCGCGGCGACAATCTGCAAAAATACGTCAAGGAGTTCACCGAGCTCACCGGCATCCAGGTCGAAGCGGAGCAGATTCCCGAGCAGCAGCAGCGGCAGAAAGTCGTGATCGAGTTCACTTCGGGCCGTCCGAGCTTCGACGTCGTCCATCTCAGCTATCACGTGCAGAAGCGGCAGTTCGAGAAGGCCGGCTGGCTCGCCGACTTGACGCCCTTCATGAAGGACCCGGCGCTGACCGCGCCCGATCTCGTCGAGAGCGATTTTTCTGCCGCGGGCCTGCAATACGCCAGGAACGACAAGGGCCAGATGCTGTCGCTGCCGTGGTCGGTCGATTATTTCATCCTCTATTACAACAAGGAGCTGTTCGAGAAGAAGGGCGTCGCCGTTCCCAAGACCCTCGACGAGATGGCTGCGGCCGCCGAGAAGCTCACCGACACCAAGGAAGGCATCTACGGCTTTGTCGGGCGCGGCTTGCGCAATGCCAACATGGCGATGTGGAGCAACTTCTTCCTCAATTATGGCGGGGAATTCCTCGACGCCAAGGGCAACATCCTGACCGACGGTCCGGAAGCCATTGCCGCGACCAAGTTGTATCAGACGCTCCTGACGAAATCGGCACCTCCAGGCGTCGCCGGCTTCAACTGGATGGAGTCGATGGCCTCCTTCACGCAAGGCCGATCCGCGATGTGGATCGACGGCGTCGGCTGGGCGCCACCGCTGGAAGATCCGGCCGCCTCGCGCATCGTCGGCAAGGTCGGCTACACCGTCGTGCCCGCCGGCCCCAAAGGCCAATATTCCTCGACCTATGGGGACGGCATCGGCATCGCCGCTGCGAGCAAGAACAAGGAAGCCGCCTATCTGCTCTGCCAATGGGTGGTCTCGAAAACGCAAGGTGCGCGGCTGCTGCAGGCCGGCGGCGGCGTGCCGTTCCGCAACTCGATCCTTGGCGATCCCGAGGTCCAGAAGGGCGTCAAGACCAAGGAGTGGCTGCAATCGGTGATCGATTCCGGCAAGATCAGCAAGCTGGGCTTGCCCGTCGTGATTCCGGTCGCCGAATTCCGCGACATCATCGGCGCCGCGGTCACTGCGACCTTGTCCGGTGCCGATCCTGCCGCCGAGCTGAAGAAGGCCAACGATCAGTACCGGCCGATCCTGGAGCGTAGCGAGAAGGCGTGAGTGCGTTGACACAATCGACTCCGGGCGCGGCACAGTCTGATGCCGCGCCGGAGAAGGAGTTACGGCCGCCGTCGTACTGGCCGTTCGTGGTGCCGGCGCTGGTCGTCGTGATCGCGATCATCATCTTCCCGTGGGTCTTCACGATCTGGATGAGCCTGAACGAGTGGAAGGTCGGCTCCTCGACCACCTTCGTCGGATTGTCCAATTATCTGCGGCTGACGAGCGATCCCCGCTTCATCGAGGCCGTCGGACATACACTGGTCTACACTGTGCTGTCCGTGCTGCTGCCGCTCGTGCTCGGCACGTTTGCGGCCGTGGTGTTTCACCAGAAATTCCCCGGCCGCGGCTTTCTGCGCGGCGTCTTCATCATGCCGATGATGGCGACGCCGGTGGCGATCGCGCTGGTCTGGACCATGATGTTCCACCCGCAGCTCGGCGTGCTGAATTATCTGCTGTCACTGGTCGGAATCCCAGCACAGCTCTGGGTATTCCATCCCGCGACCGTCATTCCCTCGCTGGTGCTGGTCGAGACCTGGCAATGGACGCCGCTGGTCATGCTGATCGTGCTCGGCGGCCTCGCTGCGATCCCGACCGAGCCTTACGAAAGTGCACAGATCGACGGCGCCAGCCTCTGGCAGGTGTTCCGCTTCATCACCCTGCCGCTGATCATGCCGTTCCTGTTCATCGCCGGCATGATCCGCATGATCGACGCCGTGAAGAGCTTCGACATCATTTTCGCGATCACGCAGGGCGGTCCGGGATCGGCGTCGGAGACGATCAATATCTACCTCTACAGCGTCGCCTTCTCCTATTACGACCTCGGCTACGGCTCGGCGATCGCTGTCGTGTTCTTCCTGCTGATCGTTCTGCTTGCGGCGGTGATGCTCTACGCGCGCCAGCGCATGCTGTGGACCGAGATCGCGAGCGGCACATGACTCCAAGGCAAATCATCGGCAAGATCGGCCTGTGGTTCTCGGTGTTCGTCATCGTGTCCCCGGCAATTCTGTTCTTCCTCTGGATGCTGTCGCTGTCGCTCAAATTCGAGATCGACAATGCCGCCTATCCGCCGGTGTTCATTCCCGAGCATATCGCCTGGAAGAACTATGCCGACGTGCTCGCCTCCAACCGCTTCCTGACCTATTTCATCAACAGCCTGATCGTGACCGGGAGCGCGACGCTGCTTGCGCTGATTGTCGGCGTTCCCGCCGGCTACGGGATCGCGCGGATGGCCGCGCACAAATCCGCGATCGTGATCCTGATCGCCCGCATCACGCCGGGCCTGTCCTATCTGATCCCGCTGTTTCTCATGTTCCAGTGGCTGGGACTGCTGGGCACGCTGGTGCCGCAGATCATCATCCACCTCGTGGTCACGGTGCCGATCGTGATCTGGATCATGATCGGCTATTTCGAGACGACGCCGATGGAGCTGGAAGAAGCCGCGTTCATCGACGGCGCCACGCGCTGGCAGGTCTTCCGCCATGTCGCGCTGCCGATCGCCAAGCCCGGCATCGCCGTCGCCTTCATCCTGGCCGTGATCTTCTCCTGGAACAACTTTGTCTTCGGCATCGTGCTGGCCGGACGCGAGACACGCACTTTGCCGGTCGCGGTCTACAACATGATCTCGTTCGACCAGTTGAGCTGGGGGCCGCTCGCGGCCGCCGCGCTGATCGTCACCCTCCCGGTGCTGCTGCTCACGGTGTTCGCCCAGCGACAGATCGTCGCCGGGCTCACCGCTGGTGCCGTCAAGGGCGGGTAGCTACTCCGCCGGTGCCGCGTGCATGTCCGCATGCGGCATGTAGGGCTCGCTCGCGCCGAGCTTGCTGGCCGCGAACAGACCGGCGGCCATCGCGGCATAGGCGAACGCGACCGCTGGCGTGACGCCAAAGCCGCCACCGATGCCGACGGCTTCGCCGTGCATGAAGCCAAAGTAGGTCAGGACCGCACCAACCAGCGCAAACGCCGAGGCTTTCTCGAAGTCGCGCTCGATGATGAAGACGCCGATCGCACCCAGGATCAGGCCGCCGAGGATGGAGCCGCCGCCCATCACTTCTAACCCGTGATAGAACACGCCCTGCTGCGGCAACGCGGCAATCGCCGCAGCCTTGACCGCGTCGGCCTTGTCGGCGGCCATTCCGCCGACGGTCGCAGCCGCATTCATGGTCGAGCCCAGCGTCGTGTCGATCTGCAGCTTGGCCCAGGCGGCCAGATGCGGCGTCAGCGCCAGCACGATCGCGGGCGCGTGCTTCACTGGCGTGGTCTGGAACGCCTGCGCGCCGATCAGCATGCCGATATAGAGCAGGATCGGCGAGATCGCGACGACCGGGACCAGCGCCAGCAGCACCGAGATGATGCCGAACCAGGCCAGCACGACCACCATGATGCCGGTCGCGGCCGAATAGCCGATCCGGCCACCCATCGCCTTCCAGCCGGGATGGCCGATATAGACGGCGTTGATGAAGGGATTGCCCATCAGGCAGCCGATCAGGCTGACGATTCCGTCGGCGGTGAGCACGCGCGTGGTCGGATATTCGTCGCCGGCGGCTTCCGCGCTCTCCACATTGTCCATGGCCTCGACGAGATCATAGATGCCGAACGGAATGGCGGTGACCAGGATGATTCCGAGGAATTCGAAACCGGAGAAGACGTGGCCCACCGCCGGAATCGGCACCGAGAAGCCGAAATTGGCGAAGGCATCACCGACGCCCTTGACGCTCAGTCCACCGAGACCGAGGCCGAACAGGTTCGAGCCCCAGGCAATGGCCATGCCCACCGCGATCGCGACGAGACCGGCGGGAATGCCGCGCCAATATTTCACGCCGCCGAACCAGCTCACCAGGATGATGGCAAAGCAGACCAGGCCGATCTGCGGCGTCATGTACATTTCGAGCGCCGGCCGCATGGAGATGAAGGTGACGGAAACGCCGGCGAGCGTGCCGAGCAGCGCCGCGCGCGGCGTGATCTTTCGAATGAAAGGCGCGATGAAGCCGCCGATCATCAGGATGAAGCTCTGGAAAAACACCCAGACCAGGCCCGCCGACCAGCCCTTGAGCGGATCGCCGGTCTTGATCGTGATCGGCAGCATGATCACGAAGGTGACGATGAACATGTGCGGCACGCTGACGCCCGACGGCAACGCGCAGACATCGTTGCGGCCGGTCTTCTGCGCCAGACGATAGGCGAGGTACGCGTAGTAGAACGTGGAGAGACACATCATCAACCCGAGTGCGGGCAGGATGCGGCCGAACACGAGTGAGTCGGGCATCTTTAACACGAAGCGTAACAGGCCCGTGAGTACCAGCATGTTGACGAGGATGTTGGTGCCGAAGCCGAAAAACGCGTTCCAGTCGCCCGGTGTCCATAGTGCCGGCTTGAACTCGGAGGTGCCAGCCGTCCCTGTCGTGCCTGTGCTCATCGTGATGCCCCTACGCTGATGTGGAAATCTTCATCGCCTCCAGTACCGCGGCTGAGCTTGCGACCCAGCCGAAGATGCCGCCCTGGGCCTTGATCATCTTCAGGCCCATCTCATGAAACTCGGGAAAGTAGGACGCGCAGCCGTCCGAGATGACGACGCAGCGATAGCCGCGGTCGTTGGCCTCGCGCACGGTGGTGTTGACGCACACTTCGGTGGTGACGCCGCACACCAGCAGATTCTCGATGCCGTATTTCTCCAGCACGTCGGTGAGCTCGGTGGCGTAGAACGCGCCCTTGCCGGGCTTGTCGACCACGATCTCGCTGTCGAGCGGATAGAGCTCCGGGATGATGTCGTGGCCGGCCTCGCCGCGAATGAGAATGCGTCCCATCGGACCGGGGTCGCCGATGCGCAAGGATGGCGCGCCGCGCTCGATTTTCGCCGGCGGCGCGTCGGAGAGATCGGGCAGATGGCCCTCGCGCGTGTGGATCACCAGCATGCCGGTATCCCGCGCAGCCTTCAGCACTGCACCGATCGGCTTCACCGCGCGCGCGAGCTGGCTGACGTCATTGCCGAGCGTCTCGCCAAAGCCGCCGGGCTCCATGAAGTCGCGCTGCATGTCGATGATGAGAAGCGCGGTGGCAGGCCAGTCGAGCTTGACCGGCGCCGGTTCGGCGCTGATGACACCCAGTGTCGGCTTGGTTGAGTTCAACATGACTCAAGGCCCCCGCGAGAACTCTCTCTGCGGGAGTTCTGCAAGCGGCGTGCCATTGTGTACAATTGCGATTGAGCCAACGGCTTAGGAAAATTTACTGCGCTGTCAGAATGTTATTAGAAAAGCCGAGGTCTGCTTATTCGCTGTGCGGCGGCTTTGCGACGTGCATTTGCCCAAAGGATGAGCGCTCTCTGTCGTCATTCCGGGGCGACGCGTAAGCGTCGAACCCGGAATCCATCGGGCGGCTAAACACGTGGTGAAATGGATTCCGGGCTCGCGCTACGCGCGCCCCGGAACAACGAAGGTGGCGTTAGCGACCCGCTCCACGGCCACCGATGTGCCTCCTCGCAAGAGGCATAGGAGTCGTCGCCAGGTTGATCGACCTTCAGGTCTTGAGGATGACGGGATCGGCCAGCGGCATGAGTTCGCGAAGACGTCTGTCGAGGGCTATCGGCGCACCAACGTTATCGGCCGTGCCGCGCGATACTTCTGCCTGGAGCATCTGGTGCGGGTGGCGCCACGGCTCGATTAGAGCCTCAGCCGTCTCTGTGATCTCGGTATCGAACGCGCTTGCAGCCATGGTGTTCTCAGCAAGCAAGCCATGACCAGCAGGAGCGCCACGGATGCGGCCAGCGATATTGACATCGTCTGCGCATGCCCTTGACTGTCACAATTCGCGTCGCGCAGCCGCTCCTCCCTCCCGCAGCGCAAACCCCAAGTCGAATAAGAGCCGAAACAAGAGACGAGGACTTCTGAAATGACGCTGATGCAGGTCGAGCTGGACGACAAATACCGGCTCGAATCGAAGCGGATCTTCCTGTCTGGTACGCAGGCGCTGGTCCGGCTGCCCATGTTGCAGCGCGAACGCGACCGGCTTCAGGGCCTCAACACCGGCGGCTTCATCTCGGGCTATCGCGGTTCCCCGCTCGGCATGTACGACCACGCACTGTGGCGGGCGAAGTCGCACCTCCAGCAGCACGACATTGCCTTCGTCCCCGGGCTCAACGAGGACCTTGCGGCGACCGCGGTCTGGGGCAGCCAACAGGTGGGCCTGTTTCCTGGTGCCAAGGTCGATGGCGTGTTCGGCATCTGGTACGGCAAGGGGCCCGGCGTCGATCGCTCGGTCGATGCGCTCAAGCATGCGAATGCCGCCGGCACCTCGCTCAATGGCGGCGTGCTCGCGCTTGCCGGCGACGACCACGGCTGCCAGTCCTCGACACTGGCGCACCAGAGCGAACAGGTGTTCGCGGCGGCGCTGATCCCCGTCATCAACCCGGCGACGCTGCAGGATTATCTCGATCTCGGCCTCTACGGTTTTGCGCTGTCGCGCTTCTCCGGCTGCTGGGTCGGCTTCAAGGCGATCAGCGAAACCGTGGAGAGTTCGGCCTCGATCTATAGCGACCCCGAACGCATCCAGATCAAGCTCCCCGAAGATTTCGAGATGCCGCCCGGCGGCCTCAACATCCGCTGGCCCGATCCGCCGCTCGACGCGGAGAAGCGCCTGTTCGGCCCCAAGATGGCCGCGGTGCAGGCCTTTGCGCGCGCCAACCAGCTCGACCGCATCGTGCTCGACTCCAGGCCGGCACGGCTCGGCATCGTCGCGACCGGCAAGGCTTATCTCGATCTGCGGCAGGCGCTGGCCGATCTGGGCATCACCGAAAAGGATGCGCAGGATTTGGGTTTGCGCATCTACAAGGTCGCGCTGACCTGGCCGCTGGAGGAAAGCGGGGCCAAGCGCTTCGCCGAAGGACTTCAGGACGTGCTGGTCGTCGAGGAGAAGCGCGGCTTCATCGAAGACCAGCTGATGCGCATCCTCTACAATATCGATGCGTCGAGGCGCCCGACCGTGACGGGAAAACGCGACGAGCGCGGCGCGCCGCTATTGCCGAGCGAGGGCGAGTTGACGCCAACCATCGTTGCATCCGCGCTGGTAGCGCGGCTGCGCAAGCTCGGCCACCACAGCCCGGTGCTGGAGCAGCGCCTCGCCCGGCTCGAGGCGTTCGACAATCCCGTGACGACCAGCACGCCGATCAAGCTCGCGCGCACGCCGTTCTTCTGCTCGGGTTGCCCGCATAACACCTCGACGCGCGTGCCCGAGGGAAGCCGCGCCATGGCCGGTATCGGCTGTCACGGCATGGCTTTGAGCATGCCGACTCGCCGCACCGATTTGATCTCGCATATGGGCGCCGAGGGCGTGAACTGGATCGGGCAAGCGCCCTTCACCACCGAGCAGCACATCTTCCAGAACCTCGGCGACGGAACCTACACCCATTCCGGACTGCTTGCCCTTCGCGCGGCATCGGCCGCCGGCATCAGCATCACCTACAAGATCCTCTACAACGACGCTGTCGCGATGACCGGCGGCCAGCCGGCCGAGGGCGCCTTCAACGTCGCCCAGATCGCGCATCAGGTCTGGGCCGAGGGCGTCAAGCGCCTCGCGATCGTGTCGGACGATCCAGGCAAGTATCCAGACGGCAATTACTTCCCACAAGGCGCGACCGTCCATCACCGCCGCGAGCTCGACGCCGTGCAGCGCGAGCTGCGCGACATCAAGGGTCTTACGGTCGTAATCTATGACCAGACCTGCGCGGCGGAAAAGCGCCGCCGCCGCAAGCGCGGGCTCTATCCGGATCCCGCCAAGCGCGCTTTCATCAACGAACTCGTCTGCGAAGGCTGCGGCGATTGCTCGCAAGCCTCGAACTGCGTCTCGGTGCAACCGCTGGAGACCGAGTTCGGCCGCAAGCGCCAGATCGACCAGTCGAACTGCAACAAGGACTTCTCCTGCGTGGAGGGTTTTTGCCCGAGTTTCGTCACTGTGCACGGCGGCACACTCAAGCGGATCAAGACCTCGGCGGTGGACTCAGGCCAGTTGTTTGCCGACCTGCCGCTGCCACCCGCGCGTGAGCTGGAAGCCCCCTACAACATCCTCGTCACCGGCATCGGCGGCACCGGCGTCATCACCATCGGTGCACTGCTCGGCATGGCCGCCCATGTCGACGGCCGCGGCTGCTCCGCGCTCGACTTCACCGGCCTGTCGCAGAAGAACGGCGCGGTGATGAGCCATGTGCGCATTGCCGCGAAGCCGGAAGACATCTCCGCGGTCCGGATCACCACCGGCGGCGCCGACGTCATCCTCGGCTGCGACATGATCGTCTCGGCAGGTCCCTCCGCGCTCAGCCGCGCCGAACGCGGAACCACGAAAGCGTATATCAACGCCGACCTGCAGCCGACCGCGAGCTTCGTGCAAAACCCCGATCTCGATTTCGAGATGGGCACGATGCAGACCGTGCTGCGGGACGCTGTCGGCGACAACAACCTCGACATCATCGATGCCACCGGCATTGCCTCCGCGCTGATGGGCGATTCGATTGCGACCAATCCCTTCATGCTCGGCTTCGCCTTCCAGAAGGGCGCCATCCCGCTGTCGCTGGAAGCGCTGCTCCGCGCCATCGAGATCAACGGCGCCGCGATCGAGATGAACAAGCTCGCCTTCACCTGGGGACGCCTCGCCGCCCACGACATGTCGCGGGTGCGCAGCGTGCTGCAGTTCAGGAGCCGGGCCTCCGCGCCGACGAAGTCGCTCGACGACATCATCGCGACGCGCGCCGAGTTTTTGACGGGCTATCAGGACAAGGCCTACGCCGACCGTTACCTCGCCGCGGTCGCTAAGGTGCGCAAGGCGGAGAATGCGGCCTCGCCCGCATCCACTGAGCTGACCGAGGCTGTCGCGAAAAACCTGTTCAAGCTGATGTCCTACAAGGACGAGTACGAGGTCGCGCGGCTCTACACCGACGGCAGCTTCTCCAAGAAGGTCTCGGAGAAATTCGACGGCGACTTCAAGCTGAAGTTCTATCTGGCCCCGCCGATCTTCGCACAGCGCGACAAGACGACCGGACACCTCCAGAAGAAGGAATTCGGCGGCTGGATGATCCATGCCTTCCGCGTACTGGCCAAACTAAAATTCCTGCGCGGCGGCGCGTTCGATCCGTTCGGCCGCACCGAGGAGCGCCGGACCGAGCGGAAGCTGGTCGCGGATTATCTCGACATGATCGATCAGCGGATCGCCGGGCTGAAGGCGGAGCAGATCCCGCTGCTGGCGAGGCTCGCGCGGCTGCCGGAAACGATCCGCGGCTTCGGGCATGTCAAGGAAGCCAACATCAAGCTGGCTGCGGCGGAGAAGGCGCGGCTGGAAGCGGAACTGGAGAACAGCCGCTTTGCGGCGGCTGCGGAGTAAGACCAAGCCGGCGCCACACACTCAGTGTCATCGCCCGGCTTGACCGGGCGATCCAGTACTCCGAGAAGGTTGTGATCAAGTCGAGAGGCCGCGGCGTACTGGATGCCCCGCCTTCGCGGGGCATGACAGCGGTGGAGATGGCTAGACCGGCGTTGTAGCGGCGATCGGCGTCGCTGCCACACTTCCCTCCGCCAGATGTCGCCCCGCGATATATCCAAATGTCAGCGCGGGCCCCAGTGCAATCCCCGGCCCGGGACAATTGCCGTTCATGATCGAGCCCATGTCGTTCCCGCAGGCGTAGAGGCCCGCAACCGGCGCGCCGTCCTCGCGCAGCACGCGCGCCTGGGCATCCACCTTCATGCCGATCGCCGTGCCGAGATCGGCGGGATAGATCCGCATCGCATAGAACGGCGCGCAAAGGATGGGCGCGACGCACGGGTTCGGCTTGTGGCTGATATCACCGAGGTATCGCTGATAGATGGTGCTGCCGCGACCGAATTCCGGATCGCGGCCCTCTTTCGCATCGGAATTGTAGTTTGCGATCGTCGCCGCGAGTGTCGACGGCTTAATGCCGATCTTCATTGCGAGCTGCGCGATATCAGTCGCCTCGACCAACTCGCCGCTCGCCGCATAGCGCCTGATACTGCGCGTGAACGGCTTGATGCGGCCGAGGCCGTAGCTCCACAGGAAGGGACGGTCGCAGATCAGATAAAACGGCCGCTCCGGCTCACCATTGCCATCGCGCAGCATGGCGAGCACGAACTCGTGGTACGACAGTGCCTCGTTGACGAAGCGCCGACCTGCCGCATTGACCGCGATCACGCCGGGCTTGGCGCGGTCGGTCACCATGTGCGGGAAAACGCCTCGGCCTCCGTCAGTGCGCCGGAACAGTGAGGCCGGCACCCAATAGGCCGGGCTCGTCGCATCCGTGTTGAGCGCTGCGCCGGTTGCAGTCGCAAGGCGGAGCCCGTCGCCCGTAACGGACGTGTGGGCCGCCGAGACGGATCCGGCCGCGGGTGGGAACAAGCGTTTGCGCAAGGTCGCGTCGTGCGAAAAGCCGCCGGTCGCCAGCACCACACCGCGTCGCGCGGCGATCAGCCGATCGCGCGCGCCGTGACGGATAACCACACCGCCGACGCGCTCGCCCTGCATCGACAAATCCTCGACGTCGGCCCTGAAGAGGATCTCAACCTGCCGCGCCAGCAGCGACGCATACAGCCGCGCGGCGAGCGCATTGCCGAGATGCAGCGTCGTGCCGCGCGGGCTCCGCAGCCGCTGCCACCCATACTCCGAAACCAGCCGCATCGCGCGAAGAGTCGAGCGCAGCGATTTTCCGGCCCGGCGCAGATGCGGGATGTCGAGGCGGTTGACCGTCATCCCGCCGAACAAAGTGAGCTCCGGCAGCGGAGCGCGCAGCCGCGCGAAATGCGCGCCCAGTCGCGTGCCGTCAAAGACGACCGGCTCGAGCACGCGCCCGCCCGCGGTCGCGCCCAGTCGCTCCGGATAATAGTCCGGACAGGCTTTCACCGGCTGGAGGCGCACTTGCGTGTTGGCCTCGAGATAGGCGACCGCCTCCGGTCCACGCGCGAGGAAGGCGGCGCGGAGGCCCGCATTGGCGGGCTCGGGCACCGTGTTCGATAGGTATTGCACGGCGTCCGTGACGCTATCGGAGAGCCCCGCCTCTTTCATTTTGGCATTGGCGGGGATCCAGACCATGCCGTCGGACCATGCGGTGGTGCCGCCGACGAAAGCGGTCTTCTCGATCACCAGCACACGCAGGCCTTCGGCGGCGGCGACCGCCGCGGCGGTCATGCCACCGGCGCCCGCGCCGACGACGATGACATCGTAGGTCTCATGCGCCGGCATCATGCGGCGGGGTTCCCGAAGCGAGGCATGACACCGTCATACCTCGCTTCGGCGCCCACACGCTAGCGGGCCGGCTTGCGCTCGACCGGGTCGATATCGATCGCCCGCAGGCGGCCGAGCCGCAGCACGTCCATGGCCAGCCGACGGCCGATCCGATCGCGGTCGAGCACGCGGATCAGATCGTCGACGCCGTTGATCTCGACCCCGTCGAGGCCGATCACGACGTCGCCGGACAACAGGCCCGCCTTCGCCGCCGGCCCGTCCGGCTCGATCTGCGCCAGCAGCGCGCCCATCTTGTTCTCGACGCCAGCTAGCACCGCGTGCCGCCGCGGGATCGGCGCGGTCTGGCCGGCGACGCCGATATAGGCGCGACGGACATAGCCGTGGCGGATAATCTCCGACAGCACGAATTGCGCGGTGTTGCTGGCGACCGCGAAGCAGATGCCTTGCGCGCCATTGATGATCGCGGTGTTGATGCCGATCACCTCGGCGTTCGAGGACACCAGCGGCCCGCCCGAATTGCCGGGGTTGAGCGCAGCATCGGTCTGGATCACGTCCTCGATGGTGCGGCCACTGACCGAGCGAATCGAGCGCCCGAGCGCCGAGACCACGCCGGCGGTAACGGTCGATTCAAAGCCGAGCGGATTGCCGATCGCGATCACGAGCTGGCCGCGCCGCAAGGTCTTGGAGTTGCCGAGCGCCGCATAGGGCAAGTCCCGCACCCCATTGGCGCGAAGCAGCGCAAGGTCAGTGTCGGGATCGACGCCGAGCACCCGGGCGTCGCCGACATGGCCCTCGACGTCGCGCAGCCGGATTTCCTTCGACGAGCCGACCACGTGGCTATTGGTGAGAACGAGCCCGTCCGGCGAGATCACGATGCCCGAGCCGAGCCCGCCGCGCTCGCGGCCGTTCGGCACCTTTGGTCCGGTCTCGACGCGCACGACGGCAGGACCGACGCGGTCGGTCACGTCGATCACGGCATTGGAATAGGCGTCCAGCAGGGCCCGGTCATCGACCGGAGCGGCAGTTTCCGTTCGCGATGACGCGGTGTCATCGACGATATCTGAGGTGAAATCCAGCATGATAGGAGTCCTTGAGGCTCACACAAATGGTGGCCTGCTCCGTTAGGCGCAAGGGACCCCGCCCGAGGCGCAAGGCTGGACTGCCCAGGTGGCTAGGGCGCCCGTCGCAGCGTGCCCGCCCTTGCCTTGACCGGGTCCAGCAGCGACCAGTCGCCATCCGGCAGCACATGCCCCTCGGGAAAAGGTGCGCGCGGCTCGAGCCCGAGAGAGCGTAGCACCCGGTCGTCGCGGTAATAGCATTGCAGCACCACGCGGACGAGCGTGGCCGCAGCCGCACCGCCGGAACTGCGAAACTCCTGCGCCACCGCATCCCGCCGGGCAGCATCGAGCTCGGCGAACGGTTGGCCCGCGAGCCGCGCCAGATGGTCCAGCGCCGCCACCACCAATTTGGCGTCACGCCCCAGCGTCGCCAGCATGTCGGCCTGGATCGCGGAGTCGTCGGCGCCGGGCACCTTGTACTCGTCGCTGGCGGGCACGATCATCGCGGCGATAGCGCGGAGGTCGTCGCGCTGGCTGTGTGTCAGTTGATTGTCTGCGGACATGTCGGCCTCAATCGAACAAATTGGCGAGGCGCTGCTTCATCTGGTCGGCGATGTAGAGCGCGAGGGCCTGGATGGTGGACGTCGGGTTGACCCCGCCCGAGGTGACGAAGATGCTGCCGTCAACGATGAAGAGGTTCTTCACGTCGTGTGAGCGGCCCCATTCGTTGACGACGGAGCGTTCGGGGTCGGTGCCCATGCGTGCCGTGCCGAGCAGGTGCCAGCCGCCCCACGGGATCGGCGAGTTGACGCAGATGTCGCTCGCTCCCGCGGTTTCGAGAATCTCCCGGCCGCGCGCCAGCGCATGCTCCATCATCTTCCGGCTGTTCTCGCTGATCGTATAGTCGATCTTCGGCGCGGGAATGCCGTGGCTGTCCTTCAACACCGGATCGAGCGTAACCTGGTTATGCTCCTCCGGCAGGTCCTCGCAGATCGCGGAAAAGCCGAGCCGGTGGCCGTTGAGCTTGCGGAAGATGCGGTGATGATCGGCGCCCCACGGCAATATCCCCTTCTGCTCGCTGACGACAGCCTCGAACACCGGCCCGGCGCCGCGCACGAACTGGACGCCGTAGCCGCGCACGAAGCCGCGCGAGAGGTCCGTGTCATACCATTCCTTGCTCCACAGGCAGGTCGGCGGCGCACGGTTGCTATCGGTCGGCTCCTTCACATAGCCGTAGATCTGCGCATAAGGATGGAACATCAGGTTCTTGCCGACGAGGCCCGACGAATTGGCAAGCCCGTTCGGAAAGCGGTTCGATGCCGAGTTCAGCAGCAGCCGCGGCGTGCCGACGCCGTTGCAGGCGATGATGACGACATGAGCCGGCTGGAACTGCTCGACGCCATCCTTGTCGTAATAGACCACGCCGGTGGCCATGCCGTTCTCGTCGGTGGTGATCTCGCGCACCCGGCAGTGCGTACGCAGCTCGACGCCGGCGCGGACCGCGTGCGGCCAATAGGTAATGTCGGTCGAGGATTTGGCGCCTTGCGCGCAGGCCGGCGTGCAATGGCCGAGATTGATGCAGCGCGCGCGGCCCTCGTAGTCCATGGTCGCGACCGTCGTGTCCGACGGCCACCAATGCCAGCCGAGCTTGTTCATGGCCTTGCCGATGATGGCGCCGGACAATCCGAGCGGCTGTTGCGGCATCGGCGGATGCGTCAGCGGTGAGAGCGGGTCGCCCGAGAGGCCGGACGTGCCCATCATCCGGTCGTTCTCTTCGAAGAACGGGGTCAGCGCGTCGTAGTCGATCGGCCAGTCGTCGGCGACGCCGTCGAGCGTCCTCACCTTGAAATCGGAGGGATGCAGCCGCGGCCAGTGCGCGGTGTACATCACCGTCGAGCCACCGACCGCATTGTAGTTGACGACCTTGATCGGCGAGTTGTCGTCGTTGATCGGATAGTCCTCGGGCCGGCCGCGGACGTTGGGGCTGGACGACCACTCGCCGTAGAACTTGGCCTCCCAGTCCCGGCCCGTGCTGGGATATTCCGCCGGGTTCATCCAGCCGCCCTGCTCCATGCAGAGAATATGCATCTTGGTCTCGGCCAGCGACCACGCCACCGCCGCGCCTGAAGCGCCGGCGCCGATGATTAGGACGTCCACGGGGTCTTTCATCGCAAATTTTTCCTCCCTTCGCCGCTTCCCGGGCGATTCGGCCTCCGCTCCGCAAGGCCGGCGAACGATAGGATCAGAGCTACGGCCGAGTAAAGCCACGAGGCCGGAATGTCGCACTTCGCGGGGCGCAGACCATTGGTATCGCCACATCCGGATGCTAGGAACGGGGCGTACGAGCCATCGATAGCGAGACCTTATGTCCTTCCGACAATCCTTTGCCAACGCCCGCGCTTTTGCGCTCGTTTTCTTTTTCGCCCTGTTCGGATTTCTGGGCACGACCGGCCCCGCCTCCGCGCTGACAGCCGCCGCGACGGTCCGCGACGGCAACGCCATCCAGCTTGGCGACGTCACCTACCGCCTCGACGGCGTCGACGCCCCCGAGCTGGACCAGGTCTGCATCGACGACCACGCCGATCCCTCGACCTGCGGCATCGAGGCCCGCGACCAGCTCGCCAAGCTGATCGGCAAGCGATCGGTGCGTTGCGACGATGTCGGACCGGAAAAGAGTTTCGGCAAGCGTCACCGCGCGATCTGCACGGCCGAGGGCGACAAGACCAGCTTGAACGAGCAGCTGGTCAAGCTCGGCTATGCCATTGCCCGCGAGCCGGTCAAGGCGAACGTCAAGTCGGCCGCGGCGGACGCCAAATCAGCCTCGGCCGGAATCTGGAAGGGCTGCTTTGTTGCGCCGCAAGAATTCCGCACCGGCAAGAAGGACGGCGCGCTCCTGGGCGCCGCCTGCCGCGCCGACCGCGACAAGGAGATTCGGGCGGTGTTGTTTCCCGATGATCTGACGATGCCGCCGAGCTGTGGCATCAAGGGCAAGCTTGCGGTGCGCGCGCGCGTGACCGGCAATATCGGCATCTACCATTTACGCGGCTGCCCGAGCTACCCCGCGACCACCAAGCCGGACCGCTGGTTCTGCTCGGAGGACGACGCCCAGGCTGCGGGCTTCCGCAAGGCCTACAATTGCCGGCGGCCGAAATAACGACGCCCATCACGCACCCGTGAGCGGCAGCCGGAGACAGTATTCATCCGGAATTGAACTCTATCGGGAGTTGCTGCATTTGTAAGCGTACGCAAGCGCTTTGCGCGAGCGTTTCCTTGGCGGCAATCCGGCTCCGGCCCGATTGCTTTGCTCGGGCGTTTCCTCCCTAGACTTGGGCCGCTTGTCACAAAGCGGCTCTTCTTTTTTGCGCGCCCCTAGTGACGCATCGGCATGATCTGATCCATGGCCGGCATGTTCGCATTCAGATGCGCCATGATCCAGACAGTACCACCGACCACCAGGAACACGACGAGCAGCCCGAAGGCCAGCGCCAGCACGTTGTTGGTGTTGTCGGGGCCGGTGGTGATGTGCAGGAAGAACACGAGGTGCACGCCCATCTGCGCGATCGCCAGCACGATCAGTGCGACGGGAATGGAAGGCTGCCAGACCAGATCCGTGCCGGCAATGAAGAACGACGTCGCCGTCAGCAGCAGCGCGAGAACAAGACCGACCACGTAGCCGAGGACGCGCGTGCCGACACTGTGTTGCTCCTCATCGCCCGGCGCGAGGTCATGGTCGGCCGGCATATGCGTCTGATCGCTCATACGCCACTCCCAAGCAAATAGACGACGGAGAAAACTCCGACCCAGACAATGTCGAGCGCGTGCCAGAACAGCGCAAAGCACATCATCCGGCGCAGCACGTCGGCACGAAAGCCCTTCGCAAAAACCTGGGCCATCATGGTGAGCAGCCACAATATGCCGGCCGAGACGTGGAGGCCGTGGCAGCCGACGAGGGAGAAGAATGCAGTCAGGAACGCGCTGCGCGATGGGCCATAGCCTCGCGCGACGAGATCGGCGAACTCGCGAAACTCAATGACCAGAAAGATGAGGCCGAGCAAACAGGTCACGGCCATCCCGAGATAGAACCAGAACCGATTGCGCACATCGGCGGCGATGCTGGCCATGCCGCAGGTGAAGCTCGACAGCAGCAGGCAGACCGTCTCGATCGCGACGTTTCGCGGCTCGAAGATCTCCGAACCCTTCGGGCCGCCGGCGGTCTGGTCGGCCAGCACCGCATAGGCCGCGAAGAAGCAGGAGAACATCACGATGTCGGAGAGCAGGAATATCCAGAAGCCATAGGCGGTCACGATGCGCTTCGGCGCCGGGCCCGGATGCTCGACGACGAGGCCGATGTGATGGGGATCGGCGTGCGCATGGCCGGCGGTTGCGGTCATTGACATCAGACTGTCCCCGCCATGCTGACAAGATTGCGCCGCTCCTCGAGATTGACGCGGTCTATCGCCGCGACCTTCTCGGCCGGAATGACGTATTCGTCATGGTCGCGCCAGGCGAACACGACGAAGGTCGCGAACGCTCCGATGCCGCCCAAAATCACCATCCACCAGATGTGCCAGATCAGCGCAAAGCCCATGACCGTGGCGAAGAACGCGCAGACGAAGCCGGTCGGCGAATTCCTGGGCATCTCGATGTCATGATACTCGGGCGCATCATGATCGAGCGATTGCTGCTGGCCACGTGTCTTAATGTCCCAGTAGGCATCCTCGCCGCGCACATCGGGATTGAAAGCGAAGTTGAAAACGGGCGGCGGCGACGACGTCGCCCATTCCAGCGAACGGCCGTCCCAGGGATCGCCAGTGCGGTCCCGCAGGGCTTCGCGGTTGCGGATGCTGACCACGATCTGCACGATCTGGCAGATTACGCCAATCGTCAGCACGGCCATGCCGACAGCTGCAATCAGCATCCAGGGCCGCCACGCCGCGACGTCGTAGTGCTGCATGCGGCGCGTCATGCCCAGCATGCCGGCGACGTAGAGCGGGATGAAGGTGACGTAGAAGCCGAGGAAAGTGAACCAGAACGCGAGCTTGCCCCAGCGGTCGTCGAGGCGAAAGCCGAACGCCTTGGGGAACCAGTACTCGAACCCGGCGAAGGCGCCGAACAGCACGCCGCCGATGATGACGTTGTGGAAATGCGCGACCAGGAACATGCTGTTGTGCAGGACAAAATCGGCCGGCGGCACCGCGACCAGCACGCCCGTCAATCCGCCGATGATGAAGGTGACCATGAAGCCTATCGACCATAGCATCGGCGTCTCGAAGCGGATGCGGCCGCCATACATCGTGAACAGCCAGTTGTAGATCTTCACCCCGGTCGGTATCGCGATGATCATGCTGGCGATGCCGAAGATGGCGTTGACGTCGGGGCCCGCGCCCATCGTGAAGAAGTGATGCAGCCAGACCATGAAGGAGATGACGCAGATCGCCATGGTCGCCAGCACCATCGAGCGATAGCCGAACAGCGCCTTGCCGGAGAAGGTCGACACCACCTCGGAGAAGATGCCGAAGGCCGGCAGCACCAGGATGTAGACCTCGGGATGCCCCCAGGCCCAGATCAGGTTCATGAACATCATGACATTGCCGCCGGCCTCGTTGGTGAAGAAGTGGAAGCCGAGATAGCGGTCGAGCAGCAGCATCGCGAGGGTGGCCGTCAGAATCGGGAAGGCCGCGACGATCAGAAGATTCGACGCCAGCGTGGTCCAGCAGAACATCGGCATGCGCAGATAGTTCATGCCTTTGGTGCGCAGCTTCAGCACTGTCGTCACGAGATTGATGCCGGCCACCAACGTGCCGACGCCGGAGATCTGCAGCGACCACGCGTAATAATCGACGCCGACGCCCGGCGAGTAGGACAGCTCCGACAGCGGCGGAAACGCGAGCCAGCCGGTGCGGGCGAACTCGCCGATCACAAGCGAGAGATTGACCAGCAGCGCGCCGGTCGCGGTCAGCCAGAAGCCGACCGAATTGAGCGTCGGGAAAGCGACATCGCGCACGCCAAGCTGGAGCGGCACGATGAGATTCATCAGTCCGATCACGAACGGCATCGCCACGAAGAAGATCATGATGGTGCCGTGTGCGGAAAATATCTGGTTGTAATGCTCCGGCGGCAGATAGCCCTGCGACTGGTAGGCCACCGCCTGCTGGATCCGCATCATGATGGCGTCGCTGCCGCCGCGCAGCAGCATCACCGAGGCCAGCAGGATGTACATCACGCCGATCCGCTTGTGGTCGACGCTGGTGATCCACTCGTGCCAGAGATAGGGCAGATGCCCCTTCACCACGACCCAGGCCAGCACGGCGAGAATCCCGACCAGCACCACAGCGCCTGCGATCAGCGGGATGGGTTGATCGAACGGAATGGCCGACCAATCGAGCTTACCGAGCATCATGGCCTCCACTGTGCGGCCGCCCTGCTTCGGATGCGAGCTCCGGCCCTGGTCCTGGCGGAATGTGCTGGGTGGCGATCAGGTCGAACAGCCGGGGATCGTCGAGCCGGTAGGTCGGCCTGCCCTTTTCGATGCCTTGCTGCATCAACTTCTTGTAGCTGTCCTCGTTCAGCACGGCATCGCTCTTCGCCGTGGTCGCGACCCACTCCGGAAAGGCGAGCGGCGAGATCACGTTGACGTCGAACATCATGTCCGGAAAGCCGTCGCCGGAGAAATGCGCCGACAGGCCTTGCAGCTTGCCTTCGTTGTCGGCGCGCAGGTTCAGCTTCGTCACCATGCCGTTCATGGTGTAGATCATGCTGCCGAGCTGCGGAATGAAGAACACGTTCATCACGCTCGACGACGTCAGCTGAAAATTCAGTTCGGCACCCGCCGGCACCGTCAGCGTGTTGACGGTAGCGATGCGTTGGTCCGGATAGATGAACAGCCATTTCCAGTCGAGCGAGACGGCCTGAATGCGGACCGGACTGCCGGTGCCAGGCACGGGTGCCGCGGGATCGAGCTGATGCGAGCCGATCCAGGCGACGCCGCCGAGCAGGATCACGGTGAGCGCGGGGATCGCCCACACCACCATCTCCACCCGCCCGGAATAGACGAAGTCGGGCTGAAATTTTGCTTTCGGATTCGAGGCGCGAAACCAGAACGCAAAGGCCAAAATCGCGATGATGGTCGGGACCACGATCGCGAGCATGATGAAGACGGAATCGACCAGGATGGTGCTGTTGGCCGCAGCCACAGGCCCTTGTGGATCGAGCAGATTCATCGGCAAGCCACTGGCGGTTGGGAAGCCCCGGGACAGAGCCTAGCGCGGGAAAGGCTCCGGCGGCAAACGCAGTCGCGTGAGGTCGGTTCCTAACGGCGCGGATCGATCGTTCGCCCTTCTCGTGCGGCGGCATGCAATTCCATGCGATGTCAATGACATGAAAGCGGCAGCCCGGCCCTTCTCTCCACTCGGGGCGATTGCTAGAGTGCACGAAAATAATTGGGATGAAACGACATGCAGGGGCCCGAGGACGATCCCGGTCTCGCCGGCAAGGTGGCGCTGGTCAGCGGCGGCGGCGCTGCCGGCGACGGCATCGGCAACGGCCGCGCCGCCGCAATTCTGCTGGCTCGCGCCGGCGCCAAAGTGCTGGTGGCTGATCGCGACCTCAAGCTCGCCGAACGCACCGTGGAGATGATCGCAGCCGAAGGCGGCACGGCCGCGGCGCATGGCGGTGACGTCACCAGCGAGAACGATTGCAGGACGCTGGTCGAAGCCGCGCTCGACCGCTGGGGCCGGCTCGATTTCCTCGACAACAATGTCGGCATCGGGAGCCGCGGCAGCGTGGTCGACGAAGCGCCCGAGCAATATCGCCGCGTCATGCAGGTCAATGTCGAGAGCATGTTCCTGCTTTCCAAGCACGCGATCCCTGCCATGATCAAGACCGCGCGGGGCGGCGCGATCGTCAACATCTCCTCGATCTCGGCGCTGCGGCCGCGCGGCCTGACGACCTATTCGACCTCGAAAGCCGCGATCATCGGCCTGACCCGCGCAATGGCGGTCGATCACGGCCGCGACAACATCCGCGTCAATTGCATCTGCCCCGGGCCGATGTACACGCCGATGGTCTATGGCCGCGGCATGAGCGAACAGGCGCGCGCCCAGCGGGCCAAGGCGTCTTTGCTGAAAACGGAAGGCACCGGCTGGGACGTTGGCCATGCCGTCAAATTCCTGCTCAGCAATTTTTCGCGCTATATCACCGGACAGGTGCTGGTGGTGGACGGCGGGGTGACGCTGCAAGCGCCCGAACGTGAATCACAAGAACACTGAAAGGAACATCAGGGATGGCCCGCCTGCCCTATCTCGAGGCCGACCAGGTCGCGCCCGAATATCGCGACCTGCTCAAGCGCAACACCAATTTGCACAAGCTGTTGGTCAACTCGCCGGCGATGGCGCGCGCCTTCAACGGCATCGGCGGCTACATCCGCTTCAAGAGCAAGCTCGACCCGCGGCTGCGGGAGCTTGCAATCCTCCAGGTCGGCTGGATGGAGAAGTCGGAATACGAGTTCACTCACCACGTGAAGATCGGCAAGGAATTCGGCGTCACCGACGATGACATCGCCAGCCTGATGGCTGAGACCGACGGCAGGCCCTCGAAGCTCGAGCCGCTTGCAAGAGCGATCCTGAAAGGTGCCCGCGAGATGGTGCGAGAGCTCGCGATCTCGGATGCGACATTTGCCGAGATCAAGCAGCATCTCTCGGACGAGCACATGGTCGACCTCGTGCTGACCATCGCATTCTATTGCGGCGTGGTGCGCGTGCTCGCCACCATGAAGATCGACAACGAGCCATATTACAAAGAGGTACTCCAGCAGTACCCGATCCCGGGAGTGAACTGACATGCGCTTGAAGGACAAGGTTGCGATCGTCGTGGGCGCCGGCCAGAGTCCCGGCGAAGGCATGGGCAACGGCCGCGCCACTGCGCTGACCTTCGCGCGCGAGGGCGCCAAGGTGCTGTGCGTCGATCATCATCTGGAATCGGCGCAGGAAACCGCCGCCATGATCGCCGCGAAACATGGCACCGCCGCGGCGTTCAGGGCCGACGTCACAAACTCCGCCGACATCAAGGCGATGGTCGCGGAGGCGCAGGCGCGCTGGGGCCGGATCGACGTACTGCACAACAATGTCGGCGTAAGCCTGGCCGGCGGCGACGCCGAGCTGCTGCAAATCACCGAGGAGGCGTTCGACCGCGTCGTCGCGATCAACCTGAAGAGCTGCATTCTGGCGGCGAAAGAGGTGATCCCGATCATGCGCGCGCAGAACAGCGGCGTGATCATCAACATCTCCTCGATGGCGGCGATCACGACCTACCCTTACGTCGCCTACAAGGCGACGAAGTCGGCGATGATCGCCTTCACCGAACAGCTCGCCTACCAGAACGCGGAATACGGCATCCGCGCCAACGTCATCCTGCCGGGCCTGATGAATACGCCGATGGCCGTCGACACCCGCGCCCGCGAATGGCACAAGACCCGCGCCGAAATCGAAGCCGAACGCGACAGCAAGGTGCCGCTGCGCAGGAAGATGGGCACGGGGTGGGACGTCGCGAATGCGGCGCTGTTCCTGGCCTCGGACGAGGCGAATTTCATCACGGGTGTGACGCTGCCGGTGGATGGCGGAGCGAGTGTGCGGAGGGGATAGACATCCCAAGCACGCCGCTCTTCCTTCTCCCCTTGCGGAAGAAGGTGGCGCGAAGCGCCGGATGAGGGGTCTCTCTCCGCAGACACATAGAGGAGTTCGCCGATAGAAACCCCTCACCCGCCTCGCCGCTGCGCGGCGAGCCACCCTCTCCCACAAGGGGCGAGGGTACACGTTCATCGCGGCACGCTTGTCACCCGCCAGATCGTCCCGTTGCCATCCTCGGACACCAGCAGCGATCCATCCTTCGCCACGGCGACACCGACCGGCCGCCCCCACACCTCGGTATCGCTCACGACGAATCCCGTGACGAAATCCTCGTACTCGCCGGTCGGCTTGCCGTCCTTCATCCGGATCCGGATCACCTTGTAGCCGGTGCGCTTCGACCGGTTCCAGGAGCCGTGCTCGGCGGCGAAGGCGTCGCCGTGATACTCTGATGGAAACTGCGTGCCCTGATAGAAGGTCATGCCAAGTGAGGCCGAGTGCGGCTGCACCAGCACGTCGGGTATCGTCACCTTGTCCTTGAGGTCCGGCCGCGCGCCGGCGTGGCGCGGGTCTTCGTTGCCGCCGATATAGAACCACGGCCAGCCGTAGAACGCGCCTTCCTTCACGCTCGTCACATAGTCAGGCACGAGATCGTCGCCGAGGCCGTCGCGCTCGTTGGTCGAGCACCAGGGCAGCCCGGTCTGCGGCTGGATCGCAAGACCGACGCAGTTGCGGATGCCGGTGGCGTAGATCTTCCGCTCCTTGCCCTCGGGGGTAAAGGCGAGCACGGTGGCGCGTTCAGTCTCGCTGGCCCAGGCCGCACCAAGCGGTTGCGCTTTCGACCAGGCTTCCACGCCGCCCGGCGGCGTGCCCATGCCCTCGGCGACGTTGCTGAGCGAGCCGACCGACACCAGCATGCGCTTGTTGTCAGGCGTGAAGATGATGTCGCGGGTGGAATGACCGCCATCGTGGGGCAGGCTCGCCACGATCGTCTCCGCCTTGCCACGCGCCTTGAGATCGCCGGCCTGATAGGGAAAACGGACGACGCTGTCGGTGTTGGCGACATAGACCCACCGCGGATTGTCGCCGTTCGGAAAGAAGGCGATGCCGAACGGCTGCCTCAGTCCGGCAGCGAACACCTCGTTGGTCGCGGCCTTGCCGCCTTCGCCGGCGCGCAACACGCGGATGTTGCCCGCGCGCGTCTCGGCGACGAAGACATCTCCGTTCGGCGCCACGCGCACGATGCGCGGGGCGCGCAGACCCTCGGCGAACAGCTCGATCTTGAAGCCGGCCGGCACCTGAAGCGCCCCCTCCGGCGGGCGCGGCACCACGCGCGACGAGCTCGCAACCGACCGCGTGGCCCCGGGCCTGACCAAATCCTGCGGCCGGATCAACCTGACCGTGCCGGGTTTGTCGGCCTGCCAATCGCCGTAGGCCTCCTTGCCCTGCAGCACCGGCTCAGCCTGTGCGCAGGTCGCGACCGCGACCAGCCACCCCGCGGATATCGCCACGAACGAAATCCTGTTCTTCAAATCGTCTCCTCCCGGCCGTCACGTCTGGCGCATCAACGCCGATCGACACGCAAGCGTTCTGCGACAGGTCAAATGCCTGCCGAATCCCACGTCAGCTCATGCCCGCACGATGTGCAACAGCCGCAGCCCATCGTACTGGAAAATGCGGCTGATCGGTGCGACACATTGTAAGGGCAGGGCCGCCGGTTGCGGTCATCAAAGCTGTGGCATTGGGGTCGCATCTGTCGGGGTGATCATGTGGGGATCCATCATATCGGAATGGGCGAGCCTGCTGCTCCGCTGGCTGCACGTGGTCGCCGCGATGGCCTGGATCGGCAGCTCCTTCTATTTCATCGCCCTCGACCTCAGCCTCAAGCCCAGGAGCGATCTCCCGGACGGCGTGCAGGGCGAAGCCTGGCAGGTCCATGGCGGCGGCTTCTACCGGATCATGAAATATCTGGTCGCACCCGCCCAGATGCCGGACGAGCTGACCTGGTTCAAATGGGAGGCCTACACAACATGGCTGTCCGGCTTCGCGCTGATGGTAGTGGTATATTATCTCGAGGCCGATTTGTTCCTGGTCGACAGGTCGATCCTCGACCTCACGCCATTCCAGGCCGGCCTGTTCAGCCTCTGCAGCCTCGCGCTGGCATGGCTGCTCTATGAAGGGGCCTGCCGTACCGGGCTCGCGCAGCGCGAGCTGCCCTTCGCGATCGGCGGCTATCTGTTCCTGGTCGGATTGACCTACGCCTTCACCCATGTGCTGAGCGGCCGCGGCGCGTTCAATCAGATCGGGGCGATCATCGGCACCATCATGGTCGCCAACGTCTTCACGCTGATCATCCCGAACCAGAAGAAGATCGCAGCCGCCTTGATCGCGGGCCAGGCGCCCGATCCAAAGCTCGGCAAGACCAGCAAGGAGCGCTCGGTTCACAACAACTATCTGACGCTGCCTGTCGTCGTGCTGATGATCAGCAACCACTACCCCCTGCTCTACGCCACCCGCTTCAACTGGATCATCGTCGCGATCATCCTGGCGCTCGGGCCTGTGATCCGGCACTTCTTCAACGAGGGGCATGCCGGGCGCAGATCGCCGTGGTGGGTGTGGGGCATCGCAGCGGTCGGCGTGATCGCAATTCTCTTTCTCTCGGCGGCCGGCCCGCGCGAGGTCAAGGCAAGCGCGATGTCAGCGCAGCCGACGCTTGCCAATGTCGAGGAGATCGTGATGTCCCGCTGCAGCATGTGCCACGCCGCCGAGCCGGTCTGGGCCGGCATCATCACCGCGCCGAAGGGCATATTGCTCGACGCGCCCGAGCACATCCATCGCAACATCCGCCTGATCGGCCGCGTCGCCGCCTGGTCCAATGCGATGCCGCCGGGCAACATCACCGAAATGACCAGCGAGGAGCGCGCCACCCTCGCCGCCTATATCGAGCAGGCGCGCTGACGCCATCGCGCATCGATATCGCGTTTCGCGGAATGAAATTCTGCCCTTCCCGGCCGATTTGAAAATGACTTGACCGCCTATCCGGCGTAGACAGAAGCAGCGGCCCGGCGCGGCCTGAAGTCAGTTTGCATTCGGGGATGAGAACAGTGGCCCTCAAGAACGTCATCGGTATCGACCACGCCGTGGTCATGGTTCAGGACCTCGACAAAGCCGCCGAGAATTACCGGCAGCTCGGCTTCACCATCTCGCCCCGCGGCACCCACAGCGCACATATGGGCACCGGCAACTACACCATCATGTTCGACCCGGATTATATGGAGCTGCTCGGCGTGCTCGCGGCGACCGAGCACAACGCGCCGGCGCGTGCCTTCCTGGACAGCCGCGGCGAAGGCATCGAGCGCATCGCCTTCACCGCGGTCGATTCCACCGCCGGCGCGGAGGAAATCCGCGCGCGCGGCCTGGAGCCGATCGGCCCGACCGATTTCGAGCGGCCCGTGACGCTGCCTGACGGCACGATCTCGGCGGCGAAATTCCGCACCTTCATGTGGCCGACCGCGGAAGCGCCCGGCGGCGTGCGCATTTTCGCCTGCCAGCACAAGACGCGTGAGACGGTGTGGATTCCCGAGCTGATGAAGCACGCCAATGCGGCAAAGCGCATCAAGCAGACATTGATCGCTGCGCCCGAGCCTGCGAAGGAAGCCGCGCATCTGGGGCGGCTGATCGACCGCGAGCCGAAGGCCGAGGCCGACGGCGCGGTGACCGTGGCCTCCGGTGGCGATCGTGCCGACTTTGTCTATTTGACGCTGGAGCAGCTCGGCAAACGCTATCCCGGCGTGCCGCTCGCGGGTCTTTCCGAACGCGGTGGCGCGGCCCTGGTGCTCGTGAGCGGCGATCTCGCGGCCACCGAGAAGGCGCTCGGTTCGGCAGCGGTGCGCAGCGGGTCTGCGATCTGCGTACCGCCGGCCAAGGCGAACGGCACCCTGCTCGCCTTTGTTGCCGGCTGATTTGAACTAATTCTTTAACAAGCGTTTTACCGGGCCGCCCTAGGCTTCTGGGCTACCCGCGCCTTCAGGGGCCAAGCGCATGTTTAAAGAGAAATCGCCGATCGCCTATGACACGCCGGCCGAACTGAAAAAGTGGCCGTCACTGAAAGGCGAGAGGCAGAAGGATCGAGGTCCGCCCTATCTCGTCTACAACGGCACGCTCGCCGATTGCGTCCGCGAGCTCATGGGCAAGCCGATCAAAGGCATCTCGCTTTACGATATCATGACGAGGCCGCAAGCAGCGTTCGACCAGACCGTGCTATCGCCCGGCGATGCCGCCGAGATCGCGATGCGCAAGGACTTTCCCAAAGAGCTAGTTCGAGGCGCGCTTGCCGGCGGACTTCACCTGCTGCCTGGACGAGGAGTCCGTCGGCGCATCCAGGAAGACCACCCGTGTGCCGCGCTTGACGTGCTCGCCCAGCGCGCGCACGTCCCAATTGGTCAGCCTGACGCAGCCATGCGACGCGGACTTGCTGACCCTGTCGGGCTCCGCCGTTCCGTGGATGCCGTAACCCTGCGCGGACAACCCGATCCAGTATGCTCCCACCGGATTGTTCGGGCCCGGCTGAACGTCGAACGGCTTTTTCGATTTGACGCTTCTGAACTTGTAGTCAGGGTTGTAGTGATAGACCGGATTCTCATGGGTGCTGGTGACCTTGAGCGTACCGCTCGGCGTGGGACGATCCGGACTTCCGATTGACGCGGGATAGAACGCGATCAGGGTGCCGCCATCGTCGAATGCTTTCAGCGTGCCGTCCTTCTTGTCGATGTCGAGCCGCGCGATGTGCGGAAGCTCTCGCCGGGCCGGAACGTTTGCAACGACGATGGTCGCTCCCACCTTGTCGAAGGCCTTGTCCGGATTGAGTGTCCGAAGCAGGTCTGCGCTCATGTGGAATTTCTCGGCAAGCCCTTCGAGCGGACTGGTGTAGCTCAGCGCCTTCAGCGGCTTCATGTCATCAAGCTTGCCGGGCAGCTCCTTCAGAAACGGGCCATTCACATCCGCATCCGTGATTTTGTATTCGACGACGACGGGGCCTTCGCTCGCGGCGTTCAACTTGTCCCAAAGCTCCGGTGCGATCGTTTTGTCGGACGCAACGCCGTTCTGCTCGGCGAATGCCTTCAGCGCCTTCTGCGCGTTCTCCCCGAGCTTGCCGTCGATCTCCCCGGGCGAGAACCGGGCCCGGTCGAGCAGAATCTGAAGCTTCACGATCGATGCGTTGAGCTTGTCGCTGGCAATTTGCTTTGCGGGACGCGCAGCGTCGTTCACCGCTGCTGCATCGAGATTGCCCGCAAGCGCCGGAGCGATCACCGACAGCGAAATCACCGCGCCAAGCATCCATCGCATCATCTCGCTCGTCCCAATTCGCCAAGGCCCCGCAACTTCGCGGATAAAAGAGTTTCCCGGCGGGAACACCGTAGTAACACCGGCGGAACCGACGAGACCGCAGCTTTGCCGCAATCGCTCGGTTAATAACTCCTTATCGCCGGCGCACCGCTGGCAGTTCACCCACAGTTCGAGGTTGCTCCAGCAAATGCGATTTGTCGTCGCGGCTTGCGCCGCGTTCATGATTCTGATGTGCGACTTCGATCCGTCGGCGTCCCGCCAAACATCGGCTTTCGACCACACCGTTCTTCAAAACACTCAGGCCGCGCCACTTGTTCCGGTGGTCGAGCTGTTCCTCGCAAGCGTGCAGGCGCTCGAGCTTGCCAATGCACGTGCGGCCTATGAGGAGATACCCGAGCCGCCGGATACGGTCGCACCCGTCGCGCAGGCGCCAGTTTCGCCGACGGAGCGCTTCTGCCACGCGCTTCGTGGCGCAGCCGAAGCCAGCGGCATTCCGGTGCCGTTCTTCGCACGCCTGATCTGGCAGGAGAGCCGTTTCAAGTCGAACGAGGTCAGCCAGGCCGGCGCGCAGGGCGTCGCACAGTTCATGCCGGAAACGGCAGCCGAGGTCGGGCTGGATGATCCGTTCGATGCGATGAAGGCGCTGCCGGCATCGGCCAAATTCCTGCGCAAGCTGCGCGACGATTTCGGCAATCTCGGACTTGCCGCAGCCGCCTACAACGCAGGCCCCGGCCGGATCCAGAAATGGCTCGCCAAAGAGACCGAGCTGCCGCGTGAGACCCGCGACTATGTCCGCATCATCACCGGCACCAAAGCCGAAGACTGGACCGAGCGCACGGAAGCCCTCGCGATCCGGATCGACCTGCCGCGCGAAGCTCCATGCGAGGGCATCGGCAGCCTGTCCAAGACGAAAGACGTCGCCTGGGTTCCGGTGAACCTGACGCCCTCTGTCACGACCATCATTCGCAAGGCCGAGCAACTGGCGGCCCGGTTGACGACCAGCCGCGCACGCAAGCGGCTCGCGTCCCTGATCCGGAACGGCACCCACGGCAAGGCACGCAGCATGATCGCGGCGCGCGCGGCGGGAAAGAGCGCGAAGGCCCGCGCCATCCGTGTTGCAGCGCGCGAACGATCTTCGGGTTGATGCGAAATCCGGAAGCCGCTCGATGGAGCGGCTTCCGGCGGGCCGTGGACAGTTGAAACGTTGGCCAATTGACCTACGCTATGCGCCGCCTGCACGGAACCTGCGATGCCATCGAAGAGCGCCGAGATCATTGCCTATCGGAAGCGCCGGGGAATCGAGGTTCTCCTCGTTCATCCCGGCGGACCGTTCTGGAGCAACAAGGACCTCGGCGCCTGGTCGATCCCGAAGGGCGAATACGCCGACGGAGAAGACGCAGACATCGCCGCACGACGGGAATTTGCCGAGGAGCTTGGATTTGAGCTATCCACGCCGCTGACTTCGCTTGGTCAGATCAAGCAGCGCGGCGGCAAGATCGTCACCGCGTTCGGGGCCGAGTTCGACCTCGACGTGCGCAGCATTCGCAGCAATACTTTCGAAATGGAATGGCCGCCGCGCAGCGGCAAACGTCAGACCTTCCCGGAGGTCGATCGTGCCGAATGGTTCATGCTCGAACAAGCCCACGAGAAGATCAACACGGGACAGCGCCCGCTGCTCGAGCGGCTGGCTGAGGTGGTCGGCATCATGCCAAGCAGACGCTCTACTCCGCCTTGATGTTCGCCGCCGCCACGACTTCGGCGAGCTCCCTGGTCTCATTCGCGATCTTGGCGGCGTAGTCGGCCGGACTCAGCACGCTGACGACGCCTTGCGTCTCCAGCCGCTCCCGTAACAGCGGATCATTGGCGGCGGCGACGATCTCCCGATGCAGCATCTCCAGCGTCGGCGCGGGGGTTGCCTTCGGCATGAAGAAGCCGACCCAGAACGAGAGGTCGAAGCCGGGGTAGCCGGCCTCCGCGACGGTCGGCACGTCCGGCAGCGCCGGCAGCCGCTCGGCTGAGGACACCGCGAGCGCGCGCAGCTTGCCGGCCTTCACGAGCGGCACGGCGGACAAGGGATCGAACACCGCCAGCACCTCCTGCGCGAGGATACCGACTTCGGACGCAGCGCCACCGCGATAGGGCACGTGGATCATCCTGACGCCGGCCTTCTGGCTGAGCAGCTCCATGGCGAGATGGGCGAGGTTGCCGTTGCCGCCCGAACCGTAGGCCAGCGCGCCGGGCGCGGCCTTTGCCGCGGCGACGAGATCGGCGACCGTGTTGATGTTGGCCGTCTTGGGATTCTCCGGATTGACCACGAGCACGAGCGGCGCCGACACGACCGTGGTGAGCGGCGCGAAGTCCTTTTCCGGGTCGTAGCGGATATCCCTGAACAGCGTCTTGTTGAGCGTGATCGTGGAGGAGTTGCAGGCCAGCATCGTGTAGCCGTCGCCTTCCGCACGCGCGACGCCTTCGGCTGCGATCATGCCGTTGGCGCCGGCGCGGTTCTCGACCACGAAGGCCTGCCCGAGCTTGTTGCCCAGCCGATCGGTGACGATGCGCGCAACGACGTCGACCGGGCCGCCCGCGCTGAAGCCGACCATGATCTTGACCGGTCGCACCGGATATTTCTGGGCGAGGGCCTCCGTCGTGGCGCACAATCCGGCGACGATCGCCAGCAGGCGAAGCGTTCGTTGCATTCGTTCTCTCCCCAGACGAACCGCGCCGCTTTGCCATGACGCAGCGGATTCGCGGATCATGATGAGCGGCGGCGCCGGATTTCGCAATCGCGTTTGCAGGCTGGCATTCCGTCGCGCGGCAGGTCAGGGCCGCTTCAAAACAAAAAACGCAAAAACAACCCCATGCACAGTAGCCGACGCTTGCGAGATCAAGCACTTGCACGAACGGGGACTTGGACGAACGAGGATTGCGCGCTTCGCAATCTTCGTTTGACTCGTCGGGCAAAACACCGGCAGAATGCCATCATCGCAACAATCGTCAGCCTCCACGCCGCCCGACCACGGGCGTCGCGTGGCGATTGCGCGTAAGCCCTTCATCAACATCTCGAAAATCCCACAAGCGCGCAGCAGGCGAGCGATCGATGTCGCGCGCAACGCGCCCGTGCGGGCAAAGGACACAGCACATGACGACATCTTCGAAACGCCAGAGCACGCTGCCGGTTGCGGCAAACGATCGCAGCGGCCCCGCCGCGAGCCCGCGGGTCAAGCTCTACAAGCGCCGGATTGCGATCCTCCATGCCGACCCGCAAGCCGGCGAACAGCTGCTGGCAGAGGCGCTCGGTGCCGCCGACTGCGACGCGCTGCATGGTCTCCTCAGGCAATTGGTGAAGGCGAGCGTAACCGGACGGAAACCCGATGAAGCCAATCTCGCCTTCCTGATCTCGCTGGTGAAGAGCATCGCGCCGAAGGATTCGATCGAGGCCATGCTCGCGGTACAGATGGTGTCCGTTCACGCCGCGGCGATGCGCTCCGCCTGCCGCCTCGCCCTCACCGACGACATTCCGCAGCAGGAGAGCATCACGCGCGCATTGACGCGGCTGAACCGCACCTTCGCAGCCCAGATCGAGGCACTGAGCCGCCACCGCAACAACGGCGAGCGCGCGATCACGGTCCGGAATTTGTCGGTGCAGGACGGCGGCAGGGCGATCGTGGGCAACGTCACGCAACACGCGAACATAATCGTCGCGGAGCCGAACGTTGCGACGGCCGCTGGAACGGTCCCGCCGCGCGAGGCCGGCGAATGCAAAAGGGCCGAATCGAGGCAAGGCGCCGACGCATGAGCGGCAATCACGTCCGCAACACGAGCGCGATGTGGACGAGCCCGCGCTGTGGCGCCGAAACGCGAAACGGCACGACCTGCCGCTCACCCGCAGTGCATGGCAAGTCTCGCTGCCGCATGCACGGCGGCGCACGCAGATCGGGCGCGCCGAGGGGAAATCAGAATGCGCGGACGCATGGTGCCTTCACGCGTGATGCGGCCGCTGAACGAAGGCAGGACCGGGAGCTGCTGAATGATGCGTTGAAGCTACTTGGGGAGCTGTCGTGAGTTGCCGGATAGACCTTGAAGGCGAACCAGCGAAGACCGCAATCGTTGTTGACGAACACGCTTGCTGAGACCCGCAACAGATGCCCTGCAGACTTGCACCGCGGGTCGTTTCCATAAGTCTGTGATGGCTTTGGTCGGCTGCGCCGTCCTGAGCGGACAAGCCCGGCGCCAGCCTGGAGGTCGGCCAAGGTGCAAGCTAGGCCAAAGAAGCAGCTGCACTGACCTTTAGTTGAAGCGTTGTCGTATTTGAACCTTCGCTCGAATGGCCGGACTCACGTCAGTAGGCGATGGGAATGAACTGTCCCATCACAGCATCGAGCGATTGTAGCTATCGACACTCGTCAGCGGCAGTTGCAACGGACTTGGTTTCCGGGTTGCCAGCCTAAGCCGCATCAGGCCAGCGGATCGCCCGGCGAATATCGCGGAGGCAAACAGATGTTTCCAGCGAAACTTGCGGCATCGTTGCTGGGTTCAGCGTTGCTACTGACGCCGGTACTTGCACGCGACGACGGCCGATACGACCACTCTCCGCTGAAGTCTTGGTTTGAAAGCTTGCAGAGCGAATTTGGAAAGTGCTGTACCGATGCCGATGGATACATCGTGTCCGATGCCGATTGGGAGTCCAGTCGGGGCCGTTACCGCGTCCTCATTGACGGCGAATGGGTGCTCGTACCTGACGGTGCAGTTGTCACAGAACCAAACCGCTTCGGCCGTACAATGGTCTGGAGGCATTACATAGACGGCCATCCGCGCGTCCGATGCTTCATGCCTGGAATCATGACTTGACTTCACTTTCAAATGCTCCGCTTCGGGTCACTCGCGTCGATTTGCCCGCGTATTCTCGATGTCCGCTTTGGCCCTAGCTGCCGGCGTGCCGGACACTTCGCTTTCGGACCACAAGCAGACATCGGCACCCGATCGATCGCCTCGCTAGCAGCAGGAACGACCCGAGCGCGTTGTTGACGATATAAAGTGCATCCGCGCGACCGGCGACGGTGAAACCCCGCTCGCCCGCGGGTGCGGCAACTCCTGCTAGCCACTCAACGGATATTCACTGGTGCCTGCGCCCGCTCGGCGTCGGCGGTCGCGGTGCCCATGTATTTCGATTGGAAATGAGCAACCCGCTCGCGCCACATTCCGACGAACGCCTCCGACGTCAGCTTGTCCACGGATTTCCACGCCTCTTTGACGGCCGGAAGCGTATTGCCCCAGATCGCGCGCCTGCACCATTTTTCGCCCTTCTCCCTGCCTTCGCCGGTGGCGCACATCGATTTCCAGGCGATGCGATTGGGTTGGCTGAGGTGCTCCGCGGCGCCTTCCCAGCCCTGCTGATGAATCAGGTAAAGATCGTTCAAGTCCGGCTTCCTGCGTGTCACCCACTGGAATAGAATGCCTTCCGTGATGACCTTGTAGGCTGCCGCGACGGCATTATCGCGGGGATTAAGAATGTCTCCGGAGCCGAATTTTCTGAACTCGTATTTGCTCAGCTGGAACAGCCCGATATACGACCCGGTGCGCTGCTTGGGATCGAAACCGGACTCGACCTTGGCCACGGCCTTCATGAAATTGAAATCCAGACCGAAAGCGTCGGACGCGCGCTTGATCTCTTCCACCGGCGTTCCGACCGGGATGTCCTTGAACGAACGCAAGACGATCGCCGCCGGCTTCTCGGCAGGCGGCAGTTCGGACCAGACATAACAAATGAGATACCGGAAATCCTGCGGCCCCGTGCTGGAGGCACCGCCGGATGCACCGCACGTGGTCGGCGCCGGCTGGGCGACATCGTGGTGGCCCAGGTCCACCGTGTCCTGCGCAGGCGGTAAATCGGCCGACAGCGTTTGCGACGGATCGGGCAACGCGGCCACGACGATCGATTCCGATTTGTCCGAGGCCACCGTCGTGTCGGTGGCCGTCCCTGCCGCGGGCTCAGCGGCCGTCGCCACTTCGGCGCTAGCAACAGCGGCGTTCGCGGGCCCGGTGTTGCCCATTGCGATTGCCTGCGGTTCATCCGCGAGCCTCGCGCTGGCGGCGAGGGATGCTGTGCGCTGCTGGATTGTCACCGCGCGGGAGTTTTCGGTGCCGGCCGGACCGAAGCCAGCCAGCCAGCCAACGATCCACCCCGCGAGAACGACCGTTCCGCAAAATGTCGGCGCCACTATCGCAAATCGCCGCGGGTTCATGATGCCGTCGCCCCCATAGGCTCCACCGGAGCGTGTAGAAAAGCCAAGCATGCGAAGAGGCTCATCCTTGGGATCAATGTGGGCCGCGCAATGGCGCGAACCGCCGCTCGTCAATTTTTCCGAAGCGTGTTGCCCGATTGCAACGCGTCGATCACAAGCCATTGCGCCCGTCTCAGCGGCAACTCGCACGGTAATTGTGAGTACCGTCCAATTTTCGACCCACTGCGACCAGATTTGGAGGAGAGGCTTGGCGCGCCGTCAGGATGACGCATCAGGCTTCGGCTTCGCGCATCGTCTCGAAACGATGGAGTCGCGCCTACGGGACCGGGCGATGTTCGTTAAGGAATTACCAGCAATGCAGCGCGCGATAACAACCGCTGTATTCGCCATTTTCATGATCCCTGCGGGGATCGCACACGCTCAATTTCTGTTTGGACCCCAACACACGTTCTGGCGAAGCCAATACGCTCCGTACAAGGACAAGCACCACCACCGGCAGACAAGCTCTGAAACGGCGAAGAGCGTTCGGCCGGAGCCCCTTCCGAAGGGCCCGCTCCAGATCATCATCTCGATCGCAGACCAACGGGTCTCGCTTTTTGACAACGGGGCGCTGATTGCACGCTCTTCGGTGTCCACGGGAATGGAGGGGCATCCGACGCCCCTCGGCGTGTTCAGCGTCATCAGCAAAGAACGATGGCACCGTTCAAATATTTATAGCGCCGCCCCCATGCCCTACATGCAACGCATCACCTGGTCAGGGATAGCGTTGCACGCCGGTGTCGTGCCCGGGCATCCAGCGTCACACGGCTGCATCCGTTTGAAAAATGATTTTGCCGTTCGACTCTGGCATCTCACGAAGCGCGGCACGCGGGTGATCATTGCGCATGGTGATGTCCAGCCGGTCGAGATAGCCAATCCGCATCTTTTTCAACCGAAAGCCGCGTCCGGTTCGTCCGAATTCCAGAGTGCCACCGTCGCAACCAAGAGCATCGATGCAGCCGCGGCAACGCAGGGATCACTGGTGTCAAACGCCGAGACTCCAGAAGCCGCCAGTCTCCAGGAGCCAGGCTCGGCTCCCGCTGCAAGCGGGCCTAAAAAGATCGTCCCGATCTCCATCTTCGTCAGTCGCAAGTTGAGCAAGCTGTTCGTACGTCAGGGCTTCACGCCGTTGTTTGATGTCCCGGTCAAGATCGAAAATCCGGAGGAGCCGCTGGGAACGCACGTGTTTACCGCAATGGAATTCCAGAACGAGGGAACGGCTATTCGCTGGAGCGTCGTGTCGATGCCGGAGGAATTGCCCCGTATGTCCGAAGCTGCCACGAAACGGCGAGAAGCGCCCGCGAAGCAAACCGCGCCGGAACCGTTACCCGACAAAGCCAACGCTGCGCTCAACCGTATCGAAATGCCCCAGGATACGGTTGAGAAGATCTCTGAACTCCTGACGCCGGCTTCTTCGTTGATTGTTTCCGACAACGGAATTAGCCAGGAGACGGGAAAAGACACGGACTTCATCGTGGTAACGCATTGACGCGGCGGCGCAACCCACCAACACACGATGCCGCTGCGGGACCCGTTGGGATTGTCCGACCGCAATTCTGGTGCAACTTGATGTCCGCACCTGAGCCAAAGCGGCGCGAGGTCGGCTAAGAGTGACAAGCGGTCATGGACCGGCTGCGCGGGACAGGTCGGCTACGGGCCCGGCCACAAGCTGACATCCCGAGCATCGATCGAGTGTCGGAAGCTAGGCGTCATGTCAGTTGCTCCTCTTCAAATCGCTAGATTGGATGAAATCCCACCAGGTCAGACGGTTGGCGACCGTCTCTTCGCCTGTGAGACTGGATCCGTCGAGACGCAGATTCTTTTCGAAGTAGGTCAATAGCCAGGGCAACTTTTGCTCAATGCTCTTTGGAATCGGCTCGTCGGTGCTCTCGATCGTAATGTCATTCCAAGCAATATTCGCACCTAGCGATGCTTGGAGATCATTGCGGTCAACTTCGATCAGGCTGCTCGGATCATTTACGTCCGCAAACGTCACCAGATCCGGCAGATCTTTTGGAGCAATCTGGCGCGGGCCGCGCAAACGCGCGACGCGTGGCACATCATCCATAAACTCTCGGGACCAAGATTCGCCGTACGCCCGCAGCACGAGGTCGGTTCCAGGCCCTGCCTCCTCCGTCCAGCGGATCTCGTCATCGTATTTCCGGTGGAGCCTACTTGTAAGCAACGCGATCAGGGGACGCATGCCTGGGCCGAGGTCCAGATAGAGAGCCCCACCATCGAGCTTGTGCATCGTGCCTTTCGCAGGGAACGAAACATCCCAAAAGGTCACTTTGATCACTGTCGAACCACGCTTAACGCCATCAGGCGTGCTGACCGCCAACGTTAGCTTGTATCGGTAGCTCTCTGTCCTTCCGCATCCCGATAGGCAAAGACTGATGGCGACGAGTGCCCCGAGCCGGGTAACGAGTGGCAAGATCATCGGCATTATGTTCTGCCCAAATAAAGGCTCGTCACTAGGTTGTGCGGATAACCTTTGTCAACCACGGGCTTGGCAGATGCTCAATTTTGACTAAAGCGGCCACGACTTCGCCTTTGGGGCACAAGCTGAACTGGTCCACTGGAAGCCAGGGCCCGCTTCGTGTCGAAAAGCGGACGTCGGAGAGCGCGGCCGACCCAGTCGCGGTCAACCGCTGCATGCCTAGCCAATACGCAAGCCGGCCAGCGCCGCATCCGGCGCCGGCCGTCTCCCGCGCGCTACTGCGACCGATCCGAGGTCCAGCCCTTGTAGTCTTTGACATTGTCGCGCGTCACGAGTTTGGACGGCAGCAGCTCGACGGTGGAGGCCGGCTTCTGGCCGTTGAGAATGTTGACGCCGACCTGGACGGCGCGGCGGGCCATGAAGAACGGGTCCTGCGAGGCGGAGGCCTGGATCTGCGTCGCCTGCGGGTCCTTGAGGGCGGCTTCGATGTCGGGCGCGCCGTCGACCGCGGTAATGATAATGCCGGTGCGCTGCTGCTGACGCGCCGCAAGGTCGGTGCCAATCGCCTGCGGATCGTTGATGGCGAAGATGGCATCGATCTTGGCAAAGCGAGTCAGATAGCCCTGCGCCACCGTAAGGCCGCCTTCGCGCGAGCCCTTGCCGTCCTGGTCGTTGGACAGGACCTTGATGCCTGGGTTCTTGCCGAACACGTTCTTGCAGCCGACGACGCGATCGATCACCGCGGAGACCTGCGGGCCGTTCTCGATGATGACGTCGCCCTTGCCCCCGAGCTTGTCGACGATGTACTGGCAGGAGATCTCGCCGGCCTGGACGTTGTTGGTGGTCACCGTGGCGTCGGCGCCTTCGGCCGCGGTGTCGACGGCGACGACGACGATGCCGGCGGCCTGCGCCTTCTTGATCGCCGGTCCGACCGCCTTGGGATCGCCGGGATTGAGCAGGATCAGGTCGACGCCGGCGGCAATGAAATTGTCGATCTGGGTGACCTGCTTGCCGAGATCATATTCGAACCCGACGGTGGTGATCTTCACGTTGGGGTTGGTCTTCTTGGCCTCGAACTCGGCGCCCTTCGACAACGCGACGAAAAACGGATTGCCGAGCGAGCCCAGCGAAACGCCGATCGACTTGAGCTCCTTGGCGAAGCACGGTGCAGAGCTCAGGACGAGCGCCATCGCGGCGCCGGCAAACGAGATCGACTTCAACATTGGCTTCCTCCCTGGTCTATTGAATCTCCCGTACGGCGACCAGTTGCCGTGACGGAATGAACATGACGGCACAGCGCCCGCTGCATTTCTTGCTCTCAAGTCCGGGCCGAGCCCTGCAGCCGATAGCGGTCCAGCGCCACCGCGCCGATGATCACCAGGCCCTTGATCACATATTGCCAGACGTCGGACACGCCGATCAGGATCAGGCCGTTCGACAACACGGCAATGATCAGCGCGCCGACCAGCGTTCCCCAGATCGAGCCGATGCCGCCGACAAAGGAGGTGCCGCCCAGGATCACGGCGGTGATGGCGTCGAGCTCGTAGGACTGGCCGAGCTGCAGGCCATTGGCCGCATAGAGCCGCGCCGCCTGCATCGCGCCACCGAGGCCCGCAAGCAGGCCGGACACGCCATAGACGAAGATCAGCACGGCCCAGACCTTGATGCCGGCGAGCCGCGCCGCGCTCTCATTGCCGCCGACCGCGTAGATGTGCACCCCGAGCACGGTGCGCTTGAGCACCAGCCACGACACCAGGATGACCAGCAACGCGATCACCCAGAGCCAGGGAATCGACAATACGCCGGGGATGAGGGTCAAGGCGCCGTTGCCGATGAAGGCATAGGGGATCGACGGATTGAACACCGTGGTGTCGGCGCCGAGCAGCCGCGCCGCGCCGCGCACGGCGGTCAACGACCCCAGGGTGACGATGAAGGGCGGCAGGCGCAACAGCGCGATCAAGCCGCCATTGAGAATGCCGAAGACCCCGCCGGTGAGCACCGCGGCCGGCAACCACAGCACTCCGAGATCCGGGAATTTGGAGATGATCAGCCCGGCCATCGCCGATGCCGCCAGGATGGAGCCGACCGACAGGTCGATGCCGCCGGTGAGGATGACGAAGGTCATGCCCGCGGCCAGCACGGTATTGACCGCGGACTGCTGCACCACGATGCCGATGTTCTGGCCGGTGAAGAAGCGGCCGTCCGACAGCACGTGAAAGCCGATGCACAACAACAGCAGCACCGGCAGCATGCCGACCGCGCGAATGATCATCCGCGTCCGCTGCCGCTTCGTCTCCTGCGCGGCGGCAAGACCGGGCGCAGCGGGGGCGGTGTTGGCGGAAGCGCCGTTCTCAGGCATCGAGCTGCTCCGTTCCGGTGGCGAGGGCCATGATCTCCTCCTGACCGAGCGGCGATGTCGCGTTGCGCCGGATCTGCCCGGCGATATGTCCTGCGCGCATCACGACGACGCGGTCGCAGATGCCGATGATCTCGGGCAGGTCGGACGAGATGACGAGAACCGCGGTGCCCGACTTCGCGAGATTGTCGATGATCGAATAGATCTCGGACTTGGCGCCGACGTCGACGCCGCGCGTCGGCTCGTCCAGGATCAGGATCTTCGGGCCGATCGCGAGCAGCCGCGACAGCAGCACTTTCTGCTGGTTACCGCCGGAAAGCCCGCCGGCGGGAACACCGACATTCGCAGCACGGATGCCGAGCCCCGCGAACGCGCGTTTGGCGCGGTCGCGGGCCTTGTCGCGGTCGAGTATGCCGCCGAATTTCGCATCCCGGCCGAGCACCGCGAGATTGATGTTGTCGAGGCAGGACATGTCGAGGAACAGGCCGAGCGCCTTCCTGTCCTCGGTGAGATAGGCAATGCCGGCGTCCAGCGCCTCGCCGGGCGTGCGGATGGAGACCGCGCGCCCGTCGATCTCGACATGGCCCGAGACCATCGGCGCGGCGCCGATGATGAGGTGTGCAAGCTCGGTGCGGCCGGCGCCGACCAGGCCGGCAAGGCCGACGACCTCGCCCGCATGCACCGTCAGCGAACATCCCTTGACGCGCCTGCCGTCGGCGATGTCGACGGCCGCGAGCACCGGAGCTCCCGACCGCGCCTCATTCCTGGGATCATGCTCCTTCTTGTAGAAGGAGGAGACGTCGCGTCCCACCATCATCCGGACGATGGTGTCGGCGCGGATGTCGCCCTTGTCGAGCGAACCGACCAGCGTGCCGTCGCGCAGCACGGTGACCCGATCGCCGAGCGCGTAGACCTCGTCCATGCGATGGGAAATGTAGATGATGGCGAGACCTTCGGCGCGCAGCTGGCGGATCAGCGCGAACAGCCTTTCGCTCTCACCGGCCGACAGCGCGGTGGTCGGCTCGTCCATGATCAGGATCCTGGAGCGGGCGTGCAGCGCGCGCGCGATCTCGACCAGTTGGCGCTGGCCCATCGAGAGATTGGCGACCTGCGTCTGTGGCGTGAAATCCGCGCCGAGCCGCGCCAGGATCGGACCGACGCCGGCCTGCATCGCCTCGCGCGCCAGCAAGCCGCCGCGCGAGACCTCGCGACCGAGATAGATGTTCTCGGCGACGCTCAGATTGGGGGCGAGCGAGAGCTCCTGATAGATGATCGCGATGCCGGCCGCGCGGCCACCGAGCGGACCGCTGATCTGCACGGGCTGGCCGTCGATGCGGATTTCGCTGCCAGGGTCCGGCCGGTAGGCGCCCGACAGGATCTTCATCAGGGTGGATTTGCCGGCGCCGTTCTCGCCCATCAATGCGTGGATCTCGCCCGCGTAGACGGTGAGGTCGACGTCGCGCAGCGCCTTGATGCTGAAGAACGATTTGGAGACCCGGCGCATCTCGAGGATGGGCTCGCTCATCACACCTCCCCGACGCGCCGACGGCGGCATCGCAATCTCACCCGCGTCTCGTTGGTCCCTGGCGCGGGTGCAAGCATTAAACAAAAGGTTGTGGCGCAGGGCAATACCTCCCGCACGCCGATGCACGGTCCGGCGCTGCTTTTATCTTTTGCAGACGGAACCGATCTCGCGCGTGATGCCTTTTCTTCGCCACATCATCGCGTATCGCGATCAGCGCCGCGGCCGGTACAGGCGGCGCCATTGCGGAAGCCGCTCGGCATAGGCTTGTGCAAGCGCGCGGTCGGGCTCGAACGTCTCGACGCGCCGTGGCGCGGTGCAGACGGAATCGATCGTCTCCCCGGTGACGGCGAGGCGGCCGAGCCGCGCCGCACCAAACGCCGCGCCCGTCTCGCCGTCGGCAAAGCGATGCACCGGCATGTTCAGGACATTGGCCAGCACCGACAACCAGAACCGCGACCGCGAACCGCCGCCGATGACATCGGCCTCCGCGATCGCCAGTCCAGTCTCGGCGAGAACGTCCCGGCAATCGGCAAGCGCGAAGGCGACGCCTTCGAGCACGGCCTGCACGATCGCGTCACGATCGGTGGCGTGACTGAGGCCATCGAGCATGCCGCGCACATCGGGGTCATCGTGCGGGGTGCGTTCGCCGGAGAGGTACGGCAGGAAGCTGACCGGCGACGGCGCCCGCGGGCGCAACCCGAGCGGCGCCAGCAGGTCGGCCTCGGAAGTCCCCAACAGCCGGGCGATCCAGGCCAGGCACGATGCCGCCGAGAGGATCGCGCCGGCTTGAATCCATCTATCCGGGACGGCGTGACAGAACGTGTGCACGACCCGCTCCGGGTTGGCCGCGATCGTCTCGGTCGGCACCAGCAATGCGCCGGAGGTTCCGAGCGAAATGAAGGCTGCGCCGGGATTGATGGCGCCGATGCCGACGGCTCCTGCCGGATTGTCGCCGGCCCCGCCGGCGATCATCGGCCGCCTGGTCATGCCCCAGCGCTGCGCCAACTCGCTCCGCAGCCGTGCCGACGGCGCGCAGCCCTCGACGAGGCGCGGCATCTGCCGGCGCGATAGTGCGGTCGCGGCGAGCCCCTCATCCGACCAATCGCGGCTGTTAACATCGAGCCACAGCGAACCCGAGGCGTCCGAGACATCCTCGATCGCCTCGCCCGTCAGCACCAGGCGCAGATAGGCCTTTGGTTGCAGCACGAGTTTTGTCGCCGCGAAGATCTCCGGTTCGTGCCTGGCGACCCAAAGCAGTTTTGGCGCGGTGAATCCCGGCATCGCCTTGTTGCCTGTCGTCGTCCGCAAGGCGGGCCAGCGCCGCTCCAGCTCGGCGCATTCCGCAAAGGACCGTCCGTCATTCCAGAGAATGCAGGGCCGCAATGGCGCGTGACCGGCGTCGAGCAGCGTCGCGCCGTGCATCTGGCCGGACAGGCCGATGCCCTCGACCTCGGCCAGTTCGCGAGCGTGATCTGCCGTCAAGGCGTCCAGCGTCGCGAAGGTGGCTTCGATCCACTGCGCCGGGTCCTGCTCGCAATGGCCGGGACGCGGCGAGTTGACCGTCAGCGACCGGCTGCGGCTCGCCACCACGCGCTGCGCGTCGTCGACCAGAACGATTTTGACGGCGGAGGTGCCGAGGTCGATGCCGAGATACATGATGTCACTTGCCTTGCGTGCCCATTGCCTTACGTGTCCATCGCCTTGTGCGTCCATGGCATTGCGGGCATGGCGGTCCCGATGTTGGCATGCACCCGCCAATCATGTAACCCCACCCGAAACCTTGCCGGGACGGAACGCCCATGACCACCGCCGCCACCAACGACGCGGGAGCCACCCGCGCGCTGATCCTTGCGTTGCTCGCGCTCGCCTGCGGGCACATGCTCTCGACCTTGCTGCGCACCATTCCGGCGGTCAGCCTCGACCTGATGGCGGCGGATTTCGGCATCGAACCGCAGGCGCTGGCGAGCCTCACCTCGGTCTACCCGTTCGCGTTTGCGGCTGCGCAGATCCCGGTCGGTGCGGCGATGGACCGCTTTGGCGTGCGGCCGGTGTCGCTGAGCCTGCTCGCGGGAACCGTGGTCGGCGCCATCGCGTCGGGATTCGCGACGGGAGCCGAAAGCTTCGCGGTCGGTCAGGTGCTGCTGGGCGTTGCCACCTCCGGCATGCTGATGTGCCCGATGACACTGGCGGCCAAGCAATTGTCGGCCGCGCGCTTCGGGCTGTGGTCGGGCGCGATCCTCTCGATCGGCAATATCGGCATGCTGTTGTCGTCGAGCCCGCTCGCTTTCGTGGTCGACACCTACGGCTGGCGCGCCGGGTTCTGGATCGCAGGCCTCGGCGGCGTCGCCGTGGCACTCGCGGTGTTCCTGCTGGTGCCGAGCCAGCCCGCCGAGCACAAGGACGAGTCCTCGCCGCTGTCGCAGATGATCGAGGTGCTCAGGCTCGGACTCTCGCGGCCCTTGCGCGGCCTGATCGCGCTGGCGCTGGTGTCGCTCGCGACCTCGCTGGTGCTGCGCGGCCTGTGGGGCGGACCGTGGCTGATGCAGGTCAAGGGATTGTCGCGAGTCGAGGCCGGCAACCAGCTCGGCGCGTTCACGCTCGCGATGATTGCCGGTCCGCTTCTCGTCGGCATGATCGACCGCAGGATCGGCCGCCGCCGCGCGCTGGTGGCCGGAACGCACCTGGTCGGCGCATTGCTGCTGGCGCTGATGGCGTTAGGGGCGCCGCACTATGCCGTCTCGATGCTGCTCGGCCTTCCCGTGATGCCGCCGCAATACGACCTCGTGCTGTTCGTGCTCATTGGCTTGGCGACCTCGGCGCAGCCGCTGCTGTTCGGCATGTCGCGGCAGCTGGTCGACGCCCAGGTCGCGGGCAAGGCGCTCGCGGCGATCAACCTCGCCTTCTTCCTCGGCGCGGCGCTGATGCAGTCGGTCACCGGCGCGGTGGCCGCCTTCGCGGGGCTGCCGGCGGTGCTGCTGTTCATGGCAGCCATGCTTGGCGTCGGCGCGCTGGTTTTTTTGGTCTATACCTCGCCAAGACCGGCGATAGAGTAGAGCCCTGCATCAAGGGGACATCTCATGCCTGTCGACACCAAAGCCGCCACTGACCGCCTCATGCGCTTTCTCGCCGTCGAGGGCGTCACCGGACAGGAGGCCGCGATCGGGCGTGAGCTCACGGCCGCGCTGAAGGAAAGCGGCGTGCCGGCGAAGGCGATCCGGCTCGACGACGCCAATACGCGCATTCCCGTGCCGACCGAGACCGGCAACCTCATCGTCGACCTGCCCGGCCGCGGCGCGCTGCACAACCAGCCGCGCATCATGTTCATGACCCACATGGACACTGTGCCGCTGTGCGCCGGCGCCAGGCCGAAGAAGTCCGGTCGCAAGATCGTCAACGAGGCCAAGACCGCGCTCGGCGGCGACAACCGCTGCGGCTGCGGCGTGCTGGTGACGCTGGCAGCCGAGCTCGAAAAGCAGAAGCTCGATCATCCGCCGATCACGCTGCTGTTCTGCGTCCGCGAGGAGAGCGGGCTTTACGGCGCGCGCCACGTCAAGCTCGACGAGCTCGGCTCGCCGGTGATGGCGTTCAACTATGACGGCGGCTCGGCCTCCAACGTCGTCATCGGCGCCCGCGGCGCCGCCCCCGGGGCCGGGGGAATATTAGGCCGCGCCCCGCCTGCCGGCGTGGCGCCCGGGCGGGGGGTTTGATAGGCCCAGGTGCAAGCGCGTTGGGGGGGCCGCGGGGAGGGCG